>DASXSZ010000098.1:0-5580 GCA_036505735.1 Solirubrobacterales bacterium
TCGGGGGCCGGTCCCGGGTGGTTCTCCTCCAGCCAGCTCCGGACCTCGTCGCGGAAGGCGGCCTCCGAGTCCGTCAGGGTCAGATCCACGCGCCGGAGCCTATCGGACTGGCCGACTGGCCAGTCAGGACTCGATGAACAGAGCCGACGGCGCTTGGAAGATCTCGCGCGCCCGCTCCGTCCAGTGTGCATGGAAGCCGCACAGGCAACACATGGACTAGCGATCATCCTGATCTCCTTCGCGATCATCGGGCTGAGCGTTCTGGCCAGCGCGAATCGCGGCAGCGACCCAGGGTCGGGCTCGGACCCCTTCTCGCCGGGGAGCATCGACCTCGCTAGTGGTAGATCGCGAGCAGGATGATCACGCTGGCGACCCAGGTCACCCCGGCGCCGATCATGCCGTAGTCCTCGAGCAGGATCGCGTCGGTTGAGCGCGTGTCCTTGCGGTCGTAGATCAGGTACAGGTAGCGGAAGATCCCGTAGAGCACCGGAGGCAGGGTGGCGAGCATCTTCGAGCCGATCAGCGGCGAGTTGACCGCGTAGATCGAGTAGCTCATCACCGTCGCGGCGGTGACCATCGCCACCATCTGGTCGAGGAAGGGGATGGAGTAGTGCTCGAGCACGGGCCGGCTCGAGGTGCCGGAGTGAAGCTCGGAGGTGGCCTCCTGGCGGCGCTTAGTGAAGCCCAGGAAGAGGGCGACCATGCCGGTGCAGAGGAGCAGGAAGGCCGAGGCGTCTGCGCTCACGGCGACCGCTCCAGCGAGGACCCGCAGCACGAAGAGGCCGGCGATCGTCATCACGTCGAGGATCACCTCGTGCTTCAACACATAGGAATAGAGGGTCGTGCCGACGCCATAGGCGAGCACCAGGCCGCCGACCTCGAGACCTTCGATCAATGTGGAACCCGCGAGGGCGGTGACTGCGAGCACCACCGCCATTCCGATGGCGGTCGGGATCGCGAGCTCGCCCGCGGCGATCGGCCGAAACCGCTTCGTCGGGTGCTGGCGATCCTCCGCGACGTCGTGCGCATCGTTCACGAGGTATCCCGCGGAGGCGACCATGCAGAAGGCGGCGAACGTCACGGTCGCGTCGACGATCGCGTCGAAGTCCTTGAACTTCGCTGAGAAGAGCAGGCCCGCGAAGACCAGCAGGTTCTTGACCCACTCCTGCGGTCGCAGGGCGACGATGGCCGCGCGCAGGGACCCGCGGCGTGGCTTGGTGGACCGGCCGTCGGCGGCTATCTGCGCCACCCGCGGCTCGGCCCGCTCCTCGGTGAGGGGGCCGGCCATGAACCGGGAAGGGTAGTGGCCAGGGTCGGCCGCGGGGGGCGTCGCTATGCGCCGCCGTCCGGGTCGAGCAGGACCCCCGGATTGAGCGTCCCCTTGGGGTCCAGCTCGCGCTTCGCCGCCCGCAGCGCGTCCGCGAACGGCTCGGGCCGCTGGCGGTCGTACCACGGGCGGTGGTCCCGGCCAACGGCGTGGTGATGGGTGATCGTCCCGCCCGCGTCGATCACGGTGTCCGAAACCGCGGCCTTGATCGCGTCCCACTGAGCCACCTCTTCGCGCCGCCGGGCGGGTGCCAGCACGGTGTAGTAGGGGGCCGGACCGTCGGGGTAGACGTGGGTGAAGCGACAGCTGATCCGCGGTGAGCCGCCGCCCTCGGCGGGGGCACCGGAGGCCTCCGCCACCGCCCGCCGCGTCCTCTCCATCACCTCAGCGTGGAAGTCCGGGAAGCGGTCCCAGGTGATCGCGGTCTCGAAGGTGTCGGAGAGGATCCCGCAGGCGACCAGCGAGTCGCGCAGATACGGGGCGAAGAGGAAGGCATGGCGCCAGGCGTTGACGGGGTCCTCTCCCGGCTCGCCGGGCGCGGGCGCCTCCCGTCGCGCGCCGGGTCCTGGCGGCTCAGCAGACTGCCGCTTGATCTCGCCCGGCACGCCGCCATGTTCGCGCGCCGCGTCGATCGCGACCGCCATCGCGTCCTCGACCGGGTGGTGCGCGGACTCGAAGCCCAGCACCAGCATCGCCTTGCCCGGGGGTCCCGCCGATGAGGTATCGGACTCAACGGCATCGAGCAGGCGGCAGTTCGCCGGGTTGAGGCCCGATTGCGAGATCTCCCGGACCGCCTCGGCGCCGGCTGCGAAGTCATCGAACGCAACCCCGACCGAGACCTTCTCGTTCGCGCGCTCGCGGACCCGGACCCAGGCGTCGACGATCACGCCGAGGATGCCCTCCGAGCCGAGCAGCATGCGGTCGGGGCTCGGGCCGGCTCCCGACCCCGGCAGGCGCCGGCTCTCCCAGTCGCCGTCGAGCGTCACCGCGCGGACCGACTCCACCAGGTCGTCTATGTGGGTGTAGAGCGTCGCGAAGTGCCCACCGGCCCGGGTGGCGATCCAACCGCCGAGCGTCGAGTACTCGAAGGACTGAGGGAAGTGCCGCAGGGTGAGCCCGTGCCCGCGGAGCTGCTCCTCGAGGTGGGGACCCGTGGCGCCTGCCTGGATCCGCGCGGCCATCGAGATCGGATCGACCTCGAGGACCCGGTCCATCCGCCGAAGGTCGATGGTGACGACCGCCGGGTACTCGTCGCGCATCCGCGGCTCGACGCCGCCTACGACGCTGGTGCCCCCGCCGTAGGGGATCGCAGCGGCCTTCTCATCGGCGCAGAAGTTGAGGACGACGTCCACGTCCTCGGGAGACTCTGGGTACGCAACGAGATCGGGCGGGTTGGGAAACTCGCCCCGGAAGCCGCGCACGACGTCCCGATACGCCTTGCCGAGGGAGTGCGCCACCCGGTCATAGCGGTCGTCCGAGAACATCTCGGCGAAGCGCTTCGGCGGCTTGACGCGAGGCTCGGGAAGCTCCACCGCCTCGAGCGGGACCGGCTCCTCGATCTCGTCGACCTCGAAGCCGAGCCGGTCCGTCACCGCCCTCGCGATCCCCTCCACCTGGTCGCGCGCGGGCTGCTGGTCCTCGTAGCCCCACCCCCAGTGCTTGAGTCGCCGCGCAGCCGTGGCCCCCACGTTAAACGGGTCGCTCCTCCGACACCTAACGGGTCGCGCTGACGCGCGCCCTCGCATCATCGGGGCGCCCTCGCATCACTCCTACCAGTGCACTCCCCTCATCAGGTAGGCGAAGGCGACCCCCTCCGTGGAGAGCTCCTCCTCCTTGGCGGGCTTGCCGTCGCCCTCGGCCTTGCCCTTGGCCGCCTTCGAGTCCGGGAAGAGCTTGTAGGCCGTGTTGAGGATCGCGTCCGAGGCCTTCGGCGCGACGTTGTAGAGAAGCTCGCCGAAGTTGCCCAGGCGGGTGGCCACCTTCTTCGGCTTGGTGATCATCGCCTTGGTGATCATCTCGGCGGCCTCGTCCGGGGTGATGGTCGGGAAGGCGTCGTACATCTTGGTCGGCGCGATCATCGGCGTGCGCACCAGCGGCATGTAGATCGTCGTGATGTGGACGCCATCGTCGATCACCTCGGAGGCGACGCAGCGGGACCAGGCATCGAGCGCGGCCTTGGAGGCGACGTACGCCGAGAACCGGGGTGTGTGGGTCTGAACACCGATCGAGCTGACGTTGATGATGTGCCCGCCCTTACGCCCCGCACTGCGCTTCCGCATCGACGGCAGCAGACTGAGGATCAGCCGCAGCGCGCCGAAGTAGTTGAGCTGCATGGTCCGCTCGAAGTCGTGGAAGCGCTCGTAGGAGAGCTCGACCGAGCGGCGGATCGAGCGGCCGGCGTTATTGACCAGGACGTCGACGCGTCCGTGCTGCGCGAGCACCTCCTTGGCCATTTGCTCGACATCCTCGAGGTCGGAGAGGTCGCACTGGTGGAGGTGTGCCGTCCCGCCCGCCTCTTCAATCTCGGCCTTGGTCTCCTCCAGCTTCTCGGGGGTGCGCGCGACCAGCAGGACGTCGGCGCCGGCCCCCCCGCACTTGATCGCGGTCGCCTTGCCGATCCCCGAGGAGGCCCCAGTGATCAGCACCACCTTGCCTCCGATGGCCCCCGACAACGAGCGGTCCTTGAACAGGTCCGGGTCGAGGTTGCGCTCCCAGTAGTCCCAGAGCTTGTCGGCGTAACTGCGCAGCGGCGGGACCGAGATGCCGGTCCCTTCGAGTGCGGTCTGCGCCTTGGTCGAGTCGAAGTCGGTCGGGTAGTTGATGTAGACGAGCACCTGACGCGGGATGCCGAGGTCGGCCAGCACCTGGTCGGTGATCCGCTTCACCGGCGGCAGCATCGTCAGGCCCGTCCGCACCTGCTTGGGGATGAAGTCGAACATCCGGGAGTCGATTCGCATCGCCGCCTCCGGGGCGTGCGCGGCCTTCGCGAACACGTTGATCACCTGGCCAGCCGTCAGCGGATTGGGGTCGGTGAGGTGGAAGGCCTGGCCGTCAAACCCGTCGATGTGCGCGATGTGGTCCATCGCCTTGACGACGAAGTCGACCGGCACGATGTTGATCTTGCGTCCCTCGATGCCGACGCCCGGGAACCACTGGGGGACCGCGTTGCGGGCCCGTTGCAGCAGCTTGAAGAAGTAGTAGGGGCCGTCGATCTTGTCCATTTCGCCGGTCTCGGAGTGGCCGACGACGATCCCGGGCCGGTAGACCCGCCATGGGACCTCGCACTCCTCCCGCACGACCGCCTCGGACTCGTGCTTGGTCTGGAAGTAGGGATGGTTGTCGACCTTCTCCGCCTCCTCGAACATGTCCTCGGTGAAGGTGCCCTTGTAGAGGCCGGCCGCCGCGATCGAGCTGACCATGTGGAAGCGCTTCGCCTCCAGCGCCTCCGCGAGCTTCACCGCCTCCCGGGTGCCCTCGACGTTGGCGGTGCGCTGGCTCTCTGCGTCGGCGGTCATGTCGTAGATCGCCGCCAGGTGGAAGAAGTGGTCGATTTTTCCCCGCAGTTCGGAGACCCGGTCCTCGCAGCCGAGCTTCTCCTGGGAGAGGTCGCCGATCACCGGCACGATGCGCTCCTCGTCGGCGCCCCAGCGCGAGCGCAGCTCCTCGAGGCGGCCTCGCGAGCCCTCGCGCACGAGCACATAGATCGTCCCCTCGCGCTCGAGCAGCCGCTCGACGAGGTGGCGCCCGATGAACCCCGTTGCTCCCGTGACGAAGTAGCTCATCTCACCTCTCCAAACCGGAACTTACACCGACGACGTCCGAAAGCCGCTGAGCCCAGGTCGCGGCGGCGCAATAATCAGTTTGTGGGGCTCTTCTTCGATCCAGCGAGCGCTCCCGATCCGGAGCGGGATGAACGGCTGCGCGCGGCCGCGGCGCGGGTCGAGCTGCGACCGGCCGAACGGGCGGCCTGGCTCGGGGTGCGGTCCCTGGCCTGTCCGGAGTGCGACGTGCCGATCGCGCTCTCGGGGCCGATCGGCTTCTCGGACGAGATCGCCTGCGCTTTCTGCGAGACGGTGGCGCCGACTCGCGAGTTCATCCGCGACCAGGGCTGGCCGGCGGTGGACCTGATCGCTCGCATCACGTAAGGGTGCGCGTCAGCGCGACCGGTTAGGGCTGGTTCGTGCCGGACAGATTCAGGGAAGGTCATACAGTTAGTAGGGGGAATGGCGACTAGGCAAAAGGTGCAGCTCTTG
>DASXSZ010000099.1:0-13971 GCA_036505735.1 Solirubrobacterales bacterium
CTCCATCAGGGCGTCGTTCGGAGTCATCCCCTCGGTCTCGTTCGCCGCGGTCGACTGCACGATGAAGGCGTCGGCGCCGCGGATCGACTCCTCGTAGCGGCAGTAGACCTCGCCGTTGGAGAACGTCTTCAGCGTCACGTCGCCGAGGTCGACTTGGAGGTTCCGGGCGATGTGCGAGGCGAGCTCTCCGGAAGCCCGCCCGCCGAAGACCATCAGGCGCTTGCGGTAGTCCTGGGTGATCTCCGTAATCGGCTGGGTCTGTTCGATCGTGCTCAAGAGTCTTCGCCCTCGCTCGATTCCTTCGCCTTCTTCGCCGCGTAGCCCTCGATGTTCTTCTGTTCCGACCTCGAGATACCCAGTGCCCCAGGCGGAACATCCTCGGTGATCACCGATCCGGCCCCAGTGTATGCCTCGTCGCCGACTTCTACGGGAGCGACGAAGGTGGTGTCAACCCCGGTGTGAACGTTCTTCCCGATCTTGGTGCGATTTTTGTTGCGCCCGTCGTAGTTGGCCGTCACCGTGGTCGCCCCGAGGTTGGTCCCCTCGCCCACCTCCGCATCGCCGATGTAGGAGAGATGAGGGACCTTGGCGCCGCGGCCGATCTCCGAGTTCTTGATCTCGACGAAGGTTCCGGCCTTCGCGCCCTTCCCGATCCGCGCATCGGGCCGCAGGTAGGTGAACGGGCCGACGGTCGCCTCGTCGGCGACCTCGCAGCCGGTCAGGTAGGAGTGGGTGACCGTGGCGCGCTCCCCGACCCGGGAGTCGATCAGGGTCGTCATCGGCCCGATCGTGCTCCCGGAGCCGATGGTCGAGTCGCCGCGGAGGGTCGTCCCGGGCAGGATCGTCGCGTCGGGACCGATCTTGACGTCCGCATCGATCCAGGTGGCGCCGGGGTCTTCGACGGTGACGCCGGCCCGCATCTGGGCCTCCAGGATGCGCCGGCGCGCCTCGTCGGTGATGCGGGCCAGGTCGGCGCGGTCGTTGACGCCGAGGTTGACGGCCGGATCGCCGACCAGGTGGGCGATCACCTTGGCGCCGGTGCGCCGGATCAGGGGCAGGACGTCGGGGAGGTAGTACTCGCCCTGGGCGTTGTCGTTGGTCAATTCGCCCAGCGCCTTCGCGAGGACCTCCCCCGCAAAGGCGTAGGTGCCGGCGTTGACCTCCTTGACGAGGAGCTCCTCGGAGCTGGCGTCACCGGGCTCCTTCGCCTCGACAATGCGGTCCACTTCGCCGTCGGCCGTGCGGATCACCCGGCCGAACGTGCCGGGGTCCTCGAGCTCGGTGGTCATCATGGTCGCCGCGGCGCCGGCCTCGCGGTGGGCCGCCAGCATCCCATCGATCGCCGCGGCGTCGAGCAGCGGGGTGTCGCCGGAGAGGACCAGGACCGTGTCGGAGTCGCGGATCACGTCGGCCGCCGCGCGCAGGGCTCCGCCCGTGCCGTCGGCCTCAGGCTGGACGATCGTCTCGGTCCCGTTCGGGAGCGCCGACGCGAGATCGTGGTCGGGCGAGACGATCACGCAGATCCGCCCTGCGCCCGCCTCGCGCGCGGCCAGGATCGGCCACGCGATCATCGGTCGCCCGCAGATCTCGTGCAGGACCTTGGGCACGGCCGAGCGCATGCGGGTGCCCTGGCCTGCGGCCATGATCAGGGCCGTAGGAGCCTGGGGATTCACATCGGGATGGTAGATGGAGCGGTCGCATCGAGAGCGTCAGGACCGGACAGCCTCTGCAGGCCCTAACCCGCGGCTGCGGTCTGAGAGACCGCTAACGGGGCTCTACGAGAATCCCAAGAAGGCTCAGCCCCGTTGCGGCGAGCCCGCTTCCTCCTGGGCCACGAAGGCGGCCTTCACCAGCTCCACGATCTCGGATGGTGCCTTCTCCGGGGAGCCCGCGTCCAGTGGCGGCTCCGGGTCGTATTCGATTGCGAGCTGGACCGCCTGGGCGACCTCTTCGCCGTTGACCGTCTTGACCAGATGGAGCGCCATATCGATGCCCGAGGAGACCCCCGCAGCGGTGATGATCTTTCCGTGCTCCACCACGCGGTCCGGCACGGGCTTGGCGCCGAGCTCGGCGAGCAGGTCCCGGGCGAGCCAGTGGGTCGTCGCGGGGGCGCCGTCGAGCAGTCCCGCCGCCGCGAGCAGGAGGGAGCCGGTGCAGACCGAGGTGGTCCAGGTGCTCGTCGCGTGGACGGTGCGGATCCACTCGTGGAGCGGCTCGTGCTCGAGCAGCGTCCGGTTGCCGAAGCCGCCCGGGATCACCACGATGTCCGGGCTCCGCACCTCGTCGATCCGGGCGTCCGCGACCATGGAGAGGGTGTCCGACTCGTTTCGGACGGGCCCGAGCTCCTCGGCGACGAAGACGGACTCGTTGCCCGGCACCGAGTTGAGGACATCGTGCGGGCCGGTGATGTCCAGGGCGGTGAAGCGGTCATATAGCAGGTAGGCGACTTGCATCTCGGGTCTCCTCTCAGTGCGGCGCCAAGGCCGCCGCGTCGGGCGCTCGCCTGAAGCGGGCGCGGTAGCTGGCGGGCGAGACGCCCACCCGGCGCGCGAACGCGCGCCGCATCGTTTCCGGGGTGCCGAATCCACACCGTGTGGAGACGAGCTCGACCGGCTCGCTGCCCTCCTCGAGCAGCTGGCGGGCGCGCTCGACTCGCAGCTCCTCCACGTACGCACCCGGCGTCATCCCGATCTCGCGGCCGAAAAAGCGAGCGAAGTTGCGAGGGCTCATCGCGGCGCGCTCGGCCAGGGTCTCGACACGAAGATCGGCGTCGAGGTTGTCCGCGATCCAGGACTGCAGCTCGCGGAGCGGCCGCCGCTCCGCGAGCTGGGCCGAGAGGTGCTTGCTGAACTGCGCCTGGCCTCCAGGCCGCTGCAGGAAGAGGACCAGCCAGCGGGCGACCTCCACGGCGATTTCCCGTCCGAGGTCTTCCTCCACGAGCGCCAGGGAGAGGTCCATGCCGGAGGTGACCCCGGCCGAGGTCCAGACATCGCCGTCACGGACGAAGATCGGGTTGGGATCGACCTTGAGCTGCGGGTGGCGGCGCGCCAGCTCCGCCGTCGACGCCCAATGGGTGGTGACGGTCTTTCCCTCGAGCAGGCCAGCCCGAGCAAGGAGGAAGGCGCCCGAGCAGACGGAGGTGACGCGGCGGGAGCGCCGAGCTGCGCTGCGGATCCAGCGGATCAGTCCGTGGTCCCGCTCCGCTGCCGTGACGCCCGTCCCGCCAGCTACGACCAGCGTGTCGATCGGGCCGCGGCAACGCGCGGTGGTCGTCTTCGGGACCAGGCCGTAGCCGCCGGAGCGCATCGCGATCGGGCCTGATTCCTTCGCGACGACCTCCACCGAGTACGCGCCGCGGCCCGCGAGCAGCTCGGCTCCGGCGAAGACCTCCGCCGGCCCGATCACGTCCAGGGGCTGGACACCCGGAAAGGCGAGGATGACGATCCGTCGAGGCGCTTTCCCCGAAGCCATGCGCCCATCATGCCGTCATCCGTATCTGTCCGCAATGACCAACTGCGGACGATTTCTGCCACCGGAGCGGACCAAGAAGGGCGCCCCCGCAGGCGCGCCCTTCTGGAGCTCCCGGGAGAGGATTCCAACCTCTGCTGCCAGGACCAAAACCTGGAGTGCTAGCGCTACACCACCCGGGATCGAGGCCTGAGTCTAGGCCAGCGACTTCTGCGGGACGGCCGCCTGCGGTCGCGACTTGATGGCGAAGCCGGGCCACCCGGCCAAATAATCTCCCGGGCGCATGTCCTCGCTCCAGTCCCGGTACCCGCGCATCTCCTGGTACGGATTCCTCTCCGACTGCCATACCGGCGCGCTGGTCGCCCCCGACGGCTCGCTCGAGTGGCTCTGCCTGCCACGCTTCGACTCGCCCAGCGTCTTCGGATCGCTGCTCGATCGCAGCGCCGGCTTCTGGCGGATCGGCCCGCCCGGTCTGCGGGCCCCGGTCAGCCGCCGCTACGAGCCGGGCACGAACGTCGTCGAGACCACCTGGATGACCGGTTCGGGCTGGCTCGTCGTGCGCGACGCGCTCACCCTCGGCGATTGGCGGCAGGAGAACGACTTCGAGCCCCATCGCCGCCCCCCGCCGGATGACGAGGCCGAGCACGTGCTGGTCCGGACGGTGGAGTGCCTCCAGGGCGAGGTCGACGTCGAGATGATCTGCCAGCCGGCCTTCGACTACGGCGCCACGCGAGTCGATTGGCAGCGTCGCGGCGACGCGGGAACCGACGCGGAGGCCTCCCACGGCGACCTCAACGTGATCCTGACCGGCGACCTTTCCCTCGGCGTCGACGGCTCGGACGCCCGGGCCCGTCACCGGATGAAGGCGGGCGAGGTCCGCTACAGCGCCCTGAGCTGGGGGCCCGCCCCGATTCCGCCAAGTTCGAGCGAGGACTGCCGGCAGCGGCTCGATCGCACGGTCGACTTCTGGCGGCGCTGGCTCGAGGGCGGCAGCTTCCCCGATCACCCATGGCGGGACTACCTGCAGCGCTCCGCCCTCACCCTCAAGGGGCTGACCTACTCGCCGACCGGAGCGATGATCGCCGCGCTCACCACCTCACTGCCCGAGACGCCTGGCGGGGAGCGCAACTGGGACTACCGCTTCACCTGGATCCGCGATGCGACCTTCACGCTCTGGGCCCTCCACACGCTGAGCCTCGACTACGAGGCGACGGACTTCATGGGATGGATGACCGACGTCTACAAGGAGAACGTCCGCGAGGGCCGCCGCGGCCTGCAGATCATGTACGGGATCGGCGGCGAGAAGGATCTCGACGAGAGCACGCTCGATCACCTCTCCGGGTACGGGGGCGCCAGCCCGGTGCGCATCGGAAACGCCGCGTACAGCCAGCGTCAGAACGACGTCTACGGGGCCCTGCTCGACTCGGTCTACATCCACGTCAAGGTCCAGGACCATCTGCCGCACGAGCTCTGGGAGGCCCTCTGCCGCCAGGTCGAGGCGGCGATCACCGTCTGGGACAAGCCGGACCAGGGGATCTGGGAGGCGCGCGGCGATCCAAAGCACTACGTGTCCTCGAAGCTGATGTCCTGGGTCGCCCTGGATCGGGGCTGCCGCCTGGCCGACCGGATCGGGGACGAGGACCGGCTGGGCAGGTGGACCGAGGTCGCGGATCAAATCCGGGCAGACATCCTGGACCGCGGCATCTCGGACCGCGGCGTCTTCCGCCAGCACTACGAGACGGACGCCCTCGACGCCTCCACCCTGCTGGTGCCCCTGGTGCGGTTCCTGCCGCCCGGCGACGATCGCGTGCGCAACACCGTCAAGGCGATCCACGAGGAGCTCACCGAGGACGGCCTGGTGCTGCGCTACCGCGTGGGCGAGACCGACGACGGGCTACGCGGGGAGGAGGCGACCTTCCTGATCTGCTCTTTCTGGCTCGCCTCCGCCCTCTCGGAGATCGGCGAGCGCCAGGACGCGCGGGAGATGTGCGAGAGGCTGCTCGGCCACGCCGGGCCCATGGGCCTCTACGCCGAGGAGCTCGACCCAAGGACGGGGCGGCACTGGGGAAACTTCCCCCAGGCGTTCACGCACCTCGCGCTGATCAACGCGGTCAGCCACGTGATCACCGACGATCGCTCGCGGGGGGACCGCGAGACCAGCGCGGTCCTCACTGAGATGATCGCCTCGCAGTAGCGGCCGCGAGCTACTCGGACTCGGCTTCGGGGGGAGGCACCTGCCCCGCCTCGGTGCCGGGCTCTCCCGCGGGCCCGATCGGCGAGGCGATGCCGAGAACCCGCATCGCCTTCAGACCGAGGCCGAGCTTCTCGCGCCCCTCCGTGGAGGTGACGTCGTGCCCGCAGAGCTCGCGGGCGCGCTCGAGCCGGTAGCGAATCGTGTGTCGGTGGGTGAAGAGCTGCTGTGCCGTCGCGGCGACGTTACCGTCGTTCTCCAGGTAGGTCTCAACGGTGCCGACGAGCTCGGTCTCGTACTGCTCGTCGTAGGCGACGAGCGGCTCGACCGTCTCCGAGTAGAAGCGCTCCAGCTCGGCTGGGTCCTCGCTCATGGCGGGCAACAGGAGCCGGTACGCGCCGGTGTCCTCGAACGCGAGCACCCTGGACCCCTGCGCCTCGCCGACGTTCGCGGCCAGCAGCGCCTCCTGCCCAGCGCGATAGATGTCCACCGGATCCGACGAGATCCTGCTCCGCGAGACGCCGATCGAGAAGCCGGTCAGGCCTTCCTCGAGCTCGTCGGCCAGCCTGTCCGATGCACGAGCCAGGCGCTCCTCGCCGTCGGCCGGAACGATCGCGATGATCTCGGCTCCCTCGCCCTCCTCGCTGCCCTCCGCAGCCAGCGCTCCGGCGCTCACCGCTCGCACGGCTCGCAGGGCGATCGCGAGGGCCCTCGAGCGCCACTCGCCGGTCTGCGCGACATGGGGAACGGCGCGCGCGATCAGGACCCCGGTACCGCCCGCCACGTCGCTGCCGAGCTCGGCCGCCCTGGCCTCGATGTCATCCCGATCGGTGATCTTCCGGCCCAGCAGCGCGCGGACGAAGTCACCCGCCGCCTCCTCGGTCGCCCACTCGGGCGAGCGGGAGCGCTCGAGCTCCAGCCCGAGAAGGGTCGCGACCATCCTCAGGAGCGCGGCATCCGGGTCATCCTCGCCGCGAGGGCGCCAGCGCAGCTCGCCCACCGAAGTGTCGGCAACACGGAGCTCGACAACCTCGACTCCGCCTCCCCCGGCGAGCAGCTTCCTTTCCTCGTCGGGGGACGCGGCGGCGACCGCGAGCACGTTGCTTGCCCTGTCGATCAGGGCCACGCTTGCCCCCAGGGCGCGTCCGGCCGCCCGCGCCACGGCGGGCATTCCGGCCCCCGACTCGATCGCTGCCGAGAGCTCCTCGAGGGTGCCGGGATCGGCATGGCGCTCGTTATGCGAGGGTTGATGCGAGGGCGCTCCGCCAGGAGCGACCGGTTCTGATGTAGGCGCAACCCGTTTCGGGTGGGTCTCCTCCGCGTTCATCTCCACATGTTAGGTCCGGGAATCGGGCTTAGAACCAGGTGGAGATGTCGTCCCAGTTGAGAAAGATCACGACGCCGAGCACAAGCCCGACGAGCACCAGGGCCGCGAGCACGAAGAGGGAGAGAAAGCCGGCGACCAGCTTCTCCCAGGCGCGCCCGTAGGAGCCCAGCGCCGGCGCCAGGATCAGCCCGACGAACGCGGTCACCGAGAGCAGCCCGGCGGCGCCGAAGAGGTAGTACTCAGTGCCCAGCGCCAGCACCGGCGCCAGGATCGAGCTGACGGGCCCGTTCATGACGTCGGGAATTGTCGCGAATGTGGGAGATCACCAGCACCGCGACCGCGACCACCGAGAAACAGGAGAGGCCCAGCGCCCAACCCGCGGTTACGTCGCTGAGCCAATGGACCCGGAGATAGACACGGGTCAGGCCTATCAGGATGGTGAGCCCGATGCCGGCCGCGATCACCAGGCTCCGCCGCGTGATCCCCGGGACCAGCCTGAGCGCGAACGTGATAGCGAACCACGCGTAGAGGGTCGCTTGGGCGGCGTGGCCGCTTGGGAACGCCGAGCCACCAACGGGGATGACCGGGTCCGGCGGGCGCGGCCGATCGGTCCAACCCTTGATCTCGGGAACGAGCAGGGCGGTCAAGGTGAAGCCGACGACGAGGACCCAGAACTCCATCCACCGCCGCCTGGCCGCGAGCGCGATCGCGGCGAGCGCGGCGAGCGGGAAGGTCACCCAGCCCGAGCCCAGATAGGTGAACGCCTTCGCGGCATCGTCGAGCCAGGAGGCGCTCAGGTCGTTGACGACGTCGAGCGCCGTCTGGTCCCCGGGGGTCGGCCCGGGATCTCCGGAGACTATGGCCCAGTAGGAGATCAGCACGAAGAGGCCGACGGAGAGCGCCGCCAGCAGGGTGGTGAACTCGAGACCCAGGCCACCCGGGGTGAGCCGCCGCCACAGGAAGGCGAGCTGTGGCCGCAGCCGCTGGGCCAACCGCAGGATCGGCCGGAGCACCGGCCGCCTCTCCATTTCCGCGGCGATGCGGCCGCGGTTCTCCGGCTCCCGCAGGAACCGATAGGCGAGCACCAGCGCCACGACCACCCCGACGACGATCGCGAACACGAACAGACCCTTGCCGACGACATTCGTGACGGTGTCGAGGCTCTGCGCCGCGAAGTAGCCGATCAGGATCAGCGCGGTCGACCAGAGGCCGGTGCCCAGGATGCTGAACGGCGCGAAGTTGCGGTACGGCAACCTGCTGCTTCCGGCGATGAACGGGGCAAGGGCCCGGACCAGCCCGATGAAGCGGCCGATCAGGATCGTCCGGCCGCCATACCTGCCGAAGTAGCCCTCGACCTGCGCGAGGCGTTCGCTCGTGATCCTGAAGCGCTCCCCGTGCCGGACCAGGAAGCCGCGACCGAGCCTGGCGCCGAGGAGGAAGCTCACCGAGTCACCGGTGAACGCGCAGAGCCAGGTGACCGCGATGATCAGCGGCAGCGAGACGTCGCCCTGGGACGCGACCGCCCCGCCGAGCATCACGGTGAACTCGCCGGGCGCGATCAACCCGACGAAGGCTCCCGTCTCCAGGAACGCGAGCCCGCCGACCAGCAGGTAGGTCCAGGCGCCGAGGCTCTTGGAGAGGTCCTCGACCAGCTTGTCGAGGTTGATACTCGGCAGCTCGTCCCGGAAGACGAAGAAGAGCACGATCGCCGCGGCGAGAGCGCCCCACCGCACCAATCTCCAATTGACGGGCCGCGAGCTCACGGTGCGAGCGGGGCCGTGGCCAGAGCGTCGGGAAACCGGTCCTGAAGCTGCCGGGCGGCCGCGGCGGCCTCCTCCGCGCTCGGATAGAGACCGAACGCCGTCGGCCCCGAGCCGGTGACCATCGCGCGGGCCGCCCCCGCCTGATCGAGCGCCGTCAGGGCAGCCTCGATCTCCGGGCGCAGCGAGATCGCCGCGGCCTGCAGGTCGTTGACCAGGTGCTCGCCGTAGTCGAGCGGTGAGCCGCCCTCGTCGACGGCGTCCCGCAGCCTTCGGCGGATGGCCTCGAGCTCCGATTCGCCCCGTGGCGAGCCGAGTCGATCGGCCTCGCTGTAGACATCGGCCGTGGACAGCCCCTCGGGCTGCGGGATCAGCACCACGCCGTGGGCGGCGGGTGGCGGAGCCGGCTCGATCACCTCGCCGGCTCCCGCCACCAAGGCGGGTCGCGGCTGGAGCTGGGACGGCACGTCCGCCCCGATCCGGGCGGCGATCGATCGCAGGCCCTCCAGCTCCCCGCGGGCGAGGCGCAGCACCGCCGCTGCGTCGGCGCTTCCTCCGCCCAGTCCAGCCGCCACCGGGACCCGCTTCGCGACCTCGATCCGCAGGGGTGGACCATCCCAGCCGTGTTCGCGGAGTGCGGCGAGCGCCTGGGCGGTCAGATCGGGCGCATCGATGCCCTCGCAGATCACCTCGTCCTCGGTCGCCTCGGCGATGCGCAGCTCATCCGCCAGCTCGAGCGGCTCGAACAACGAGCGGATCTCGTGCAGCCCGTCGTCCCGGCGGGGGCCGACGTAGAGGCAGAGGTTGAGCTTCGCCGGGGCGAGAAGCGTCTGCGGCAACTCGGGGCTCACGGGCCGGCCCCCTGCCACGCAAGCGCCTCGGAGAATCGCTCGAACTCCGTGGGCGAGAGCGCCTCGGCGCGGGCGTCCGCCGGCTTACCGATCGACTCGAGTGCCCGCCGGGCGGGCTCCAGGCTCCCGGCGCGGGCGAGCTCAAGCGAGCGCGCCAGCGACTTGCGGCGATGGGCGAAGGCAAGGCGGACCAGTGCCGCCAGATCCTCGTCCGCGCCGGCTCCCTTCCTGGCGAGCTGCAGCAGCGCCGATCCGACCCGGGGCCGTGGCACGAAGACGGCCGGGTCCACGGTGCGGAGCATGGTCACCTCGCAGGCGAGCTGGACGAGCACGCTCGCCGAGCCGTACTCGCTCGTCCCCGATTTCGCCTTCAACCGGTCGGCGATCTCGCGCTGGACCATTACCACCCAGCGCTCGAGCGAGGGGAGCTCGGAGATCGTTCGGATCAGCAGGGGCGTGGCGATCGAATAGGGCAGGTTGGCCACCATCTTGGTGGGCGGCGGAGTCAGATCGCCGAGCTCGACCCGCATCGCATCGCCCCAGACGAGGTTCAGATTGCCCGCGTCCCTCGCGAGAGATTCCAGCTCGTCGCGCAGCCGCAGGTCGATCTCGATCACATGCAGGCGGGCGACGGCGGGGGCCAGGCGCTCGCTCAGGGCGCCGCCCCCTCCCCCAACCTCGAGGACGACGTCGCTCGGCTCGAGGCCGGCCTCGCGCACGATCGCGTCCAGCAGGTTTGGGTCGGCGAGGAAGTTCTGACCGAGCCGCCGGGGAGAGCCCTCCGGCGGCCGGCTGCGGCGGCTCACCACCCGAAGACTCTCGCCGCGTTCGCCTCCACGATTCCCTCGAGCTCACGGTAGGGGACGCCGCGGACCTCGGCGAGCCGCTCCGCCGTCGCCACCACGTTCGCGGGCTGGTTCGGCTTTCCCCTCACGGGCTGCGGGGCGAGGAATGGCGAGTCCGTCTCGACCAGGAGGCGGTCCTCCGGCACGATCGCCGCGGCTTGCCGAATCGGCTCCGCCTTCGGGTAGGTCAGGTTCCCCGCGAAAGAGCAGTACCAGCCAAGCTCGGCGGCTCGCTCTGCCCAGCCCGGCCCAACGGAGAAGCAGTGCAGGATCACGTCGACGCTCTCGGCCTCGTCGGCAAGGGTCGCGAACGCCTCCGAGACCGCGTCCTCGGAGCCGTCCCGATCACGCAGATGGATCACCAGGGGCTTGCCGGCCCGCCCGGCGATCGCAATCTGCGCGGAGAACGCCCGACGCTGATCCTCGGGGTCGGCCCGATCCCGGTAGAAGTCGAGGCCGGTCTCCCCGACGGCCACGACGCCGTCGCGCGTGCAGAGCTCCTCCAGCGCATCCGCGGCCGCGCGGTCGAAGCCGTCGGCGCCGTTCGGATGCCGCCCCACCGACGCGAAGACCGGCTCGTTCTCCTCCGCGGATCGCACGGCGCCCGGATTCGATTCCTCCCCCAGGCCCACGGTGAGTATGCGGTTCACTCCCGCCCGCCGAGCCGCGTCCACCAGCTCGGCCTCTGCCGGCTCGCAGAGCCCGAGGTGCGCGTGCGTATCGACCACGCAGCGAGTCTAAGAGGCGCCTATGGCCCCAGGTTCGCCTGGATGAAGCCGAGGTAGGTGAAGACCCTGGTGTGCAGCGAGGGATAGCCCTTCAGCCCGCAGATCACGAAGAAGAACGGGTTCCGCTTGGACGAAGGGCCCGAGCTCGCCTCGGCGACTCCGATCAGACGCGGCCCCTGCGGCGTGTTCGCGACCAGGGGGCCACCACTGTCGCCCAAGCAGACGGTCCGCATCACCGCGCGGTGCCTGACCTTTCCGTTCTTGAGCCGGCGGAAGGCGTAGCCGGCCCGGCGACCCGAGTCGCAGATCGCCCAGGGGGGCAGCGGGCAGAACCTGCCGGTGACATCGGTCGCCGTCAGCAGCCCGACCTTCTGCTTGCCGACCAGCAGCGGATTCCGGTTGCCGAATCCGGCGACCGAGAGCGGCGCTCCGGGATGCCCGTAGCTCGCGTCATCGGCAGCGCTCGCCAGCTGGATGGGCGGCGCGCTCGTCGGGTTCTTCAGCGTCAGCACCGCCAGGTCGCTCTCGAAGCCATGCGTCCAGCCCGGCGCAATCGCCGCCGATGCCACACCCAGGACCTCGCCGCCGGTGAAGGCCGAGGTCGAATTTGCCCGCACCACCATCGTCGGGAGGCTCCCGACACAGTGCGCGGCCGTCAGCACGCGGGTCGGCGAGATCACCGTGCCGGTGCAGAGCGTGTTGGGCGTCAGGATGGCCACCGTGAAGCCCCACTGCTGGAGGTTCGCGACGGTGCCCCCGATAACGCTCGAGCGGGCCCGCGGCCCCTTCGCGGCGGCCGATCCCGTCGCGATCAGCCCCACCACTCCCACGGCGCAGAGAAGAGCCGAACCCACTCGGGCGATACGCGAGAGCATCACGGCCGGTATCGGCGGCGCCCGTCTAGCGCTTGAACTTGAAGCCTCTCGAGACCGAGTCGGTGGCGCCGGTTGCCGGGTCGGTAGCCGTGAGCGTCTCAGAGAGATGGAACCTGCCCGGGAACGCCTTCATCAGCTTGAGCAGGTTCCGCTTGATGACGACGAACAGGCCGAACTGCTGCCCCGCCGGGAACGAGCCGGAATCGGAGAACGTCGCACGCCCACCGAGGCCCTTGAGGACCCCGGTGCCGGTGACATCGCAGTTGACCGAGCAGACTGCCAGCGGCTGAATTCGCCGCGCGACCCTGAGCTTCCCGGTCGTGACGAAGTTGACGATCGCGCCGGACTTGGTCGCCACGGGCCCCCCGCTCGCGACTGCTCCCGACGCCGGAATCAGAAGCAGGCCGGCGACGGCGAGTACGGCTCCCATGGTCCAGATACGAGACATCCTGCTCATCATGCTTTTCCCGAAGATCGAGGCGTCCTTTGGCGGGGCCACCCTAGCACGGGCCAACTGCGTCTCTAGGAGTCCAGCTTGGGGAAGAGAGGGGCAAGCTCGCCGAGCTCCTGGCCGCCGCCGCGGGAGCCGAACTCGGCCAGCCCCCGGTCGGATTCACCCAGCGCGTCGAGCAGGCGGGCCGTGGTCTCCGGCATGTAGGCGTGGAGGAGCAGCGTCGTCACCCTCAGCCCCTCGGCCAGGCCGTAGAGCACGGCGTCGAGCCGGCCGGACGCCGAGTCGTCCTTGGAGAGCTCCCAGGGCCTGGTCTCCTCGACGTACTGGTTCAGCCGCCGCACCAGCCTCCAGATCTCCTCGAGACCCTGCGTGAGCTCTGCCTCGTCGAGCAGGGCTCGGAGCCGCTCGGGCGCGCCCTCGAAGTCGCGCGCGAGCTCTGATTCGGCGTCTCCCTCGGGCACTCTGCCGTCGCGGTAGCGGCCGATCATCGAGAGGACTCGGTTGGCGAGGTTCCCGTACTGGTCCGCCAGCTCGCTCTCGTAGCGCGATTCGAAGCCGGCCGGGGAGATCTGCCCATCCTGCCCGAAGGAGACCTCCCGGAAGCAGTAGAAGCGCAGCGCGTCGGCGCCGAACTTGGCGATCACCTCGTCGGGGTCGAGCACGTTGCCGAGCGACTTGGACATCTTGTGCCCTTCCATCAGCAGATAGCCGTGAATGAACATCCGCTCGGGCACCTCAATCCCGGCCGCCATCAGGAAAGCGGGCCAGTAGACGGCGTGGAACTTGAGGATGTCCTTGGCGAGGATGTGGAAGGGCGGCCAGAACTGGTCGGTGACGTCCTTGCCGTCGATCCCGTAGCCGAGCGCCGTGTAGTAGTTGAGGAGCGCGTCGAACCAGACGTAGATCACCTGGTCGGTGTCCCACGGAACCGGCACGCCCCACTTCAGCGTCGGGCGGGAGAGGGAGACGTCCTGGAGGCCCTGCCTGATGAAGGCGAGCGCCTCGTTTCGCCGGAACTCGGGGATGACGAAGCCGGGCCGCTCCTCATACAGCCGTTCCAGGTCCCCCTGGAACCCGGACAGCTCGAAGAACCAGTTCCTCTGCTCCTCCCTGGTCAGCGGGATCTTGTGGATCGGGCAGGTGTTGTCCGGCCCGAGCTCCGACTCGGTCTTGAAGTCGGCGCAGCGCGGGCAGTACCAGCCCTCGTACATCCCCTCGTAGACATGGCCGTTGTCGTGGACACGCTGGACGATCTCCTGGACACGCTCCATGTGCCCCTCGTCGGTGGTGCGGATGAAGAAATCGTTGGAGGCGTTGATCTTGGCCGCCATCTCCTTGAAGCGGGGCGCGAGCCGGTCGCCGAGCTCGCGCGGCGTGACGCCCTCGGCCTCGGCCTGCTGGGCGACGGGCTCGCCGTGCTCGTCCGTGCCGGTCAGGAAGAAGACGTCTTCTGAGCGCTGGCGGTGGTGCCG
>DASXSZ010000100.1:0-1680 GCA_036505735.1 Solirubrobacterales bacterium
CGCACCACGGCCCCCTGGGCCAGGACGGTCCCTGCCCCGATCCAGGCCGGCCCGAGCAGCACCGCCGAGTCGGCGATGACCGGCGCCGGCACGTCCGGACACGCACGATTGAAGCTCACCGCGCACCTCCAAGCGCTCCGGGTGGACCTCCGCATCCCGACCGATCGCGACCCTTTTGCGTAGGTTAGCGGGCCCACACTCCGATCGGGCGGAACTGGAGCGGCACCTCGATCAGGATCAGCTCGGCGTCCTCGACCCCGGTCACCTCCAGCTCCTCGGGCCCAGCCAGCTTGGCGGCATCGCCGCCACCGAGCCGCTCGTCTCCCAGCCGCAGCTCGCCGTCGAGCACGTACAGGTAGCCTCCGCGGCCCTCGCCGAGCTCGTGCCGCGCCTGGTCGCCGGCGCCGAGGCGGCCGACCAGCACACGGGCGTCCTGGGCCAGGTCCAGCCTGTCCTCGCCGGCCGGGCCCATGATCGGCAGCAGCCGTCCCTGGCGGTCGGCCTGGGTGTACTGGCGCTGCTGCACCGAGTTCTCCAGCCCTCCTGGCTGGGCAGGATCCAGAACTGCAGGAACCGCATCGGCTCGGCTGGGGAACCGTTGCGTTCCGAATGCAGCGCCCCGGCGCTGGAGAACCGCATCACCTGCGCCGCGCCGGCCTCCAACAACCCGTCGTTGCCCAGCGAGTCCTCGTGGGCGAACAGCCCCTCCACGACATAGGTGCAGCTCTCGATGTCCTGATGGGGATGCATCGGCCATACCGCTCCCGGCTGCAGCCGGTCGTCGTTGAACACCCGCAGCGCACCCACACCCATCTGCTGCGGGTCGTAGTAGTGGTCGAAGCTGAAGTGCCAGCGGGCCTGGAACCACCCACCGTCGGCGGCGTAGATCTCCTTGTCGCGTCGAACCTGGACCGTCACCTCGCAACCCTCCCTTGGCTACTCTCCGCGACCACAGGATTACCCTTGGCAGCTGTTTCAACCGGCCACTAGTGTCCCGAATCGTTGATTCGTTGATGTTCTCGGGCGGCTCTTGGTCTCCTGACCAGGAGGTTCACCGCCGGGAACATGAAGCGAATCAGTAACTCGGGACACTAGGCGGATTAGGAAGACGGAGCTGATCGCGGCCGGCTCCATTGGCACGCCGAGCTCCTCGGCCGTGTACCGCAACCTTCCGGGGAAGCTCATGCTGCGGGGATCGGGTCGCGTGAGCAGGATCGCCCGACAACGACGGCAGTAGAACGCAAGCAGACGTACGTCGCTAGTCGCCGGTCGTCGGCTGCGCCGGGCCCGAGCGCGGTCAGTCGCGGTTGATGCCCCGGGCGCGGGGGATGTTGAGGCCGAGCGTGAGGCCCGCGAGCCTGATCACGAAACAGACTGTGGCGCCGATGATCGGGGCTACAGGACCGTGGGCGCCGGCGCGAGCTGCTCCGACGACGATCGCAGCGCCGATCAGTGCGGGGATCGCGTACAGCCCCTCTCGGAGCACGACGGGGATCTGGCGGACGAGGATGTCGCGGAGGACGCCGCCGCCGATGCCCGAGGGTAAGGACGCCCCGCGGAACTAGGTGAGCGGTTGCCTGCTGGTCATGCTGCGCGGGGCGCGATGCTGTAGTTCCACTCGCCATGCCAGTCATGTCGAGTCAGCGGGACGGCAGCAAGCTCGGCGTCGGAAACCTTGAC
>DASXSZ010000101.1:0-23345 GCA_036505735.1 Solirubrobacterales bacterium
TACCGGATTGGATTTCCCCGAGCCGAAGGGCACACCGATCCACGCCGGAGGTCGCGGCGTCGTCTCCTTCGCGGGCCTCAACACCGGCGGCTACGGCAACCTCGTCGTGGTAAGCCACCGGCTCGGGTTCGAGACCTGGTATGCGCACATGTCGGTGATCGCGGCGTCCGTCGGCCAGGCCGTCTCCGGCGGGGTGACCATCGGCTACGTCGGTTCGACCGGGCACTCGACCGGTCCGCACCTCCACTTCGAGGTCCGCCACTTCGGCACCCCGATCGACCCGACCCCGTACCTGCTCGGCTACATGTCCGCGTCCGGCGGCGCGGCCCGCCGGAGTGGAAGCGGGTCGAAGCACCATTCCCGTCATTGCAGGCCCAACGCGGACGCGCGCGGCCGGGGCGCGGACCCGCTGGTCGCGCGCCTTGACCGCTGCCCCTAGCCCGTCGTCTCTAAGCTGGGCCGGCATGTTCGACCAGCTCTCAGAGCGCCTCCAGGGCGTGCTCTCCGATGTCCGATCGCGGGGCAAGCTCTCCGACGAGGACGTGAACAGGGCCCTGCGCGAGGTCCGGCTCGCCCTGCTCGAGGCCGACGTCAACTTCAAGGTGGTCAAGGACTTCACCGCGGCCCTGCGCGAGCGGCTCGCCGGCGAGGAGGTCTCGGAGGCCCTCAACCCCGGGCAGACCGTGATCAAGGCAGTCAACGACGAGCTCGCCTCGCTGATGGGGGGCTCGGGCCGCGACCTCGTCTTCGCACCGAGCGGCCCCACGGTGGTCCTGATGGCGGGACTGCAGGGCTCGGGCAAGACGACCGCCTGCGCGAAGCTCGCGAAGCTGCTCGCCAAGGACCACCGCGACGTCGCTCTGGCCGCCTGCGACCTGCAGCGCCCCGCCGCAGTCGAGCAGCTCGAGAAGCTCGGCGCGCAGGCGAAGGCCCACGTCTACTCCCAGCCCGGTGAGACGGACGCCGTCAAGGTCGCGGGCTGGGCGCGGGAGCAGGCCGTCCGCGACAACCGGGATGCCCTGATCCTCGACACGGCGGGGCGGCTGCACGTGGACGAGGAGCTGATGGACGAGCTGGCGAGCGTCCGCAAGGTCACCAAGCCGCACGATGTCCTGCTGGTGCTCGACGCGATGACCGGCCAGGACGCCGTCAACGTCGCCGAGAGCTTCGCCGAGGTCGCCGACTTCGACGGGGTCGTGATCACGAAGCTGGACGGCGACGCGCGCGGGGGCGCCGCGCTCTCGGTGCGCGCGGTCACGGGCAAGCCGATCATCTACGCGTCCACAGGAGAGAAGCTCGACGAGCTGGAGCGATTCCACCCCGACCGGATGGCCGGCCGGATCCTCGGCATGGGCGACGTCATGTCGCTGATCGAGAAGACCCAGGACGAGTTCGACGAGGACCAGGCCGCTGACCTCGAGCGCAAGATCCGCAAGCAACAGTTCACCCTCGACGACTTCCTGAAGCAGATGAAGCAGGTCCGTCGCATGGGCCCGCTCGGCAACCTGATGCACATGGTCCCCGGGATGGGGAAGGCGATGCAGGGGATGGGACCCCTCGACGAGCGCGAGCTCGACCGGATCGAGGCGATCATCCTCTCGATGACGCCGTTCGAGCGTGCGCACCCGGCGGAGATCAACGGGTCGCGGCGCAAGCGGATCGCGACCGGATCGGGCACGACCGTCCAGGCCGTCAACCGACTCGTCAAGCAGTTCGGCCAGATGAACAAGCTGATGAAGCAGCTCTCCGAGGGCAAGATGCCGGATCCGCAGCAGCTCATGCGGGGCATGCGATGAGTGGCATCGTCTAACCTCATCCGCCGCATGTCCGTGAGAATCAGACTTCGCAGGGTCGGGAGCAAGAAGAACCCGATCTGGAGGGTTGTGGTCGCCGATCAGCGCTCGCCGCGCGACGGTCGCACGATCGAGACGATCGGCCAGTACAACCCGCAAACGGACCCCTCGCTGATCGTGATCGACGAGGACCGCGCCCGCCACTGGCTCGGCCGGGGGGCCCAGCCAACCCGCACCGTGGCGACGCTGCTTCGCACCCAGGGAATCCAGGCCACCGGCCGCTGACCGGCCGAGTCGGGCGTTCCGTGCGCGAGCTGCTCGAGTTCCTGGCCCGCTCCCTGGTCGCCCAGCCCGATGCGGTCAAGGTGACCGAGGTCGAGGAGATCGACGGCGAGGTGGTGCTCGAGGTCGAGGTCGCCGAGGATGACCTCGGCCGGGTGATCGGCCGGGGCGGCCGCATCGCGAACGCCCTGCGCTCGGTGATGAAGGCTGCGGCCACCCGCGAGGAGAAGCGCGTGGTCGTCGACATCCTGGACTGAGCCCCGCTCGTGCTGATCGACGTCTTCACGCTCTTCCCGGAGCACTTCGACTGGTTCCTGCGCCAGCGTCATGTCACCAACGCACTCGCCGCGGACACCCAGATGAGCTTCCGCAACTACCGCGAGACGACCCCGCTGAGCGCGGGCCAGGTCGATGACGCGCCGTACGGCGGCGGGGCGGGGATGGTGATGCGGGTCGATGTGGTCGACGCCGCGCTCGAGGCGGCCTACGGCGCCGATCGCGACGGTGTCAGGAAGATCGCGCTGGCCCCGTCAGGACGCCTCTTCGACGAGGCGCTGGCGGCCGAGCTGGCTGAGGAATCGCACCTGGCTCTGCTCTGCGGCCGCTACGAGGGCTTCGACGAGCGGGTGGTCGCGCAGTTGGCGGACGATGCGATCTCGATCGGGCGATATGTCCTGGCCGGGGGCGAGCTGCCGGCAATGGTGATCTGCGACGCGGTGCTCCGCAAGCTGCCCGGGGCGCTCGGCGACGTGGAGAGCGCCGTCGAGGAGTCCTACAGCGTCGCCCTCGAGGGCGCGCCCGAGTACCCGCACTACACCCGGCCCGCCTCCTATCGCGGCTGGGACGTGCCCGAGGTGCTCCTCTCGGGCAACCACGCCCGGGTCAGGGAATGGCGTCTGGCGCAAGCTCGCCAGCGGGCCAAATAGCCCTTCTCCGCTAGCATTCCGCGTCGCGGCGCGCGCCACCGGCACGCGCTCTTTTTGAGTCCGCTGTGCGGCCCTCTTGGTTTAGGTGCCGCTCAGGCCGGACTCTCAGCATCCGCAACCGACGATCTGCACCGCATGAGCACAGTCATCGAGAGCCTCGAGAAGCGCGTCCTCAAGCAGCGGCCGAAGTTCGACGCCGGCGACCGAGTGCGGGTCCACTTCCAGGTCGTCGAGGGCAATCGCCGGCGAACCCAGGTGTTCGAGGGCATCGTGCTCAAGCGGCAGGGGAGCGGGGCGCGCGAGACGTTCACGGTACGCAAGCAGTCGTTCGGCGTCGGCGTTGAGCGAACCTTCCCACTGCACTCGCCCAAGATCGAGAAGCTGGAGATCGCCGCCCGCGGCGACGTCCGGCGGGCGAAGCTCTACTACCTGCGCGAGAAGGTCGGCAAGCGCGCGCGCGTCGCCGAGCGGCGCTGGGGCATCGAGGACGAGATCGTCGTGGCGCCCGGGGAAGCGGAGGCGGTCGACGCCGAGGGCGTCGCCGTCAGCGAGGCCGAGGCCGAGCTGGTCGAGCCTCCCGTAGAGGAGGGAGAGGCCGAGGGTGCCGGGGAGCAGGCGGAGGCGGACGCCGCGGATGCCGGGGAGCGGGCGGAGGCGGAGCCGGAGGAGACGGTCGACGCCTCCCCTGAAGAGGCAGAAGACTGAGAATCCCGAGGCCCCACAGCACCCAGGGCGCGCTCATCGAGCTCGTCGTCATCGTCGCGCTCGCGCTCGGGCTCGCTCTCGGGATCCAGGCGTTCATCATCAAGCCGTACCAGATCCCCTCCGAGTCGATGGAGCCGACGCTCGACGTCGGCCAGCGGGTCCTGGTCAATCGCTTCCTCTACGACTTCAAGGACCCGCAGATCGGGGACATCGTCGTCTTCCATCCGCCGCAGGGAGCCGAGGGCGGTGGCGCCGGCGGAGAGTGCGGTGACCCGAGGACCGGCGCGGGCGGCAGCAGTGGCGCGGCCTGCGATCAGCCGACTCCGGGGGAGGCGAGCGTCAACTTCATCAAGCGGATCGTGGCCGGCCCGGGCGACACGCTGAGCATCGAGAACGGCCACCCGGTGGTGAACGGGAAGGTCGCCGACGAGAGCTTCATCCAGCCCTGCACCCCCGGAGGAGCCTGCAATTTGCCCAAACAGATCACCATCCCGCCCGATCATTACTTCATGATGGGCGACAACCGTGGGTCGAGCGACGACAGCCGCTTCTGGGGACCAGTCCCCCGAGACTGGATCATCGGCAAGGCCTTCGCCACCTACTGGCCGCCGAGCCGTATCGGCATCTTCTAAGAACTCCCGGCGCAAGCGCCGCACCGCCGCACGCCTGTTCCGCTTCGACCGGTCGTTTGGGCGCCGCTTCGTGGCGGGCGTGGACGAGGCCGGGCGCGGCTCGCTTGCGGGACCGCTGCTGGCCGCCGGCGTCCTGATCGACCTGGAGCGAATCGGCCGCTCCGAGCGCCTCGCGCTGGCGCGGCTCGACGATTCGAAACAGAAGACCCCGGAGGAGCGGGAGGAGCTCTACCCGCAGGTGATCCGGGCTGCGGCCTGCGTCTCGGTCGCGGTCCGCTCGCCCCGGGCGATCGACCGCAACGGCCTCCACGTCTCCAATCTCGCGGCGCTCAGCGACTGCATGCGCGCGGTCGCCCAGGACGACGCGACCCGTCTCGTCGACGGCTTTCGCCTGCCCGCCTGCGAGCTCGAGCATACGCCGGTGGTCGACGGCGATGCCCGCAGCGCTGCGATCGCGGCCGCTTCGGTGATCGCCAAGGTGACTCGCGACCGCTACATGCGCCGGGTCGCGGGCCTCTATCCGGGCTGGAGCTTCGAGGACAACGTCGGCTACTCGACGCCCGAGCATCGCGAGGCGATCATGCGCCACGGGATCTGTCCGCTGCATCGGCGCTCGTTCGCGTCGGTCGCCTACTCGCAGCTCGGGCTGGACGGGCTGCCCCTGGAGGATGTTTCAGAAGGCCTGGCGGATGTGATCGACATCCGCGAGGCCATCCGGGCCGAAGCTGACCCCAATGACGTCGAAGCGATAGCCCGCGACGCCTGAGGGGCCCCGCCGATCCGCGATCCATTCCCGGGCGAGCCGGCGCAGCTTGCGCTGCTTGCGATGGCCGACCGCGTGCGCCGGGCGCTCGGGGCCGACGGTGGCACCGACCCGGCCCGCCTTGACCTCGACGAAGACCAGCGTTGTGCCATCCAGCGCGACCAGGTCGAGCTCCCCGGACGGCAGGCGGACGTTCCGCCCGACGATCCGCCATCCGGATCGTTCCAGTCCGGCCGCGACGAGCTCCTCGGCCCGTCGACCGAGCCTCTGTCTGGCGTAGGTCACCCCTCCAGGCTGGGCAAACGCGTCGCCCGCGACGCGCGTCAATCGCTACCGGGGCATGACGGGGCCGTGACTTTGTGCGCGCCGGCCGCGACCCCGGCCGGCCTACCGTCGTCCGATGTTCGCGATCGCCCGGACCTTCGCCCTCGTCGGGGTCGCGGCGGAGCCGGTCCACGTGGAGGTCGACATCGGAGGGGGGTTGCCGTCCTTCACGATCGTCGGACTGCCCGACGCCGCGGTTCGCGAGTCGCGGGAGCGCGTCCGCTCCGCCCTGACCAACTCCGGCTTCAAGCACCCGCAGCACCGGATCACCGTCAACCTCGCCCCGGCGGACGTCCGCAAGGCGGGGCCCGGCTTCGACCTGGCGATCGCGGCGGCGCTGTTGGTCGCGACGGGCCAGCTCCCCCAGCGCGTCCTGGATCGCTACGCCCTCGCGGGCGAGCTCGCTCTGGACGGGGCGATCCGGCCCGTGCCGGGCGCCCTGGCGATGGCCGAGGGCGCCAGGGGCTGGGGCATGACGGGCGTCGCGGTCGCCCCGGAGGATGCGAGCCAGGCGGCGCTCGTGGGCGGAGTCGAGGTCGTGCCGGTCGACCACGTCACCCGGCTCCGCGAGCTGGCGGAGGGAGGGATCGAGCCGGCGCCCGCCGCCTCGCCACCGGAAGCTGCCGATGAGGACCTCCCCGATCTGGCGGACCTCAGGGGGCACCCGGTCCTCCGGCGCTGTCTCGAGATTGCGGCGGCGGGAGCGCACAGCCTCCTTCTGATCGGGCCGCCCGGGGGCGGCAAGACGCTCGCCCTGCAGCGGCTGCCCTCCCTGATGCCCCCGCTGACCCCTGAGGAAGTGATCGAGGTGACTCTGATCGCCGGCGTCTGCGGCGAGAATGGCGGCCCGCGCCTGCGGCGGCCGTTCCGGGCGCCCCACCACACGATCTCCGGCCGTGCGCTGGTCGGCGGGGGGACGCCACCGCGCCCGGGAGAGGTGACCCGGGCCCACCGCGGGATCCTGCTGCTCGACGAGCTCGGAGAGTTCCGGCGCGACGCGCTGGAGGCGCTTCGGGTGCCGCTCGAGGAGGGGGTGGTCATCGTCACCCGCACCTCCGGCACGGTCTCGCTGCCCTGCCGTTTCATGCTGGTGGCGGCCTCGAATCCCTGCCCTTGCGGGAACGGCCCGGATTCGGGGGAATGCGACTGCCACCCCGGCGCGGTGTCCCGCTACATGGCGAAGCTGAGCGGCGCCCTAGCTGACCGGATCGACATCACCCTCCGCGTGGATCCGCCGCCGGCGGAGGAGCTCACCGAGGAGGAGACAGAGGGTTCTCCGGCAGTGAGGGAGCGTGTCGTCCGAGCCCGGCGCGTGCAGGCCGAGCGTCTCGGGCCCGGGCGCACGAACGCCGACATGATGCCGAGCGAGCTGCGGCGGCACTGCCATCTCGACCCGGCATCCCGGCGGGTGCTCGAGTCGGGCCACCGGCAGCTCGGACTGAGCGCTCGCGGCTGGGACCGTTGCCTGCATCTGGCGCGGACGATCGCGGACCTGGCGGGCGAGGATCGGATAGCCGAGGAGCACGTGATCGAGGCGATCGACAGGCGAAGACGCCCCGACCCGTGACCGGCGGCGATCACCCGCGGGCCTGTCCCGACTGCCTGAGGAGGGCCTGGCTGGTCGGCTCGCTCGCCGGCCACATCGAGAAGGCGGTCGACAAGACGACGCCGGGCAGCCGCGTGCACGAGATCCTCGCGCTCTCCGACGCGGGCCTGGCGCGAGCGATGGCGCGCTCGCAGGCCGACTCCTTCCTGGAGCGGGCCTCCTCGCGGGATCCGGAGCGCATCCTCGCCGCGGTCGCCGGGGCACGCGCCTGGGCGTGCTGCCGGCACGACCGTTTCTATCCGGCCGCGCTGGCGGATCTCGGGGATGCTCCGGCGGTCCTCTTCGGCCGCGGTGACCACGCGCTGCTCGCCAAGCTCGCCCCGGAAGAGACGGTCACGATCGTCGGCTCCCGCCGCCCCAGCGGCTACGGGCGTGAGCTCGCCACCGAGGTGGGGAGGGATGTCGCCTCCTCTGGGCTCGCCGTCGTCAGTGGCCTGGCGATGGGCATCGACTCCTGCGCGCACATCGGGGCGCTCGAGGCCGGCGGGCTGACGGTGGCGGTCCTGGGCACCGGGGTCGACGTTCCGTACCCGCCGCGCTCAACCCGCCTCTACGAGGAGATCGTCGACCGCGGCCTGGTGATCGGGGAGCTCCCTCCCGGGACCACGGCCCGCCGCTGGACGTTTCCGGCGCGCAACCGGATCATGGCCGCGCTCGGCCGGATGACCGTCGTGGTCGAGGCCAGGGAGAGATCGGGCTCGCTGATCACCGCCGAGATGGCCCAGGACCTCAATCGGGAGGTGGGTGCCGTTCCGGGGCGGGTCGGCTCGTCTCCCGCGGCCGGAACCAACGGCCTGCTTCGGGATGGGGCATGCGTCATCCGCGGCGCGGATGACGTCCTCGATTCGATGCTCGGCATCGGCGCGGGTGCTCGGCGCGCCGGTTTCCAGCCACGCGGCCCAGCCCTCGAGGCAGATCTCGCCGCTGTCCTCGATCTGGTCGACCGCGGCGCGAGCACCGCCGACGCGCTCGCCCGGGCCTCGGGGCTCGAGCCCGGGCCGCTGGCGGCGGCGCTGGTCCGGCTGGAGCTGAGCGGGTATGTGCGCTCCGAGGGCGGCGGGCGCTACGAGCGCACAGCACTGGCGACGCCCGAGGCGGCGTAGCGCCCGTCACTAGCCTTACCGGCGTGAATGCGGAACGACGCATCCCAGTCGCGATGACCATCGCCACCTCGGATTCGGGCGGCGGCGCCGGGATCCAGGCGGACCTGAAGGCGTTCGCCCGCTGCGGCGTCCACGGGACGTCCACGATCGTCGCCCTGACGGCGCAGAACACGCACGAGGTGATCTCGGTCGAGACCCTGCCCAGGCAGTTCATCCTCGACCAGATGCGAGCGGTCACCTCGGACATGGGGGTCGACGCGGTCAAGATCGGGATGCTGTTCGATCAGCCGACGATCGAGGCGGTCGACGAGGCGCTCGACCTGGCCGGCGAGGCGCCGGTCGTGCTCGATCCGGTGATGGTCGCGGAGAGCGGCGCCGTCCTGCTCAAGCCGGAGGCGAAGCGGGCGCTGATCGAGCTGATCCTGCCGCGGGCGACGGTGACGACCCCCAACCTCGCCGAGGCCCGGGAGCTGACCGGGCTGGGTGAGGGGGCGACACCCGAGGAGCTCGCCCGAGCGGCGCGAGCCCTTGGACCGCGGGCGGTGATCGTCACCGGGGGGCACACCGATGACGGCGTCGACACCCTGGTCGAGGACGACGGGGAGCCGTGGAGGATTGCCGGGCCCGTACACCCCGGCGGCGCCTCGCATGGCTCGGGCTGTACCCATTCCTCGACGGTCGCCGCCTTGCTCGCCCGCGGCGAGTCCATCCGGGACGCCGCCATCCAGGCGCGCGCGATCACCGCGGAGGCCGTCGCCGGCGGATTGCGCGAGCTCGGGTCCGGGGCCGGGCCGGTGGACGTTCTGGGCATAATCGAGGGATGAAGCTGCTTCGCATGACTCCGGGGAAGGGCGACGTGCTGCTCGCGGAGGGCGATCCGGCGGTGGCCGAGGACGAGGAGCGCCTCGTCCGCGAGTTCCGCCGGCAGCTCGACCTGGGAATGTGGGCGGCCGTGCCGCACGAGGGTCCGGGCGGGCGGCGCGAGGCGACCATGGTCCGCGACTTCTCCGAGGTCCCGGAGGCCGCCGAGCGAGTGATCTTCTTCCCGAGGGCCGCAGGCGGCTGAGATGGGGGGGCGCTACGTCAGGAATCCGGCGCGAGAGCGCCGGGCCGAGGAGCGGGCCCGGCAGCTCCTTCGCTCGACGGCGGGGGCGGAGGCGCTCGAGATGTACGAGCGGCTCGGCTTCCTCACCGTCGAGAACGACGACGGCGAGTACGGCTACCTGATCTATCCGCACCGGCCGCTCGTCGGCTACGACGCCCGCAACGGCGAGCCGCTGTCGGAGTACTGCGTTCGCTTCCGCGACGGCTCCGATCCGGAGGCGGGGGAGAGGCTGCCCGATGCGGACGACGTGCTCGCGAAGTGGCTGGCCCTGCGGATGGACGAGGCGCACACGCTCGGCACGGCGAACGTCCACCCCCTTGGCCGCCAGCTCGACCCGGCGATGGTGCGCCGCGACCTGTCCGCATTGCGGTCCTGGAAGGCGGCGGCGTGAGCACTCCGGCGAAGGAGGCGGCGAGGACGAACGGCGCCCCGCGGCCTCGCTCGAGCGCGGTCTTCGACGGCCCAGAGCGCGCCTTCGCCCGCGCCTACATGAAGGGGATCGGCTTCGGCGACGACGACCTGCGCCGGCCCACCGTCGGCATCGCCAACACCTGGATCGAGGCGATGCCGTGCAACTTCCACCTCCGCGGGCTCGCCGAGCACGTCAAGGAGGGCGTCCGCACGGCGGGCGGGACGCCGCTCGAGTTCAACTCGATCGCGATCTCGGATGGCATCACGATGGGGACTGAGGGGATGAAGACCTCGCTGGTCAGCCGCGAGGTGATCGCCGACTCGATCGAGCTGACCGCGCGCGGCTACCAGTTCGACGCGGTGATTGCCCTCTCCGGCTGCGACAAGACCATCCCCGGCTGCGTGATGGCGCTCGCCCGCCTCGACGTGCCCTCGCTGATGCTCTACGGCGGCTCCATCCTGCCGGGCCGCTGGCGCGGCAAGGACGTGACGATCCAGGACGTCTTCGAGGCGATCGGGAAGCACGCGACCGGCGAGATGTCCGACGACGACCTGTACGAGCTCGAGGGCTGCGCCAGCCCGGGCGCCGGGGCCTGCGGCGCGCAGTTCACCGCCAACACGATGGCATGCGCCTTCGAGGTGATGGGCATCACCCCGATGGGCTCCGGCATGGTTCCCGCGGTCGCAGGCGCCCGCGAGCAGGTCGCCCGCGAGTGCGGTGAGTTGGCGATGAAGGTTCTCGCCGACGACCTGCGTCCGAGCCAGGTCATCACCAAGGAATCGATCGAGAACGCGATCGCGACCGTCTGCATGTCGGGCGGCTCCACCAACGCCGTCCTCCATCTGCTCGCCGTCGCCAACGAGGCCGGGATTGGGCTGACCATCGACGACTTCGACCGCATCTCCGAGCGGACCCCGCTGCTCGGCGACCTGAAGCCCGGAGGCCGCTTCGTCGCCAAGGACCTCTACGAGGCCGGCGGCGTCGGCGTCCTGGCGAAACGCCTCGACGACGCCGGCGTCCTGCATCGGGACGCGATCACGGTGACCGGCCGCACCGTCGGTGAGGAGGCCGACGCGACCCAGGAGACGCCGGGCCAGAAGGTCGTCCTGCCGCTGTCCGATCCGCTCAAGCCCACCGGCGGCCTGGTCATCCTCCGTGGCAACCTCGCTCCGGAGGGCTGCGTCGTCAAGGTGGCCGGCGAGGAGCGGCGCACGCACACCGGCCCAGCCCGCGTCTTCGGCTCAGAGGAGGAGTGCTTCGCGGTGGTCGAGCAACAGGGCATCAAGCCGGGGGACGTCGTCGTGATCCGCAACGAGGGCCCGTCCGGCGGTCCCGGCATGCGTGAGATGCTCCAGGTCACCGCGGCCCTGGTCGGCGAGGGAATCGGCGATCAGGTGGCGCTGCTCACCGACGGCCGCTTCTCCGGAGCGACCCACGGCCTGATGGCCGGCCACGTGGCCCCCGAGGCGATCCGCGGAGGCCCGATCGCGGCGGTCCAGGACGGCGACGAGATCACCCTCGACATCGACGCCCGCCGCCTCGACGTCGACCTCTCCGACGAGGAGATCGCCAAGCGCGTCGAGGCGTACGAGCCTCCGGAGCCCCGCTACAAGCGGGGCGTGATGGCGAAGTACGCGGCCTCGGTCTCGAGTGCCGCCGAAGGCGCAGTCACGGGCTGACTGAGAGCGCCGCTTTGCGGCGCGTGGCGTCTCATTCGGATGAGTCGTTCAAGCACAGCGCCGCGAGGTCGAGTCCGGATGCAGCGGGGGTGAGCACACGGCAACCAATTCGGGGACCGATGAACTGGCTGGTCTGGCCCGCGCCGTACGCGACCACGTGCACATCCGTCGTCGTCAGGCGGTCGGCGAGGGTCGCGGCCGCGTGCTGCCGCTCGGGTCCGCTGAGGTTCGCGACCCGTTCCACCTTCGTCCGCACCTCGGTCGGAACCCATCCCCGCGGGATCTCGCGGATCGCCTGTGCGAGGAAGCTCGCGGAGTCCGGATAGAGGATCCCGGTCTCGCGGTCGATCAGGTCGAACCTCGCTCGGGTGCTGAAGGCTCCATCGAGGTCAGCGACTTCTCGGACCCTCACGTCGACGCCGATCGCGGCCAGATCGCGCTGCACCAGGTTGGCGGTCTCCGTGCACCGGTCGCAGCCGGCGGGGATCGCCATCGCGGCTCGCCACGTGTGCCCGCGGGTCATCGTCCTGGCCTTGGTCGCCGAAGCGTCGAGCGGGTACACGTGGCGGTCCCGGAACCCGGGCAGTGCGGGGGAGAGGAGCTGATCCGTCGGCAGCTCGCTCCAGGTGGATGCGAGAGCGGAGCGGTCGAGGGCAAGAGCGGCCGCCCGGCGAACCTGGGGATCGGCGAAGGCCCCCCGGCTCGTGTTGAAGGCGATGAACCGCGTTCGCGCTTCCGGCGTCGTGAAATAGCGCCGGTCGCCGCCAAGCGCGGCTGGGCTTCCCGCGCCCCAGCGCTGGTCCACCGCCCTCCCTGGGTCAAGCAGCTGGTCGGACAGGCTCGTGATGCCATCCCATCCGCGGTGCTCCACCAGTTCGATGGCGGCCGCGGCGTCGACGCCCTCGCGGATTGCGATCGCGTCGAGCGAGTGCGGACGGGGACCGTGGTAGTTCGGGTTTCGCTTGAGGACCAGGTAGCCGGCGTCGCTGTCGGAGTCGGCGATGTAGTAGGGGCCAGCTGAGTAAGGGCCGGTGAAGAGGATCTGGCCCCCAGCACCCGCCTTGGTCGCGCGCGCGGCTCCGGCAACGAGCGGGGTCTGGTCCGGGACCGGGCAGAAGAACGGCAGGCTCAGGCGCTCCAGGAAGTCGGGCGAGGGCCGCACCAGAGTGATCGAAAGGGTGTCGCCGCGTGCACGCAGGCCGGTGATGTGTTGCGCTTCTCCGCCCCGAAACGCGCGTTCTCCCTCGATGTCGTCGATCGCCAGTGGCCCGGGTGGAGTCTGGCCGATCGGGTTCCGGGCCAGTCGGGGCGACAGCGCGCGCTCGATCGAGTGGCGAAAGGTCTCGGCCGTGACGGGCTGGTTCGATGGAGGGGAGAATCGATAACCGGGACGCACGGTGAATGTGTATGTGCGCCGGTCGGGCGAGATCGTCGGCAGGGCGGCGGCAATCTCAGGTGCCAGCCGCAGCCCCTCGGGCGGCGGCTTGTCCGGGTAGTTGAGCAGCTTCGCGCACGTGGCGAACTCGATCTGGTAGGCGCCCGGATCTACGTTCAATGCGGGCTCGTCCCCGCCCAGGTCCGCATGGGAAAAGACCTTCGCCACCCGCCCCTGGAGCGAGTCGAGGCGATCCGCGACGGTGGGGCCGGGGAAGAGAGAGGCGAGCAGCACGCCGTCGCCGGCGGCGATCGGCCCGACCGGATGGTCGAACCGGTAGGTGTGCGTCTTCTCCCCGGTGACTGCGTCGATCCCAGTGACGGTCCCCTCATCGACATTGCCGACCCAGAGGACGCGGTCGGCGAAGGACATGAAGCCCGACCCCACCCCGACCGCGTAGGTGGCCGCGATCTGTCCTGCCTCGTCGACCTTGAACACCTCCCCCCTGTCGATGAGGCTGGTCCAGCCCGCGCCGCCGCCGGCCGCGACGCATCCGCCGACCCCGCGTCCACAGTTTCCGCGTATGCCGCTCACGCGCGTGAGCAGGTTGCTGTTCGCGTCGATACGGGCGATGCCGCGCTCATCGGCGACCCAGAGGGAACCGTCGCCGAACGCAAGGTTGAGATGTGGGGCGACGTCGTCCCACACGTGCTCAGGTTTGCCGCTGGCGGGATCGAGCCGCAGGATCTGGCCCCTACCGACGTCCCGGCTGACCCAAACCGACCCGCCGCCGACGGCCACTCCCTCGGCGACGCCTGGTCCTCGGCCGAGCGCGTCGAGCGCGAAGCGATCGACCTCTTTGCCCAGACGGATGTCCATCTTGACGAGGTCGTGTCCCGAATTTGTCCAGAGCGCACCCCGACGAACGGTGAAGGGCGTGATCGTCTCGCCCTCGCCGCTCATCTGGGGATCGACCGCCGGAGGGCTGATCGACCTGAGGATTCGGCCGCTCCTCGCATCGATCTCGACGTACTCAGGAGGCGAGAAGTTGTTCACCCAGAAGTGGCCGCCCGCGAAGACCGGATATGCGGAAACCGGAAGTCGCGACAGGGGGATCGACCTGATCTCGTTCCCGGTCGCCAGGTCGATCAGCACCGTGGCGGGGCGGTAGCTGGCACGCGGCTCATCGCCGCCTCCGCCCACCCGGGGAATAAAGACAGCGGCGAGTGCCGCGATGAGGATCATCGCCAATGCGAGCGTTGCCGGTCGGCGATCCCTCAAATGCGATGGGCGAACCCGGTGACCGTCGCGCGGATGTGGCATGGCGGGCGGCGGAAGTGGCGGTCTCCGCGCCGCTATGGGGCCGGGATGCTGCTGATCCGCCCGCGTGCTCGGCCCGGAGGCCCCCCCGATCGAAATCGCGGCGGGCGCACGTGACGCTTTGCGAACTTCCAGCGATGGATCCTGCCGCAAGATCTGCAATTGGAGCTGCTTGAGCGCCTGCCCCGGCTCCAGGCCGAACTCCTCGTTCAGGATCCGGCGGGCCCGGTCGAACGCCTCGAGCGCCTCCACCTGGCGCCCCGACCGATACAGCGCAAGCATCAGCTCGGCCCAGAGGGTCTCCCGGACTGGATCGCGAGCCGTGAGTGCCTCGAGCTCGCCGACCAGCTCGACATCGTGGCCCTCGGCCAGATCGGCCTCGATGCGCCGCTCGAGTGCGCTCAAGCGCAATTCCTCCAACGGCCCGATCTCTGCCTGGGCGAAGGGTGCGTGGACCAGGTCCTCGAGCGGCGTGCCCCGAAACAGGGCGAGCGCTTCGTGAAGCTTGCGCGCGGCGGTCGCCGCATCGCCGGAGGTGCGTGCCATCCGGGCCTGGTCGACCAGGGTCTCGAAGCGTTCGAGGTCGAGCTCGCCCGCTTCCACGCGCAGCCGGTAACCCGGCGGCTGCGTCACGATCCGGGCAGCGCCTCCATTGCTGGACAGCAGGCGTCGAAGGCGTGAGAGGTACGTGTCGAGCGTGCCAGCCGCGCTCGGCGGCGGGGACGCCCCCCAGAGCCCCTCGATCAGGCGGTCGCGGGAGACGACCTGGTTGCGCGCCAGCAGGAGCATCGCCAGCGCCGATCGTTGCTTCGCCCCGCCCAGCGGGAGCGGCTTGCCCTCGTAGAGGACTTGGAGTGGCCCCAGGATTCGGAACTCCAAGTGCGCCGCCTTGTTCGGACGGTAGGAAGGTCGCTCAGACCCGCGAGCACTCCCGAGTCTGACCGCCGCGCCCGGCTGCTGCAAGGCCCTTGCAAGGATCGTGCGAGCAGACCGGCCTAGCGTGCTCCTCGCCCAAAAAAAGTTTCGGAGGGAGGATCACCATGAAGCTGAAGCGATCATTGCTTGCTGTATCCGCAACGCTTGCGCTGGCCCTGGGATTGAGTGGCTCGGCATCTGCTGCTGCAAATCCGGTCGCAAGCTGCTCTGGACTTGTCGGATCGAGCTTTGCCGGTACACCCGGAGGCGAAGCCTCGGACCGGGGCGATGGCCGGGACGAGGCGGCTGAGGAAGGAATCCCACCGGGAGCGCTCTTCAGCGAGTTCTCGCAACTCCATTCCGGCGACGTCGACAGCTGTCACGAAGAAGGCGGCTAGTCCGTCGGCGCCCTGATCCGGTGATCAGCTTGATCGCTCCAGGAAGTCCTCGACGACCCGGTTGAACCGCAGCGGGCGCTCGATCTGGGGGACGTGTCCGCAGCGGTCGAAGATGACCAGCTCGGCGTTGTCGCCGATCCGCTTCTCGTAGGAGAGCGCCGCCGGCACCGGCACGACCCGGTCATTGCGGCCCCAGATGATCAGCGTGGGGACCCCGATCTCTGACAGCCGGTCGCGGATGTCGTAGCCGACCAGGTTGATCAGCGCGTCGAAGTAGCCGGGGCTCTTCATCGCCGGGACCAGGTTCTCCCACAGGGCCTCGCGGCGAAGCGCGAGGGGGTCGTGGAAGACGCCCTGGAAGGCCGCCTTGCGCAGGCGCGCCCTCCGGATCCCGGCCATGTTCACCCGCAGCAGCGCGGGGCCGGCAGCTTTGCCCACCCTCGCCAGCATCGTGGCCGGCTCTCGCCGCGCGCGCGCCCAGGTGATCCCGGCGGCCGAGACGAGGACGAGGTCGTCAACGCGGTCGGGCTCGGTGATCGCGAGCTCGGTCGCGATGAACCCTCCCATCGAGTTGCCCACCAGCGAGCAGCGCTCGATCCCGAGCCGCTCGCAGACGTCTCGCAGGAACCGGCCGTAGGCCGGGATCGAGATCTCCCAGGGCGGCATCGGGCTGGCGCCGAAGCCGGGCAGGTCGATCGCGACGACCCGGTGCGTCCGGGCGAAGTGGGGGATGTTCTCGAGCCAGTTCTGCCAGCAACCGGAGAGCCCGTGGACGAAGAGCAGTGGCGGGCCCTCGCCCAGCTCGACGTAGTTCGTCTCCGCTCCGACCACCTCGATCCGGTGCCGATGCTCGCGCCAGTCGATCCGCAGCCACTCCGGATCCGGATTCCCGTAGGGATCAGGGCCGTCGGACGGCGTGGCCGGTGGCAGCTCGACCCGGCCTCTGGCGAGGCGGAAGGCATAGGCCGTATCGGACGCGATCCGCCGCAGTTCGTCGCGGACTGGGCGTTCGTCCTCAGTCTGTTTGGTCTCAGCTTGGTTGGTGACCGTCATCGGCTTCGCCATCAAACGGGTTGCTCCTCGGCTGTCGCCTCGGAGCACCCTCGCATCTCACGCGTACCCCATCCGCTCCAGGATCGGGATCTCGCGGATCTGGGGCGGCTGCAGGTGGTCCCAGAGAATGCCCCGCGGACGCGGGTACTGCCGCTCGACCTCGATCACCGCGCGCGGTGTCGCGATCAGGTCGACCGGCAGATCGTGCGCCGTCGTCTGCAGGTGCTCGCGCAGGATCTGGATCGGATGCACGGTGGTGGCGACCGTGGTGTGGTCGTCGATCTTGCCGGCGTGGATCAGCAGCCCGTACTCGAGATCGGAGAACCCGCCGCCCTTGCCGATCCGGGCGCCGCTGAGATTCACCGCCACCGAGCCGCAGAGGACGAAGTCGATGCCCGGGAGGTCCTCCTCGGCGACCACCCTGCCGTGTCGCATCGCCCCCTTGATCGTGGCGGCCTCGCGTACCTGTTTTGCGGAGAATTTGCGCGGATCGAGCAAGCGGAAGGGATGCGGGTCGCGGAGCCTGGGCACGGCCATGATCAGCGTCTTCCCCTCCTCCAGCGCCGTGCGGCGGGCGTGGGTCTGCGGCGAATCCGGGTTGACCTTGATCACCTGGGCCCGCTTCCAGACGCGGTGTGCTGCGAGCTTCTCGGCGGCCAGCTTGGCGCCGGCGAAGTTGGGGATCCTGCCCTCGGCGCCCGGGAAGCGCGAGACCCCCTCGCGCTCCATCCCCTTCCAAACGTCCCGGCGGACCTGGTCCTTGGTCCGCATCAGGCCGGGATGGCGGTGGGGGACATTCCGCGGGCATCCTAGGGGCCATCAGCCGCCCGATGGAGGCAGATCGAGCCGGCGCACATTACCCGCAAAGCGCGTTGCGAAACCTGCCCGGGTCTGGCTCCGGGGACCGCGATTCGTAGAATCCCGCCGAGGGGGGAAAGCTGATCCACGACTCGTAAGTGCGCGCAAAGCTGAACATGCCCCACAAGGTCCTGATCGCCCTCGCGGCGCTCGTCACCATGGGCCTCTTGCTCGCCGTCGGTGTTTGGGCATACGACGACGCGCAGAAGGATCAGATCGCGCCGGGGATCAAGGTCGGCGGGGTGGACGTCGGCGGCCGCGATGCGGACTCGGCGCGGAAGATCATCAAGAGGGAGGTCGTCGCGCCCCTCAAGCAACCGGTGGTCGTGAGCTTCGACGGCAAGCAGTACACCCTGAGCCCGAAGATCCTGCACGAGACCGCGGACGTCGATGGCATGGTCCAGGAGGCGATCGACCGCAGCCGGCAGGGCAGCATCCTCGACCGCGTCACGCGCTACGCGAGCGGCGGCGAGGTGAACGCGGATCTGCAGCCGCGGGTCGCATATGACAAATCGGCCGTCAAGGACTTCGTCAACCAGCTCGCGGAGCGAATCGATCAGGAGCCCGTGGACGCGACCGTGGTGCCCACGAACGGCGGGGCGAAGCTGCAGAAGAGTGCCGGAGAGGCGGGGCTCGCGGTTGAGAAGGGACCGATGACTGAGGCGATCAACAATGCCGCCCGCTCGCCCGGGCGCGACCAGGCGATCCACGCTGTGGTCAAGGAGACGAAGCCGGAGGTCACCACCAAGGAGCTGCCGCGGGCCTACGCGCGCTACATCACGATCGACCGCGCAAGCTTCACGCTCCGCTTCTTCCACCACCTGAGGCTGGAGAAGAGCTACCTGGTCGCGGTCGGCCAGCAGGGCCTCGAGACGCCGGCCGGCCTCTATCACGTCCTGGACAAGCAGGTCGACCCCTCCTGGCACGTCCCCAACTCGGCCTGGGCCGGCAGCCTGGCCGGCCAGGTGATCCCGCCGGGCCCGGCCGATCCACTCAAGGCCCGGTGGATCGGCATCTTCGACGGCGCCGGCATCCATGGCACGCTGGAGACCTCTTCCCTCGGTCACGCGTTTTCGCACGGCTGCGTGCGGATGTCGATCCCGGACGTGGAGGATCTCTACGACCGCGTGGACGTCGGGGACCCGATCTACATTCAGTAACGGAGGGGCCGCGCCTCGCGCGGCGAAGTCATGTACATGGGCGAGGCGATCCGAGAGCCCTCGCTGAGCGCCCCCTGGCGCGAGGCCTTGCGACTGTTCGACCGCGACCTCGCCGTCCGCTCCGCGGCGGAGGCGACCAGGAAGGCCTACACGACCGACGTCGGCCAGCTCGCCGAGTGGGCGAGCTCGAGCGGCAAGGGGCCCGCGGCCCTGGGGCACCGGGACCTCCGCCGCTTCGCCGCGAGCCTCTCCGACCGGGGAATCTCGAAGGCGGGCGTGGCGCGCAAGCTCGCCGCGATCCGCTCCTTCTACAACGCGCTGCTGCGAGCGGACCAGGTGAGCGCCAACCCCGCTGACCTGGTGGCCACGCCGAAGCGCGACCGCAAGCTCCCTCGTGTTCTCAGCCGCGACGAGATGCAGACTCTGCTCGACGGGATCCCGACCCGAACACCCCTCGAGATGCGCGACCGGGCCATGCTCGAGCTCGCCTACTCCTGCGGCCTCCGGGCCGAGGAGGTCATCAACCTCGACATCGACTCGCCCGACTTCGACGGCGAGCGGCTCCGGGTGGAGGGAAAGGGCGGCAAGACCCGCCTCGTCCCGATCGGCGAGCCGGCGCGCGACGCCCTCACCCGATACCTGGAGCGAGGTCGCCCCGCCCTGCTCGGGCCCGGCCCGGAGAGCGCCCTGCTGGTCTCGAAAAGCGGCCGGCGCCTGCACCCTTCCGACGTCCGCCGCCGGCTGCAGCGCTGGGTGCGCGAGGCGGCGATCGCCGGCGGGGTCTCGCCGCACGCCCTGCGCCACTCGTTCGCGACCCACCTGCTCGAGGGTGGGGCGGACCTGCGGTCGATCCAGGAGCTGCTCGGACACTCGAGCCTCTCGACGACGCAGGTTTACACCCAAGTCGAGCCATCCTGGCTGCAAAGCCAGTACGCACGGAGTCATCCTCGCGCTTGAGGAATCCGCCGGAGTGCTGGTGAAAGGCGCCTGCAGCTGCACTCGAACGCCGTGCTGCGGCTGCGCTCGCGCCTGAAGACCTCGGGTTGATCCGGGCATGACGTTCACATAGGGTCCGTGGCCATGCCTCATAAGGCAGCGGATCGGATTCGAAATGTCGCGCTGATCGGCCATCGCGGCAGCGGCAAGACGTCGCTGCACGAGGCCCTGCTCTTCGAGGCCGGGGTGGTGAACCGGCTCGGCCGGGTCGAGGACGGCACCACGGTCTCCGACTTCGAGCCCGATGAGCAGGCCCGCGAGATGTCGATCGGCGCCTCGGTCGCAGCCTTTGAGTACGACGGGCGCAAGATCAACCTGATCGACACGCCAGGCGATCCGAGCTTCATCGCCGACACGATCGCCTCGCTCCGCGTGGTCGACGCCGCGGTCGTCGTGGTCAACGCGGTGATGGGAGTCGAGGTCCATACGGAGCGTCTCTGGCAGCGGGCGGACAAGCAGGGATTGGCGCGCCTGGTGTTCGTCAACATGCTCGACCGCGAGCGGGCCGATTTCTTCCGCACCCTCGAATCTCTCCAGGCGGCCTTCGGCAACCACGTCGTCGCCACGGAGGTCCCGATCGGCTCCGAGCACGAGGTCCGCGGGGTGATCGACCTGATCGACATGAAGGCATTCGTCGCCCAGGGGGAGGAGAGGGGCGCCCCCGAGCCCCAGGACATTCCCGGGGAGCTCGCCGAGCAGGCGCAGGAGTACCGCGAGAAGCTGATGGACGAGGTGGCGGAGAACTCCGACGAGCTCATGGAGCGCTACCTCGAGGGCGAGGAGATCGACCACGACGAGATCGTCACCGTGCTCAAACAGGGCGTCACGGACGGCAGGATCTTCCCGGTCGCCTGCGGGGTCGCGACCAAGAACCTCGGCACCACCCGGCTGCTCGAGGCCCTGGTCGAGGACCTGCCATCCCCGGCCATGCGGGGTGCGGTCACCGCCATCGGCGACGACGGCGAGGCAATCGAGATCTCCCCGGACGAGGACGGCGAGCTGGTCGCCTACGTCTTCAAGACGCTCGCCGATCCCTACGCCGGCCGGCTCAACCTCTTCCGCGTCTTCTCCGGCGTTCTGAAGGGCGACTCGCAGGTGACGAACGTGACCCGTCGCGCCAGGGAGCGAATCGGTCAGCTGCTGGTCTCCCAGGGCAAGGAGCACGAGCAGGTCGACGAGCTTGGTGCGGGCGACATAGGCGCGGTGGCCAAGCTCAAGGAGACCCGGGCCGGCGACGTGCTCGCGGAGAAGGACGCCAAGATCTCCTTCCCGCCGCTCGATCTGCCGGCGCCGGTGATGGCCTTCGCCTTCGAGCCCAAGACCAAGGGCGACGAGGAGAAGGCGGCGAGCGCGATCCGTCGCCTCGAGGAGGAGGACCCGACGCTCGACGTTCACCGCGACCCCCAGACCGGCGAGCAGATCATCGCCGGGCTCACCCAGATCCACGTCGAGGTGATCACCGACCGGATAAAGGAGCGCTTCGGCGCCGAGATCAACCTGAAGCCGCCGCGCGTCCCCTACCTGGAGTCGATCCGCAAGGCCGCCAAGGCCCACGGCCGCTACAAGAAGCAGACCGGCGGCCGTGGGCAGTTCGGCGACTGCCACATCGAGATCGAGCCCGGCGAGGCGGGGACCGGCCTCGACTTCATCGACGCGATCAAGGGCGGCGTGATCCCGAAGGGCTTCATCCCGGCCGTCGAGAAGGGGATCGCCGAGGCGATGCAGCACGGCACCCTCGCCGGTTATCCGGTGAAGGACGTGCGGGTCAGGCTCTACGACGGCTCGCACCACTCCGTCGACTCCTCGGAAATGGCCTTCAAGATCGCTGGTTCGATGGCGTTCAAGCAGGCGATGGAGCAGGCCGACCCGGTGCTGCTCGAGCCGATCATGCTGCTCACCGTCAGCGTCCCCGAGGACGTTGTCGGCGATGTGGTGGGCGATCTCAACTCCCGGCGCGGTCGGCCGCTCGGCATGGAGGCGAAGGGGTCGGCCACCGAGATCAAGGCCGAGGTGCCGATGGCCGAGGTGCTCGACTACGCGCGCGACCTGCGCCAGATCACGGGCGGGCGCGGCGACTACACGATGGAGTTCGCCCGCCACGAGGAGATCCCGGCACACCTCGCCCAGAAGGTGATCTCCGAGGCGCGCTCGGAGGAGGAAGTGCGGGCCTGATCATCGCCGCTGTAGGTTGCGGCACGGATGAAGAGGGTGATCGTCAACGTCGACGGCGGCTCGCGGGGGAATCCGGGTCCGGCGGCGATCGCCGCCGTCGCCGCCGATCCCTCCGGCGAGGTCCTCGCCGAGCGCTCAGAGACCATCGGGGAGACGACCAACAACGTGGCCGAGTACCGGGCGCTGCTTCTGGGGATCGACCTGGCCAGGGAGCTCGGCGCCGACGAGGTGGAGTTCGTCGGCGACTCGATGCTGATCGTCGAGCAGGTGCGGGGCAACTGGAAGGTCAAGCAAGAGCACCTGCGCCCCCTTCACACCAAGGCGACGGACGCGCTCCGCGACCTGGGCAGCTGGTCGATCCGCCATGTGAAGCGCGACGAGAATTCCCGGGCGGACGAGCTTCTCAATGAGGAGCTGGACTCGTTGCAATGAAAGGCCGGGTCCTCAGGACCCGGCCTTTCCAGCCTCATCGGTTCTTGTGGGCGCCCTCTAGAGGCCGACGCCCTTCAGGACCGCCCCGACGACACTCGGGTTGAACGGCTCGGTGCCGGGCACCAGGTCGACCCCGGAGAATCCCGACGCGTTGGCGTTCATGTAGGCGATCTCGTTGGGGAGGTCGCCGACGCCGTTCGAGCCAGCCAAGGGCGCGATCTGCACGGTGCTGAGCACCCCGATCGCACCGCCGTTGTCGTTCAGGAACCCGCTGCCGGAGTCACCGGGGATCCCCGGCGTGAACGTGTAGACGTCGTGGCTCCAGCCGCCAGGCGAGTTCTGCACGACGATCCCTTGCTTCGGGCTGAGCGCGGTCACGCCGCCGCGGAGCTCGGAGTTGCCGTTGCTGTAGACGGTCGAGCCCGCGGCGCCCCATGCTCCGACGCCGGTCGGCCCGCCGAGCTGTGGCACCGACGGGTTCACGTTTGCCACGTCCGCCGGGTCTAGCCGGATCAGGGCGAGGTCGTTGAACGCGCAGGTCTCCTCGTCCGTCTCTCCCTTCGACTGCATGGTGAGCCACGAGTTGTAGGCGAGCACTCCCGGATGGGAGGCTCCCGTGACCTCCACCGGGGTCCCTACCGGCAGCGACTCCGAATCGCAGCCGTTCGTGTCGGTGGCGGCGCCGGTCCCCGAGCAGTGAGCTGCCTGGCCCAGGTAGACGTTCGAGGCATCCTGATAGACGAAGTTCGCCGTGCACTGCGCGCCCTCCGTGAAAACCTGGACACCGGGGTGGATGGTCGCCGAGCTGGCCGGAGCCCAAGCCGAAGCGGCCGATGGTGCGATGAGAAGGACAGAGATCGCGACTGCGCCAAGCAGCGCGGTCAGAGCCTTTCGATGCATTTGTTGCCCCCTCCGTAGGTGTGAGTACCCCAAGCCCGAAGGACAATACCCAAAATTAGGAGAGCGTGAGCGGGTCAGACACGCGCCTATACTTTTCGCCTCGCGCGGCTGTAGCTCAGTTGGCTAGAGCGTCTGCTTGCCATGCAGAAGGTCGTGGGTTCGAATCCCATCAGCCGCTTCCACTGCAGAGCCAAGTCCGGTAGGCAAGCCGCGAGCTGTCTCCACCCTCTAGGACGCCAGCTCGGCCAGGCTGCGCATGTCCGCCAGGACCAGGTCCGGCTCGGCCTCTGCCGGTGGGGTGGCGCCGGAGCCTGACTTGCCGCGCCGGCGATCGATCAAGACGCTGGAGAGCCCGAGTTCCTTCGCCGGGACGTGATCGTGAAAGAGGCTCTGGGCGACGTGAAGGATCCGCTTCCGCGGCCGGCCGATCGCCTCG
>DASXSZ010000102.1:0-12127 GCA_036505735.1 Solirubrobacterales bacterium
GCCGTAGAGCTTGCGGCGGGTCTCCTTGAGGATCTCCGCGGCCTTCGCCATCTGCTCATCGTCGTCGCCGCGCGCAACCTGCTTGGCGGCGCCGATGGTCCGGAAGAGCTCGCTGCGGACCGCGAAGCGGGGCGAATCCTCATCGCCCTCCTCCCAGGGCCTCTGGCCCTCGGTGCGATCCGGGACCGCCTCCTTGCCGGAGTCCGTGAGCGAGAAGACCTTGCGACCGTCGACCTCCTCGGCCGTGACCAGCCCCTCGTCCTCGAGCAGCTGGAGCGTCGGATAGATGGAGCCGGCGCTCGGCGTCCATCGCCCGGCGGTGCGCTCCTCGAGCTCCTGGATCATCTCGTAGCCGTGCATGGGCCGGTCGTCGAGCAGCGCCAGGATGGCGCTGCGGACGTCGCCACGGCGGACGCGATGCCGCCCGTGGCCGTATCCGCGGCCGCCCCTCATCTCGCGCCGCCCGTATCCGTGGCGGCTTCTCTGTCTGTGCATCTCTGTTCCTTTCGATCAATCATGAGATAACACGATATATCGTAACAGCTCGTAACCGCGGGGCCAGGTCTTGCGCTGCGATAGTCGTGGGGCAAGACCTGACCCCCGGGTGTGGCGCTCGGCTAGAGCTCCCAGGCGTAGGAGACCGAGCGCCAGCTCGGGCCCTCCCGCTCGTAGAAGCGGTGGGCGTCCTTGCGCGTCTCCGCGCTGTCGAGCTCGAGGTGGGTGCCGCCGCGCTCCCGCGCCCAGTCCTTGGCGGCGTCGAGCAGGGCCTTGCCCACTCCCCGGGAGCGGTGCTCCGGGCTAACGGCGAGGTCCTCGACCCAGCAGCGCGGCCCGAAGCGGACCGAGTTGAGGTCGAGGTAGGCCGTGCAGAGGCCAAGCAGTTCGCCGCGGTGCTCGGCGACGAGGATCGCAGCCGACTCGTCGGCGATCGCATCGGCGATCGCCGCCCGAGCCCGCTCCGGGTCCCAGCGGGGCGGCACCGACCCCGGTGGCGCGAAGAGCCACTCGTACATGCCGAGCACCCGCTCCACCTCGGCGGGAAGGGCCTCGCGGACCTTGACCATGCCCGCAGGCTATCCGCGGGGCGGCCGCCGCATCCGGCCAGATAGCGTTCCCTCCATGAGAAACCCACGAGACTTCTTCAAGCCGCTGGCGATCGATGCGCCGGACCCGCCCCGCGAGATCCCCTTCAAGCCCTCGCGGATGATCCACTTCTTCGACGCATCCAACGAGAAGATGCGCGCCAAGGTCCCGGACATGGCCAAGCAGGCCGACATCCTGCTCGGCAACCTCGAGGACGCCGTCCCGATCGACAAGAAGATCCCCGCGCGAGAGGGCCTGATCGAGGTGGCGAAGGAGGTCGACTTCGGCGAGACCCAGCTCTGGACCCGGGTCAACGAGCTCGAGAGCCCGTGGTGCCTCGACGACCTCACCCAGCTGGTCACCGAGATCGGCGAGCTGCTCGAGGTGATCATGGTCCCCAAGGTCCAGGGACCGTGGGACATCCACTACGTGGATCGCCTGCTCGCCCAGCTCGAGGCCAAGGCGAAGCTCGAGCGCCCGCTGCTGATCCACGCGATCCTCGAGACCTCGCTCGGCGTGGTCAACCTCGAGGAGATCGCGACGGCGAGCCCACGCATGCAGGGAATGAGCTTCGGGCCGGCCGACCTGGCCGCCTTCCGGCGGATGAAGACCACCCGCGTCGGCGGCGGCCACCCCGCCTACCGGGTTATCGAGGATCCCGACCCCGATAACCCGGACGCCCCGCGCGCGACGGCGCAGCAGGACCCCTGGCACTACTCGATCGCGCGCATGGTCGATGCCTGCACGTCGGCGGGGATCCTGCCCTTCTACGGGCCCTATGGCGACATCAAGGACGTCCAGGGCTGTGAGACCCAGTTCCGCGCCGCCTTCCTGCTCGGCTGCGTTGGCGCCTGGTCGCTGCATCCGGTTCAGATCGACATCGCCAAGAAGGTGTTCTCGCCGCCGCCGGACGAGGTCAAGTTCGCCAAGAAGGTGATCGAGGCGATCCCGGACGGCGCGGGCGTCCACATGATCGACGGCAAGATGCAGGACGACGCCACCTGGAAGCAGTGCAAGGTGATGGTCAACCTCGCCGAGATGCTGGCCAAGAAGGACCCGGAGCTCGCCAAGGCCTACGAGATCAAGGTTTGAGCGTTTCGACGTCGCCGCCTGAGGTCAGGCGAGCGCGGGCGCCTCGGGAAGTCGATCGAGAGCCGCGGCCAACTCCTCCTCGGGCATCTCCAGGTCCTCCAGCTCGCCGGCGAAGTAGGCGGCGTAGGCGGACATGTCGAAGTGCCCGTGCCCCGAGAGGTTGAAGAGGATCACCCTCTCCTCCCCGGCCTGCTTGGCGTCCTCGGCCTCGTCGAAGACCGCCCGGATCGCATGCGCGGGCTCCGGCCCGGGGATGATTCCCTCGCAGCGAGCGAAGCGCACGGCCGCCTCGAAGGCGGCGGTCTGGGCGATCGCCGTGGCCTCGATCATCCCCTCCTTCACCAGCCCGCAGAGGCTCGGCGCATCGCCGTGGTAGCGCAGGCCGCCGGCGTGCACCGGAGGCGGTACGAAGTCGTGTCCCAGGGTGTACATCGGCATCAGCGGGGTCATGCCGACCGTGTCGCCGAAGTCGTAGGCGTAGCGGCCGCGGGTCAGGGTCGGGCAGGCCGCGGGTTCGGCGGCGACGAAGCGGGTCTCCGCCCCCTCCCGCAGGCGCCCGCGCAGGAACGGATAGGCGATGCCGGCGAAGTTGGAGCCCCCGCCGACACAGCCGATCACCACGTCGGGCGCCTCGCCGGCCATCTCCATCTGCGCGATGCACTCCTGCCCGATCACCGTCTGGTGCAGGCAGACGTGGTTGAGCACCGAGCCGAGCGAGTAATTCGTGTCCTCGGCGCCCGCGGCGGTCTCGACAGCCTCCGAGATCGCGATCCCGAGGCTGCCGGACTGATGCTCGGCCTGGGAGCGGCCGGCCTCGGTCAGGTCCGAGGGGCTGCGGTGGACCGTCGCGCCCCAGGTCTCGATCATCGCCTTCCGGTATGGCTTCTGGTCGTATGAGATGCCGACCATGAAGACCTCGCACTCGAGGCCGAAGAGCTGGCAGGCGAGGGCCAGGGCCGAGCCCCACTGCCCCGCCCCCGTCTCGGTCGCCAATTTGCGGATCCCGGCCTCGCGGTTGTAGTAGGCCTGGGCCACGGCCGTGTTGGGCTTGTGGGAGCCGGCCGGCGAGACCCCCTCGTACTTGTAGTAGATGTGCGCCGGGGTATCGAGCTCGCGCTCGAGTCGATGGGCCCTCAGCAGTGGCGTCGGCCGCCAGAGCCGGTAGATGTCGCGGATCTGGTCGGGGATCGCGATCTCGGGCTCGGCGGAGACCTCCTGCTCGATCAGGCTCATCGGGAAGATCGGGGAGAGATCGTCTGGGCCCGCGGGCTGCCCGGTGGCGGGGCTGAGCGGCGGCGGCGCATCGCCAGGGAGATCCGCGAGCAGGTTCACCCAGCTCGTCGGGATCTGGTCCTCGGAGAGCAGGAACTTCACCGTCTCGCCCATCGCCGCGCGATTCTATGCCGCTCGCGTGCGGCGGAAGGGCCGCTAGCCGAGACGGTCCTTGAGCGCATCGAGCTGCGCCCGCAGCTTGCCGGGAAGCCGATCCCCGAATCGAGCCAGGTGCTCCTCGACCTGCGGCAGCTGGGCCTTGACCGCCTCGGGATCGACCTCGAGCAGCAACCGCATGTCCCCGGCGCTCACCGTCGTCCCCTCCATGTCGATCTGGCCCTCGGCGGGCACCCGGCCAATCGGCGTCTCGACCGCCTCGCCGTCGTCCTCGCAGCGCCGGAAGATCCACTCGAGGACGCGGATGTTCTCGCCGAACCCGGGCCAGACGAAGTTGCCCTCATCGTCCTTGCGGAACCAGTTGACCAGGAAGACCTTAGGCAGCTTGGCCCCGTCGCGCTCGGCGACCCTCAGCCAGTGCCCGAAGTAGTCGGCCATGTTGTAGCCGCAGAACGGCAGCATCGCCATCGGGTCGAAGCGGAGCTCGCCTACCTTGCCGTCGGCGGCCGCGGTCTTCTCGACCGACATCGTCGCGCCCAGGAAGACGCCGTGTTCCCAGTCGAACGCCTCCGTGACCAGCGGGACGACGGTGGCGCGGCGACCGCCGAAGAGGAAGGCGTCGATCGGCACGCCGGCGGGGTCCTCCCACTCGTCCGCGATGCATGGGCACTGGGAGGCGGGAGTGGTGAAGCGCGCGTTCGGGTGCGCCGCCGGATCCTCCGACTCGGGGGTCCAGTCGTTGCCCTTCCAGTCGATCGCATGCTCCGGGGCTTCGCCGGTCATGCCCTCCCACCAAACGTCGCCGTCGTCGGTTCGGGCGCAGTTGGTGAAGATCGTGTTCTTCTCGACGGTCTCCATGGCGTTGGGGTTGGTCTTGTGGCCCGTGCCCGGGGCGACGCCGAAGAAGCCGGCCTCGGGATTGACCGCGTGCAGCCGCCCGTCCTTCCCGAACTTCATCCATGCGATGTCGTCCCCGACGGTCTCAGCGGTCCAGCCCTCCAGCTTGGGGATCAGCATCGCCAGGTTGGTCTTGCCGGATGCGGACGGGAAGGCGCCGGCGACGTACTTGACCTCCCCCTCGGGAGAAGTGAGCTTGAGGATCAGCATGTGCTCGGCCATCCAGCCCTCGTCGCGAGCCATCACCGAAGCGATACGGAGCGCGAAGCACTTCTTGCCGAGCAGGGCGTTGCCGCCGTAGCCGGAGCCGAAGGACCAGATCTCGCGGGTCTCGGGATAGTGGACGATGTACTTGGTGTCGTTGCAGGGCCAGGAGACGTCGTCCTGCCCCTCGGCGAGGGGCATGCCGACGGAGTGGACGCAGGGGACGAACTCACCGTCCTCGCCGAGCACCTCGAGCGCGGGCGCACCCATCCTGGTCATGATCCGCATCGACGCGGCGACGTAGCCCGAATCGGTGAGCTGGACGCCGATGTGGGAGATCGGTGAGCCGAGCGGGCCCATCGAGAAGGGGACGACATACATTGTCCGGCCTCGCATGCAGCCGGCGAAGAGCTTGCCGAGCACGTCGCGCATCTCTCCGGGATCGCGCCAGTTGTTGGTCGGGCCGGCGTCCTCCTCGCGCTGCGAGCAGATGAAGGTCCGGTCCTCGACGCGAGCCACGTCCGAGGGATTCGAGCGTGCCAAGTAGGAGTTGGGGCGCTTCGCGTCAGAGAGCTTCTCGAAGGTCCCCGAGTCGACCAGCTGCTGAGCGAGCGAGTCGAACTCCTCCGCGGAGCCGTCGCACCAGTGGATCGAGTCCGGCCGGGTCAGCTCGGCGATCTCATTGACCCAGGAAACGAGCTTGGCGTGCTTGGTCTGTGCCTCTGTCGCGGCAGATGTCTCACTCACGGATGCATTCAACTCCTTGATCGATGAATTGATCCCCTCCCCGCCCGGCGCGGGATGCTTTCACACGGCGGGGTCGCATCGCGCCCCTACACAGGGTGACACCGGTTTATAGGGAATTTCGGTGATCCCGCCGGGGAAACCGCGCGCCCTCGACGGCTAGGCCGGACGCGGAACGACCATCACCGGGCAGGAGGCCTTGCGGATCACCCGGGAGGAGACGCTCCCGATCAGCAAACGCATCACCGGGCCGAAGCCGCGCGAGCCGAGCACGAGCAGGTCGACTCCGAACTCGGCCTGCTCCAGCAGCTTGCGGACCGGATCGCCGCGGTCGAGAACCGGCAGCGCGCGCAGCTCGGTGGGAAGCCCGGCGACGGCGTCATGCAGCCGCGTCTGGAAGTCAGGTCCCGCCTCGGGGCCCGCCTGGGCCGCGGCCGCCGCGCCAAGCGCCGGGACCGGTGTCGCGACTCCGATCACGCGCATCGAGGCGCCGAACTTCCGGGCCAGCGTGGCGGCCTCGTCCAGGGCCGCGTGGGACTCGGCCATCCCATCGAACCCGACGGCGACCACTCGCAGCCGATCCTCGGAGTGGTCCTCACGGGCATAACCCTTGGGCGCGATCACCAATCGGCATCGGGCGCCGTGCAGCAAGTGCTCGGCGACGCTGCCGGGCGCCACTGCGCCGACGTGAGCATGGTGGGTCGAGCCCAAGACGATCAGGTCCGCCTCCCCCTTCTCCGCCAGAGCCTGGAGGGCATCCGCCGGCGACCCCTTCTCGACGTGAACCACGTTCAGCTCGCCGCCGTCGCGAGCAACGATCCGGTCGGCGAGCACCCGGGCGTCCTCGCCCCGCTCGTTGTCCTCGTAGCCCGCGACGACCTTCGGATAGAGGGGCAAGTCCGTCATCAGGCGGAGCCTAGTCCGCCCTCGGAACTACGTCGGAACGGGCTTCGAGCCGAGCACCGCGTCGAGCAGGCCCGGGAAGCGGGCGTCCAGGTCGTCGCGGCGCAGCCAGGTGAGCTTGCTAGTACCTCGGCGCTCCTGGCGGATCACGCCGGCCTCGCGGAGGGTCCGGTAGTGATGCGTCATCGTCGACTTCGTAACCCCGAAGTTCAGGCTCCCGCAGGGGCGCGGCTCGGAGTCCTCGGCGAGCCGGCGGACGATCTCCAGCCGGTGCGGGTCGCTGAGAGCGTGCAGCACGGCCGCAAGCGAGATCTCGCTCCTCTCCGGGTGATGTAGCTCCATGCCGGTCAGCTTAGCTTGTACGACAGTCATCGAACTTATGGTACGATACTCATCGTACTATCAAACCGGTCCGGAGGCATGGATATGCCCGACACGCGGAAGATCGAAACAACGAGCGTCGCCACCGAGCCCGAGCACGAAAGCGACGCGCGCCCCCCCAGCCCCGCCCGGCGCGCGGCCGCGATCGAAGCCGCGTACATTCTGGAGGCGGTCCGTAAGTGAACCCGATCACCACGGCAAGGGGGATCGTGAGGCGCAACTCCAACGCACTTCTGCTGGTCCTCTGTCTTGGCCAATTCATGACGATCCTCGACGTTTCGATCGTCAATGTCGCGCTCCCCGACATCAAGGACTCACTCGGCTTCTCGACGAACGGCCTGCAGTGGGTCCTCAACGGCTACACCCTCACTTTCGCCGGCTTCCTGCTGCTCGGCGGACGCGCGACTGACCTCTTCGGCCGGCGGCGCGTGTTCTTCGCCGGCACACTCCTCTTCTCCGGCGCCTCGCTCCTCTGCGCGGTCTCCCAGACCTCCGGCATGCTGCTCGGCGCCCGCGCCCTCCAGGGCATCGGCGCCGCAATCCTCTCCCCCGCCACGCTGGCGATCATCGCCACCTCCTTCGACGAAGGTGCGCCGCGCAACCGGGCGCTGGGCGCCTGGGGCGCAATGGGCGCGATCGGCGCCACCGCCGGCGTCCTTCTCGGCGGCATCCTCACCGAGGCGTTCAGCTGGCCCGCGATCTTCGTGATCAACGTGCCGATCGGGCTCGCGATCGTGCTCTTCAGCGCTCGTCTCGTCCCCGCGGGCCGCAGCGAGGTGGAGAACCGGCACTTCGACTTGCCCGGCGCAGTCATCGTCACGCTCGGCATGACCGCGCTCACCTACGGCATCGTCACCACCGATCGCCTCAACTGGGGCTCGCCCGGTGTCCTCGCGCCTCTAACTGCCGGCGTCGTCCTGCTGGTCTCATTCGTCCTCTATCAGGCCAACCTCACTCGGGACCCGGCGAGGGTCCCTCTGATGCCGCTCACCGTGTTCAAGCTCCGCAGCCTGCAGGCGGCGAACGTCGTGATCTTCCTGCTTTACGCGGCGATCTTCGGCTTCTGGTTCTTCCAGTCCCTCTACATGCAGGGGACCCTCCATTACAGCGCGCTGCACACCGGCATCGCCTTCGTCCCGATGACCGTCGCCGTCGGCACCGCAGCCACGCTCGCACCGCAGCTGGCGAAGCGCTTTGGCGCACGCTGGGTGCTGGTCGCCGGGATGGTCTTGGCGACGATCGGCGAGTTCTTGCTCACAGGCGTGGAGCCCGGCGGCAACTACTGGACCGAGATCTTCCCCGGCGGGACGCTCGGCGCCGCCGGCCTCGGGCTCGCGCTGGTGCCGGCGACCATAGTCGGCGTGCAGGGCGTGCCGGCAGCCCTCAGTGGTCTCGCCTCCGGAGTCCTCAACACCTCGCGCTTCGTGGGGGCGGCGCTCGGCCTCGCGGTGCTGACCACGCTGGCCACCTCCCACACGCACTCCTCGATCGCTTCCGGGACCTCGGCAGCCAAAGCCCTCACCGACGGCTTCGACCTGCAATTCGGTGTTGGCGCAATCTTCTGCCTGGTCGGAGCGATCGCGGCTGTGGTGTTGCTGCGTCCAAAGCCCGCCGACGGCCGGGAGGCCGTGGGCGTCCCAGACGCCGAGCGCGCATAGCCCGCGCTCAGATCGGCTTTGGACGGAGCGCTCCGCCTAGAGCGGCGTCTTTGTACTGTTCCCGCCCGCCCTCAGGGCGGCCTGCAATGCGCTTCTACGAGTTCGAAAGCCGTCGCATAGTCGAGCGCGCCGGGATCCCGGTCACCGAGTACGGCTTCTGCAAGACAGCCGCAGAGGCCCATGAGGCCGCCGATCGGATCGGCGGACCGACCGTGATCAAGTCCCAGGTCCTCACCGGCGGGCGGATGAAAGCGGGTGGCGTTAGGTTCGCCGACACCCCGCAGGAAGCCGAGTCCGCGGCTGCCGACATTCTCGAGCTCGAGATCAATGGCCACATGCCGGTCGGCGTGCTGGTCGATCCCAAGGCCGAGGTCGAGCAGGAGTACTACGCGGCGGTCCTCTGGGACGGGCGCGCCAAGCGCCCGATGATGCTCTTCTCGGACATGGGCGGAATCGACATCGAGGAGGTCGCCGAAAAGCACCCCGATCATGTCGGCCGCGGCCACCTCTCGAACCTCCACCCCATCCCGGACTTCCGCGCCAAGGAGGTGGTCGCCGCGGCGGGTGGCCTGACCGGCCGCGAGTTGACCCGTGCGACGCCGGTCCTCGCCCGACTGGCCCAGCTCCAGTGCGACTACGACATGACACTCGCCGAGATCAACCCGCTGGCGAGGCTCTCCGACGGGTCCTTCGTCGCGCTCGACGCCCACATGGAGATGGAGGACGAGGCCGTCGGCCGGCACCAGAAGACGCTCAAGGAGATGGGCGTCGAGCTCACCGAACCGCGTGAGCTCTACGAGCCATCGCAATTCGAGCGCAACGTCAAGGCGATCGACGAGGCCGATCATCGCGGCGTCATCCAGGGCAAGGACCACGGCTTTACCGGCAACCTCGGCCTGGTGATCGGCGCCGGCGGCGGCTCGCTCACCCTCACCGACGCGGTCCGCAGCCAGGGCGGCAAGCCCGCCAACTACGCCGAGATCGGCGGCAACCCCTCCGTCGCCAAGTCCTGCGGCCTCGCCAGGGAGGTCCTGAAGAAGGACGGCGTCGAGAAGATCGCGGTGATGATGTCGATCGTCTCCAACACCCGGGTCGACATCGTCGCCCGCGGCGTGATCAAGGCCTGCCTGGAGCTCGGCAAGGACCCCGCCGAGACGATCACCGTCTTCCGCATTCCCGGCGCCTGGGAGGAGGAGGGCGCGAAGATCCTCGACCGCTACGGAGTCGAGTTCCGCGACCGCTCGACCTCGATGTGGGATGCCGCGGGCGAGGCGGTTAGGCGGGTTCAGGGATCAGGCGTCCAGGGGGCGGCGGCGTGAGCATCCTTCTCTCCGAGGACTTCACCTTCATCGTCCAGGGCATCACCGGGCGCGAGGCGGTCAACCTGACCAAGGAGTGCCTCGACTACGGCTCCAAGGTGGTCGGCGGAGTCACACCGGGCCGCAAGGGCCGTGACGTCCACGGCGTCCCTGTCTTCGACACCGTCGAGCAGGCGGTCGCGGACCATGGCTCTCCGATCGACGGCTCGGTCGTCACCGTCCCGCCCGCTTTCACCAAGGATGCCGTCTTCGAGGCGATCGAGAACGGCGTCAAGCTGATCGTCGTCGTCACCGAGCGCATCCCGCGCCGCGACGTCGCCCAGATGGTCGAGCTAGCCAGCTTGCGTGACGCCCGGATCATCGGCCCCAACTGCCTCGGCATCATCGCCCCCGGGGTCGCCAAGATGGGCGGGATCGGCGGCCCGGCCAGGGACGCCGCCAAGGCATATGAGCCGGGCTCAATCGGAGTGATGTCCCGCTCGGGCGGGATGACCACCGAGATCTCCTCGACCCTGACCGCGGCCGGCCTCGGCGTCTCCACGGCCGTCTCGATCGGCGGCGACGCGATCATCGGCTCCACCTACGCCGAGCTGATGCCCCTGTTTTCACAGGATGAGGGGACCGAGGCGATCGTGATCTACACCGAGCCGGGCGGCAGGATGGAGGCAGAGCTGGTCGACTGGCGCGAGCAGAACGACGCGAAGCTGCCGATCGTCGCCTTCATGGCAGGCAAGTTCATGGACGACGAGGAGATGAAGGGGATGAGCTTCGGCCACGCCGGCACGATCGTCGAGGGCGCGGAGGACTCGGCCACCCAGAAGATCGCCCGCCTAGAGTCGGCCGGCATCCCGGTGGTCGAGCGGATCGACGAGATCCCGGACGCGGTCGAGGACGCGCTGGGGGCGAAGGTCTGATGGCCGGGGCCAAGGAACTCCAGGGAGTCTTCATCGACGTCGAGGTCGACGACGCGATCGCCGGCGACGCCGAGGTGGCCGGCAAGCTCGAGGAGGTCTGCCCCGTGGACATCTTCGCCGACGACGGCGGCAGGGTCGCGATCGTCCGCCGGAACCTCGACGAGTGCGTGCTCTGCAACCTCTGCGTCGAGGCGGCGCCACCAGGCGGGGTCGTCGTCAAGAAGCTCTACGACGGCACCGAGCTGCGGCGGTAGGCTCAGCGGCCGTGGCGGACTCGGTCGCTCGCTTCCGGTTGCACCTCTTGCCGGTCGCTTAGCAGATGCGTGAACCGGTAGGGGTGAGGGCCTGCGCGAGCTCCCGCCCCGACCGCAGCCGATCGTCCAGCCCCCGGCGGCTCACCCGACCACGAAGGTGTGCTGACCGGCCACCTTCCTGAACCTGAAGACGCCTCCCTCGCGCCTCACGTTGGCGCCCAGGGGATGCCCTTTGGACCAGACCACCTTGCCGTCGAGGGCGATCGTGTGCGCGTGCCGGAGCAGCGGCACCTCGACCACACCCGAGGTCCCGCGCGGCCCCGCGACGGTGAGCTTGAACGAGCGGCCCCCCCGGCGCCAGCGCGAGGCCAGCGGGCCGTGCGGAGTCGGCGCCTCCCCCTGCGCGAAGCGCAGGTCGCCCGGCTGCGGTGCGACGATCCAGTGGCGGTATCCCGGAGCGGTCGGACGGATGCCGAGGACGTATCCGGAGAGCGCCGGAACCGGGCCGCCGCCCCAGCCGTGCGCCAGTGAGGTCTCTTTCACCTTCGGCACTCCGGCGAGATGCATGCTCTCCCACACCGTGCCTGGCCCCTTGGCGAGCATCTGCCCCCACGTGCGCCGCATCAGGCTCAGGGCGCCACTCGTGTCTCCGACGGAGAGGCGGGCGAGCAACTCGGTCGAGGAGATGAACGGCGAGATGTACCTGCTCATGTAGGGGTCGTCGTCGAACTCGCCGGTGGCGACCCCGAACGGCGTCATCAACCGTGAGTCGAGGAACCCGAGCGCCTGCGCGGATTGGCTCGGGCTGGTGACGCCGCCGAGGATGGAATCGACCTGGGCGTCCTGGCTGTGGTTGCGGCGTGGGTCGTCGGTGTTGACGATGAAGGCGCCCGCCTGCGGATCCCAGAGGCGGGCGAGCATGGTGCTCCGGAGGGCAGCGGACTGCTGCAGGTAGGCATTTGCCGCACGCCGGCCCTCCCCCGCACGGCGCTCCAGCACCGCCCCCGCCCCGAGCGCCCGATACAGCGAGGCATTGGTGTACGTGTCGAACCCGCCAGCCGTATCGAAGGGGTGCCAGTTGATCGTCAGGTCCTTGTAGGGGGTCCGGTACAGGCCGCCGTCGAGGCGGGCCAGGAAGTAGGAGAGCGCACGGCGGACAACGGGCATCATCCGGTGCGCGAACCGCCGGTCGCCGGTGAGCATGTAGTAGTCGCGGAGGGCGATGATCCAGTCTGCGGTGTACTGCGGGAGCCGCAGCGCCCCGAACCCCGGTGCCGGTTGGGCGGTGG
>DASXSZ010000103.1:0-9169 GCA_036505735.1 Solirubrobacterales bacterium
GCTGCCCACGGCCGCGGTGGACTGGCTGCGCGCAAAGGGCTTCGAGCTGATCGAAGTGAGCGCCGAGGCGGCCTTCACGCTCGGCGCCAACGCCATTTCGCTGGGCGCGGAGCGGGTGATCTCGGCTGCCGGCGCGCGGGATCTGAACGCCGCGATCGCGGCGCGCGGACTCGAGGTGATCGAGATCGACCTCTCGATGTTCACTCTCGGCGGCGGCGGCGCGCATTGCCTGAGCCAGGCGCTGCGCCGGGAGCACGTGGGGTGAGCGAGGGAGGGGACCCCGCGGTGGACGCCGAGCGCGTGATCGCGGACCTGCGCGAGCTCGAGAAGCGAACCCGCGACCACGACGGCGCACAGCGCCTTTGCTGGAGCGAGACCTGGCGGGATGCGCGGGCGTTTCTCGAGGAGCTCCTGGACGAGATCGGGCTCCAGCCCGAGATCGACGAGGCGGGCAACGCCTGGGCGTATCTGGCCGGCGACGCAGAACCGGCGCTCGCCGTCGGCTCCCACCTGGACTCGGTGCCCAACGGGGGCTGGCTCGACGGCGCGCTCGGCGTGATGGGCGCGCTCGGCATCCTCCGGGCCTGGGCGAGCGCCAGGCGGAGGCCGCCGCGAACGCTCGCGCTCGTCGACTGGGCGGACGAGGAGGGCGCCCGCTTCGGACGAAGCCTGTTCGGAAGCTCCGCGGCCGCGGGAACCTTCGACCCGGCCGAGCTCGCCGATGCGCGGGATGCGGACGGCCGCCGCGCCCCCGGCGTCCTGGCGGAGAACGGTGTCGAACTCGATCGGGTCCTCGAGTGCCGCGCCAGGCTCGAGCGCATCGGCGCCTACCTCGAGCTCCACATCGAGCAGGGCCCGGTTCTGGAGAGCGAGGGCGTAAAGACGGCTGCGGTGAGCGGATGCGTCGGAGTGGAGCGGCACCGGTTCGTGATCTCCGGGCGCGTCTCCCACGCGGGGACCACCCCGATGGACGCCCGTCACGACGCCGGGCTGGCGGCGGCATCCGCGGCCCTAGCGGTCGAGGAGATCGCCCTCCGGGAGGGCGGCGTGGGGACGGTCGGAGCCATCACCCTTGAGCCGGGGATACCGACCGCGGTTCCCGGCGCGGCCTCCATGATGGTCGACCTCCGCCATCGCGAAGCCGCGGCGCTGTCGCGGATGCTCGACTCCACCCGCGAGGCCGTCTCCAGGCGCGCCGCGGAGCGGGGATGCATGGCCGGCGAGGAGTCCGTCTGGCGGATCGAGCCGATCGCGTTCGACTCGGAGCTGGTCGGGCTGGCTCGCGAGGCATGCGAGCGCGTCACCGGGACTCCTTTCGAGCTGCCCAGCGGCGCGCTCCACGACGCGGCCTCGATGGCCCCGCACGTGCCGACGGCGATGATCTTCTCCCCCTCGGTGGCCGGGATCAGCCACGCTCCGGAGGAGGACACCGCGGAGCCGGACCTGAAGGCCGCCATCGAGGCGTTCGGAACGCTCGTCAACCTCCGCACAACTGCAAGCTGACTCGCGTGTTGAGGGGGGAGGCGCCGTTAGCTTGCGGCGCCACTCGTCCAAATGGCAGGAGTCGCCGAACACCCGCACGGGCGCCCGCCCGCCCGCACCCGCCTCCCGGCCGCGCTTGCGGCGGTGGGTCTGTTCGCTCTCCTGTTCCTGCTGGCCACAGGGACGGCCTCCCCGAACTCAGCAGAGGCCGCCAAGGCGTCCCAGTCCTGCCCCGCGCAACCGCTCGGCCTGGCACCGCCCGGACCGGGCCCCACGCGCTTCACGATGATGATCCGGATCAACACCCAGGGCAACGTTGACACCTACACGAAGCCTGACGGCGGGATGGGCGGCCGGATCCGACCTCAGGACATCTTCGTGCTCAACACCCGCTTCGGGGGCAGCGGCAGCTTCCCCGCGATGACGCCCACCGTCGCAAATGACCTTGCGGCCCAGCTGAACAGCGCCTTCCCCTGCAACCGGATCATCGCCCTCAACGGGATGAGCTACGACCCGACACAGGCGGGTTACGCCTTCACCTTGCTCGATAACCCGCTCGTCTTCGCGCTGCTGACGGACTTCGAGCAGGACGATTGGAACGACGGCCGGCTCACGGACCCGGCGCGGCCGGTCTGGACCAGCAAATTCACGGACGCACTGCCGCGGATCAAGGCGTGGGACTTCGGCCTGGCTTCGGCCGCGGTAGCCAACCCGGTCGGCGTCGGCAAGCGGACCGGCCTGGCGCCGCAGGACATCGGCACCTGGAACTACGGTCAGATCGCCCAGGACCTCAACAAGAAGAACTCTCGACTCGGCGCACCCAAGCTCGGGCCGCTCAGCGTGCAGGCCCAGGACGCCTGCGCCGACGGAGCCGCGGGGGGCTTCGGCGCCCGGGCCAAGCAGCTGCGCCTCCAGTACACGTTCAAGTTCGTCACCAAGAAGATCAAGGTGAAGGGCAAGAAGAAGAAAATGAAGAAGACGATCAGGCTGCCCCTCAAGAAGCAGGCCAAGCCGATCACGGACAACCTGGCAATGGAGATCTCGTTCACGGAAAGCCCGGAGGCGAGCGCCAGCCAGGCGATCCTCAGCACCTCGGCCGCCCAGGCTGCCGCGTGCGTGCCGCCGGCGCTCAAGCAGGGTGTCGGCGCCTTCTTCTTCTTCGCCTCCGACGACTCGATGAGACTGCTCTTCCAGCAGCCTCAGATCGACGCGCTCCGGCCACCGACCGGGGGATCCACCGGCGGCGTGACGCCGGGCGGAAACTAGAGCAAGGTAGGCGCGCTACCGCTGAACCACCGTCTTCGCCCGCAGGTCCGATAGGGCCTCGGCCGCGTCGTCCCAGCCGACCTTCCGGACGGTCATCGGGTCCGGGTCGAACCTGCCCTGGCGGACCAACTCCAGCACGTCGGGCATCAGCGTCCTGACGTGAGGCCGGCCGGTGACGAAGGTGATCCCCTGGGTAAACATGTCGAGCAGGGGCAGCGGGATCGGCTGGAAGTAGATCCCGATGCTGGTGCAGATCCCGTCGGCGTCCGTCGAGCGCAGTGCGCAGGCGATTCCGGCGGGATCCGCGCTCGCGTCGACCGTGATCGGGTAGAAGCCGACCCGGTCCGGGAACTCCTCGTCGAGGACGTTCGCCCCGAGTTGTTCGGCGAGCTGGCGGTCGCGCTTGCGGCCGCCGACCACGTCGACGCGCTCGGCGCCCAGCGCGAGCGCGATCGCCACCGAGTAGAGGGCGATCGAGCCGGCGCCCATCGCGATCAGGACCGGGGAGCCGGGAGCGCCCTCGAGCGGGGGCGCCACGGTCCGCCAGGCGTCCGGGATGTTGTCCGAGAGGCTCGCCACCGCGGTGGGACTCACCCCGTCGGGGATCGGGACCAGCATCGCATCGGCGTAGGGCACCTTCACGGCGTCGCTCGCGAAACCGCCATAGGACTGGGGCCCGACCGGCAACCCGTACATCGAGAGCCGGGGGACAGACTCGCAGTTCCCCGAGCGCCCGGTGCGACACGCGTCGCACTCCCCGCAGGAGATCTGAAACGGCACGCTGACCAGGTCGCCCGGCTCCACCGAGGAGACAGAGTCCCCGATCTCGGTGACCTCGCCGACGCACTCGTGACCGAAGGGGAACGGATTTGCGACCGGCGCCGCTCCCTGAACGAAGGCGGTGTCGAGATCGCAGGTCGCCAGAGCGATCGGACGGACGATCGCCTCGCCCTCCCCCTCCAGCTTCGGGTCGGGCGCGTCGCGCCATTCGAGCTTGCCCTTCTCGATGAACTCGAGCTGCCTCATGCCGGGACCTCCCGGTTGCCCGTCGCGGCAGCCGGCATCTTCTCCTTTCCCGAGCCCTCCTGCTCGCGCTCGGCCTTCGCGGCGTCGCGCAGCTGCTCGAAGCGGACGACCTGACCCGCGGCGCCCCAGTTCCCGTCCGGCACCTCGTGGATCAGGGTCCAGACGCGCACCCCGGCATCGGGCCCCCAGCCGGTCGCCTCGAGCACCAGCTTTGTGGCCTCCTCGACCATGCCCGCCTTGCGCCGCTCGCTGAGCGCGCCGCTTGGGATCGTGATGTCCAGGACCGCGTGAGGCTCGGCGATCCCGTCCGGCGTCTGGATCGACTCGGCCGCGAGCTCGTGGAGATGCGCCCAGGTGATCGACCGGAAGAACTCGGTGTCGGGGGCGCCCTCCCAGCGGAGCAGGGCGGCGCCGAGCTCGCGCGTCAGCTCCTGCTTGGCCTCATCGGAGAGGGTGTCGGCGGGAATGGTGAGATCGAGCTTCGGCATCGCGTCCTCCTCGTCCGGCCGTTTCCGCTCGCGGCCGGAGCCTTGGGTTCAGAAAGTGAACGCAAGACTATAGGGTTCGGAATCCGAACGCAGCCTCGCTATGCTGGCCCCGATGCGCGCCGCCGAGATCGCCGAACAGAGGTGCTCGATCGCCAGGCCCGCCGCCTTGCTGGGCGACCGCTGGATCCTGGTGATCCTACGCCAGGCCTTCAACGGGATCAAGCGCTTCGAGGACTTCCAGGAGTCGCTGGGAATCTCGCGCTCGCTGCTCTCCGATCGCCTCGGGCGGCTGGTCGAAGCCGGCGTCCTCCGGCGGGAGCCCTACAAGGACTCCGTGCGGACGCGCGACCGCTACCGGCTCACGGAGATGGGACTCGACCTCTACCCCGTGCTGATGGCTCTCCGCCAGTGGGGAGACCGCTATCTGGCGAACGATTTCCCGCCTGCCGACATCCGTCACCGCGACTGCGGCGGCGAGCCGACGCTCGAGCTCCGCTGCTCCAAATGCGGTGAGGAGATGGGCGCGCGGGACGCCGAGGTCCGGTCGCCCATCCCGGCCTGAACCAGCCGGTCAGCCGGTGTGGACGGCGTCGCCGCCCATCTCCTCCAGGGTGTTCCCGATCGGCGGGATCGGGTTGTCGCGCATGATCCGGGCCATGTGCAGCAAGTTGTGGGCGCACCAGGAACTGGTCCGCTGGGTGTAGGGATGGTTCTCGCCGTCGGAGTCCAGGTATGACGGGCCCGGCCCGGCGGTTCCGACCCAGTAGGTGTCGGCGTTGGGCGGGACCACGCAGCCGAGGTGGGTCATGTTGAACAGCGTGGTCTCGGCGCAGGCGTGCGCGCCGTCCTCGTTGCCGGTGACCACGCAGCCCGCCACCTTGTTGTAGAGCGGGTACTGACCGACCTCGTTGCGCTCGTTGTAAGTGCCGTCGAGTCGCTCGATCACCATCTGACAGACCGACGACCGGACACCGAACCAGATCGACATCCCCATCAGGAGGATGTCCGCGGCCTTGATCTTCTCGAGGATCTGGGGCCATTCGTCGCCGTCGCCCTCGTCGGAGCTGACGCCGAACTTGACGTCGTAGTCGACCGGCCGCAGGATCTCGGTCTGCACGCCGTGCTCGGCGAGGATCCCGAGAACGCGGTTCATCAGCGCCTCGGTGTGGGACCTCTCGGGCGAGCGCTTCAGCGTGCAGTTGATTCCCAGCGCCTTCAGGCCGGCGCCGGCGTCGGCACCGAGTGACTCGGCCATTCCTTCTCCTCTCGCTCGGACGACTCCTAGACGGACGAAGTGCGCGTTACGTCCCGCAGGCGGCCGCAACGTTACGCGACGGAGCGGGCCGAGACGGGCCGGTGTGTAGCCTCCGCCGCCGTGAGCAGTTACGACCTGATCAAGGACCTGCCGCTCGAGATCGACTCATATGAGCTCCAGGGCCTGGAGTTCCACCCGCCCGGGACGGACTTCGACCGGCTCACCACGATCATCCGCCTGAAGGGGGGCGGCCACGAGGGGATGGGCGAGGACGTCGTCTACGACGCGCTCGATCACGTCGCCCTCCAGGACGCTGGGCCGGTGCTCGAGGTCGCCGGCAAGCACACGATCGCCTCGTTCTCGGAGCTCCTCGAGGGCGTCGATCTCTTTCCGAGCCCACCCGAGCGCGAGGTCTCCGTCAACTACCGGCGCTGGGCCTTCGAGAGCGCCGCCCTCGACCTGGCGCTGCGCCAGGCTGGAAAGTCGTTGCACGAGGTGCTCGGGCGGGAGCCGCGGCCGGTCACCTTCGTCGTCTCGATGCGCCTCACGCCGCCGGGATCGGATGAGGTCTCGACGATCGAGCCGGTCCGCAAGCGCCTCGAGGTCTATCCCACCCTCCGCTTCAAGCTCGACCCCACCAACGACTGGACCGACGAGCTGATCGAGCAGCTGGTCGGGACCGGCGCGGTCGACTCGCTTGACCTGAAGGGCCAGTACAAGGGGACGCCGGTCGACGTCGACACGGACCCGGACCTCTACCGGAAGCTGATCGAGTCGTTCCCGGAGGCCTGGCTCGAGGATCCGGACGTCAGCGACGAGACGAAGCCGCTCCTCGATCCCGTCGCCGACCGGGTCACCTGGGACGCGCCGATCCACTCGGTCGCCGACATCGAGGCCCGGCCCTGGCAGCCGAAGATGGTGAACATCAAGCCCTCCCGCTTCGGCCCGCTGCACGAGCTCTTCGCCGGTTACGACCACTGCGACGAGCACGGGATCGGCGCCTATGGCGGCGGCCAGTGGGAGCTCGGCCCAGGCCGGGGCCACATCCAGTACCTCGCCTCGCTCTTCCATCCCGACACGCCCAACGACGTCGCCCCCTCCGGCTACAACACGGCCGGGACCGAGCCGGGCCTGCCCTCCAGCCCGCTCGAGCCCGAGCCCACGCCCACCGGCTTTCGCTGGGGCGAATAGGGTTCAACCATGGCCGATCAGAGCTTCGCCGACGCGCTCAACGAGCAGATCTCGAACGAGTTCGCCGCCTCCCAACAGTACGTGGGGGCCGCCGTCTACTACGACGCCGAGACCCTGCCCCGCCTGGCCGCGTTCTTCTACCGCCAGGCGGTCGAGGAGCGAAACCACGCGATGATCATGGTCCAGTACCTGCTCGACACCGACGAGCCGGTTCATATCCCGGACATCAAGTCGCAGCAGACCACCTACGACGACGTCGCCGGCCCGGTGAAGATGGCCCTCGAGCAGGAGAAGCGGGTCAGCGACGAGATCAACGCGCTCTTTGCGCTCGCACGCGACAGCGGGGACTTCCGCGCTGAGCAGTTCCTCACCTGGTTCGTCAAGGAGCAGGTCGAGGAGGTCTCGTCGATGACCGACCTGCTCAACGTCGTGGAGCGCTCCAAGGACAATCCGCTCTTGATCGAGGACTTCCTGGCGCGGGAGCAGCTCGGCGACCAGGGCGACGACCCGGCGATGCCCCCGCCCGCGGGCGGCGCTCTCTAGCAGTCTCAGTCGAGTCGTCCGGGCCGCCGCCGGGTCCGGCGCCTGGCGGCGCGGGTGGCGAGCGTCTGGCGCAGCTCCAGGATCTCCGAGCGCGTGTCGTTGATCGGCTGGCGGCTGTCCTCCAGGCGGCGGGAGTCCAGCTCAGTCTCCCGGGCGGCCACGTTCTCCGCGGTCACCTCCCAGACGGCGGCGCCGTCTCGCGCGCTGACGGTCTCCACCAGCTCGGTGTCCTCGAAGAGCGCACCCGTCTGATCCTCGAGGCCGAGGCCGGGCTCGAGCTCACCCGACGCGATCGCGCGCAGGAAGCGCCGGCGGCGGACCGGCTCGGTGAGGTAGTGGACGCAGGCGCTGCCCGGCAGCAGGCCGAGGCCGTCGGCGACGGTGGGCTGGCCCTGCGAGCTGGTGATGCCTCCCTGGAACCAGACCATCGCGCCGGCGCTCTGGCCGCAGATCAGGATCCCCGCGCGCCAGCACTCGCGGAGGATCTCGTCCAGGCCGTGCGCGCGCCAGATCGCGATCAGGTTGACCATGCTGCCGCCGCCGGCGTAGATCGCCTCCTGGGCGAGCAGCTCCTCCCGGAGGTCGACGGGGTTCTGGCCGAGCCGGAAGAGCGAGATCACCTGGGGGATGCAGTCGCGCTCGGAGAAGGCCCGCCGGAAGCGGATGATCTGGTCCTCGGGGTCGCCGCTCGCCGTCGGCAGCAGGCAGATGCGCGGCTTCGGGGCGTCCGCCAGCTCGACGATCAGGTCGCAGATCGCGTCGTTGCCGACCTGGCGGTCGAAGTCATGGCCGCCGAGGGCGAGGATGCGACGCTGGGCAGCCACGGATGAAGCCTAGGCCGCTGCCTGGCGCACAAGCGGTATGACCGTGGACGCGAGCGCGGACCCCGCACCCAGATACCTGGTTGCCAGCCTGGTCTCGAGGACCCGATGCCCTCGCCGCTCCAGCTTGTATGCCCTGGCCTCCGGTCTCGAGGCGACGACCTCCACCAGCTCGTCGCCGACGAACCGCAGAGCAGCCCCGTCCTCGGCCGCGTAGCCGGCGGGCATGCCGTCCAGCAGGTGGCGATGGAACGCGCCGCGGCGGTCGCCCTCGCAGTAGTGCACGGCGTTGCTGTGCCGGAGGAAGCCCAGCGCCGGGACCCTGTTGACCTGGCCGTGGTAGCCGCTGACGGCCTCCGCGAACCAGCAGAGCGATCCCGCGCTGAGGCCGCAGAGGATCACTCCCGCCTCGTAGGCTTCCCGCAGCATCGAGTCGATGCCGTGCGCCCGCCAGACGCCGAGCAGGCTGATCAGGTTGCCGCCGCCGACGTAGATCAGGTCCTGCGAGAGCAGGTGGGAGCGGATGTCCGTCACCCCCCGCTCCCGCCTGAACAGACTGACGTGGGACGGCCGGGCGCGATCTCGGAAGGCGTTGTAGAAGCGGACGATGTAGTGGTCCGCATCGCCGCTCGCGGTCGGCAGGAAGCAGATCCGGGGATTGGCAGTCCCGGTCAGGCCGAGGACGTAGTCGTCGAGCAGGGGGTTCCCGGACTCCTGGGAGAACCCGCCACCGCCAAAGGCAACAACCTGTCTCAACGCTTGCATCGCCATCCCCGTTCCCTCTGCCGTGCAGGAGAAATTGTCCGCGGTGCCGCGCGTTCGGTCCTTGGACCGATGTCGAAAGATCGCCGGGGGCCGCTCGACCGGCTGTCGAGGGCCGTTGCCTGGCCGGGCACGGGCGACGCCCGGCTAGGTGCGCGTGACGGCTCCCGGCCGACGCGTGTAGATCCGGGACTCCGGGCCGCGCCGCTGCGCGAAGACCACGACCAGGACGAGTGGGGCGAACCAGACGGCGTAGGGATAGAACCAGTGGTTCGCGGTCACCTGTACCGAGATCAGCAGGCAGGCGGCCAGCGCCGCCATCTGCACGGTCGAGC
>DASXSZ010000104.1:0-6855 GCA_036505735.1 Solirubrobacterales bacterium
CGGCGATCCTGATCGGGGCCCATTACGACACGCAGTACCGGCCCGAGGGGTTCGTCGGCGCGAATGACAGCGCCGCGGGGACCGCGGCCCTGATCGAGCTCGCCCGCGACCTGCGCTCGGAGCTGCCGGCGAATCATCGTGAGATCCGCTTCGTCCTCTTCGACGGTGAGGAGGCCCCGCCGGGGTGCCGAGACCGGAACTTCCAGGTGTGCGCCCTGCGCGGCTCGCGCGCCTACGCCGCCGCCCACCCAGGGCAGGTCGACGACATGATCTTGCTCGACTACATCGCCAACAGGGGGTTGCGCATCCCGCGGGAGGGCAACTCGGATCCGGCGCTCTGGGATCAGCTTCGCCGGGCCGCCTCGGAGGCCGGCGCAGAGGACGTCTTCCCGGCGGGAACCCAGACGCCGATCATCGACGATCACATCCCCTTCCTCCTACAGAGGATCCCCTCGATCGACCTCATCGACTGGTCCTATCCGTACAAGAACGGCGACCAGGACACCATCGACAAGCTGGACCCGGTGGAGCTCGACGCGGTCGGCGAGGCCGTCGCGCAGCTCGTCCTGGACCTGAACGGTCAATAGTCGTAGAAGCCGGCGCCCGACTTGCGCCCGAGCCTTCCCTGATCAACGAGGGCGATCAGGCGGCCCGGCGGGCGGTGGTGCTCCTCGCCGCTGTCTGCATAGAGCGCCTCGCCGATCGCCACCGCGACGTCGGCGCCGATCAGATCAAGCAGGGCCAGCGGGCCCATCGGATAGTTGGCCCCAAGCGTTATGCAGCGATCGATCTCCTCGGGCTTCATCCCGGTCTGCTCCATCAGGCGGACGGCGTCGAAGAGGTAAGGGAAGAGGAGGCGGTTGACGACGAACCCGGGCTCGTTCGGGACCTCCACGACCGTCTTGCCGATCGACTCGCACCACTTGCGCGCCCGCGGTCCGATCTCGTTGCGTGCCGCATCGGGCAGGCAGAGCTCGATCAGCTCCATGCGGACCACGGGGTTGAAGGGATGGAGGCCGAAGACGCGGTCGGGGTAGCCACTGTCGGAGGCGAGCTCGTCGAGGGACAGCGACGACGTGGTCGAAGCCAGAGCCGCCTCGCCGGCCGCCTCGCCGAGCGTGGCAAGCAGCTCGACCTTGGGATCGAGCTCCTCGATCACGGCCTCGATGACGATGTCACAGGAGGCGAGGTCGTCGGGCTGGGTGGTGACCTTGACTCGCTTGGGGTCTGCCCCGTCGACCTTCGCGCAGAGCGAGTGGGCCTGCTCCTCGGCGCGCCACGCCGACGCGTCGGAGCGCGCCAGGAGCACAGTTCTCGACGCCACGCTGGCGCACGCGGCGAGCCCGCAGGCGATCGTCCCGCTACCCGCGATCGCAGGGCGTTCGTATGTCTCGGCACCTGCCACCCGATCTGTGTATCACGCAAGCGATCGGCGTAGAGTCGAGCCGTGGCGAGCGACCGGGTCGAGTGGTTGCGGCGGGAGGTCGAAACCTTCGTTGACTCGCGTTTGAGCTGACTGGCTGACTCGCCAGTCAGTGGGTGTATGCTCTGGTCTACGAGGCTTGGTTGCTTGAAGAAACCGACTGAGGAGGTCCGAGGTGGCTGAGAACGGAAAGTTCAGTGGACGTGAGGTAGTGATCGTCGAGGCCGCCCGCCTGCCGGTCGGCCGGGGCCACGAGGAGAAGGGCTACTACAAGGACGTCCACGCCTCGAACCTGCTGGCGACGACCTACGGCGCGGTCATCGAGCGCGCGGGGATCGAGCCCTCCGAGGTCGAGGACGTGGTCGCCGGCTGTGTGCAGCAGTTCGGCGAGCAGGGCATCAACATCGCCCGCAACGCCTGGCTCGAGGAAGGGCTCCCTATGGAGACCCCCGCCACCACCGTCGACCGCCAGTGCGGGTCGGCCCAGCAGGCCGTCAACTTCGCCGCCGCCCTGATCGCCTCCGGCGTCCACGACGTCGCCATCGGCGGCGGTGTCGAGCACATGGGCCACATCTCCTTCGCCGACTCGGCCGAGGTGATGAAGGAGCACGGCTTCGCCTTCTCGCCGCAGCTGCTCGAGCGCTACAACCTCGTCCCGCAGGGGATCTCGGCCGAGATGATCGCCGACAAGTGGGAGATCCCCCGCTCCGAGCTCGATGAGATCGGCCTCCGCTCCCATCAGCTCGCCCACCAGGCGACCGAGGAGGGGCGATTCGAGCGCGAGATGATCCCCTGGAAGAACAACGGCGACACCTACGTCACCGACCAGGGCATCCGCCCGCCCGGCCCTGACAGCCTCGAGAAGCTCGCCTCGCTGAAGCCGGCCTTCAAGGAGGACGGCAAGATCACCGCGGGCAACTCCTCGCAGGTCTCCGACGGCGCCGCGGCGGTGCTGCTGATGACCCGCGAGAAGGCCGACCAGCTCGGCCGGAAGCCTCGCGCGAGGATCGTCGACCAGACCACCGTTGGCGTCGACCCGGTGATGATGCTCACCGGTCCCATCCCCGCCACGCAATTGATCCTGAAGCGCAACGGGATGAAGATGGACGACATCGATCTCGTCGAGATCAACGAGGCGTTCGCCTCGGTGGTCGCGGCCTGGCGACGCGAGCTGGAGCCCGACATGGACCGCGTCAACGTCAATGGCGGCGCGATTGCGATCGGTCACCCGCTCGGCTCGACTGGCGCGCGCCTGATCACGACGCTGCTCCACGAGCTGGAGCGCTCCGACAAGGAGACCGGCCTAGTGACCATGTGCTGCGGCGGCGGGCTCGGCACCGGCACGCTCATTCAAAGAGTCTGACCTCACGGTTGGACGTCCGCGGGCGTTGAGGTAGCGATGCCCTCGAGGCCCGCAGGCGCGCATGCCCGGAAGCCCGCCGCGGAGTGGAGCGCGGACGACCTCGTGCTGATGCGCGCGGACAAGGTGCTGAGGCGCGTGATGGAGGAGCGGGGGCCGATCGATCCCGCGATCGACAGGCGGGGCAGCCGGCCGGATCCCTACGAGGCGGTGGCCAGGGCGATCGTCGGCCAGCAGCTCTCCACCAAGGCGGCTCGCTCGATCTGGGCGAAGCTGCTCGAGATGTTCGGCGGCGAGGTGCCCACCCCCGAGGCGCTCCTGCGACGCCGGCCTCAGAACCTCCGCAAGGCCGGCCTGTCGAACGCCAAGGTGGAGTTCCTCCGCGATCTCGCCCGGCGGGTCGGCGACGGCCGTCTCGACCTCGAGCGCCTCAAGGAGCTCCCGGACGAGGACGTGATCGCTGCGCTGATCGAGGTCAAGGGCGTCGGCCGGTGGACCGCCGAGATGTTCCTGATCTTCCATCTCGCCCGGCCTGACGTGGTCTCCGTGGGCGATCTCGGCATCCGCCGCGCCGTCCAGATCGCCTACGGGATGGACGATCTGCCGGGTCCCGAGGAGCTGGAGAAGCTCGCCGAGGAGTGGCGACCGCACCGCACGCTCGCCTGTCTCTACCTCTGGCGATCCCTGGACAACACGCCCGTCGAGCATCCGGCGAAGTAGGCTCGCCGCGCATGGCCGCCCTCGACCGCATCTCGATAGCCGCGATCGGGGATACCCCGGCAGAGCTCGCCGAGCAGGCGGGCTCCGCCGAGGTGGCCGGCATCGATTGTGTCTGGACGCCCGAGCTCTTCCGCAGCTCAGTCACCCAGGCGACCTGGCTCGCCGCCAGGACCGAGAAGGTCGACCTCGGCACCGGCATCGCCTGGGCCTTCACGAGGAGCGCCTTCATCCTGGCCGTCAGCGCCCTGGACATCGACGAGATGTCCGGCGGGCGCTTCCGCCTCGGCCTCGGCGCCGGGGTCCGACGCCTGAACGAGACCTGGCACTCGGTCGACTACGGGAAGCCGGCCCCGCACCTGCGCGAGACGATCGAGGCGACCCGGCTGATCATGGAGAAGGCCTCCGCCGGTGAGCCGATTCGCTACGACGGCGAATACCACGACATCGACATCAGGGGTTGGGTTCGGCCCCACAAGCCAGCCCGCGAGCGGGTCCCGATCTACGCCGCGGCGATGCGCGAGGGGATGTGCCGGATGGCCGGCGACGTGGCCGACGGCCTGATCGGTCATCCGATGTGCCCGGTGCGCTGGATCGACGAGGTCGTGGTCCCGAGCTTCGAGACCGGTCTCAGCCGCTCCGGCCGCGGGCGCTCGGACCTGGACTTCATCCCGACCATCACCTGCGCGATCGACGACGAAGAGGCCCGGGCGCTGGACGCGGCGCGCCGGACGATTGCCTTCTACTCGACGGTTCGCACCTACAAGCCCCTCTGGGAGATGCACGGCTTCGCCGAGGCGGCCCAGGCCGCTGGCGATGCCTTCCGCAAGGGCGACCTCGCCGCCGTCCCGGAGCAGATCCCGGACGAGATGGTCGAGGTCTACAGCGCGGCCGGCCCGCTCGACAAGGTCCGGGCTCGCGTCGCCGAGGTCGCGGAGCGCGGCGACGGCGTCTTCCTCACACCGGCGACCTACTTCATCCCACCGGAGCAGATCGGCGAGTACCAGGCGAAGATCATCGAGGCCTTCGGGCCGGCCTCCTGATGGGGAACCCCTTCTCGCTTAGAGGTGTGATTTCCAAAGCGCCCCTTTGCATGGAAAGCGCAACTCCTCGGCGAGATACCGCGGGGGCGATTGACGCCCGCCTCTCGAGTGGAATAGGTTCGGCCTAACTCAGCCAGGAGGGTCTACCGCGGTGTTCGTCCGACAGATGCGACTGCTCGGCCCGGCGATCGCCCTCGCGCTCTTGGCGGCCACGCTCGCCCGCGCCGACAACGAGAAGCTCGCCGAGCACCTGCGCAAGCTCGACCCCGGGGCGCTCGTCGGCGGCAAGTCGATCGTCGGCACCGAGCCCAAGGAGGAGCTGCACGGCGTCCACGGCAAGCCGAACTTCATCATCGCCCTCGGCGACGAGGAGACGATCCACGGCGCCTCGGCGGACGACCAAGTCGGGGCGATCGGCAAGGGCGTGAAGCTCGTGCCCTCAAATCACGGCCACTCCCTGATCGTCGCGGGCCCGGACAGCGAGGTCGGCGTCACCGGCAAGGGCCACAACCTGATCTACTCGCACGCCAAGGGCGCGACGATCATCCTGGAGAGCCCCGGCGACGAGGTGATCGCCAACGGCCCCCACGATCGGATCGTCTGCGCCAAGCACAGCTCCCAGGAGCTGATCGAGGTCGCCAATGGCGAGCAGGTCTCGAAGAGCTGCAAGGGGCACCACAACGAGACCGAGCCGCTCGCCAGCTCCTCCCTGAGCGCCCGGTCCTCGGCGGCGAGGGCGCATGCGTCCGCCGGGGATTGCGTCTTCGCGGACGTCGACTGCACGGAGAGCTTCGAGCTGCGGACGCTCAACGGTTTATGGGCGGGCGAGCAGGTGCCGAAGTACAGTTGTCCCGGCAATCATCCCTTCCTGCTGAACCACAGCTATGCGCCGTTTGGCGCCCGGGTGACCCCTGGTGTGGAGCCCGTCGTGGTGGGGGGGCTGATCGGCTTCGACATTCCCGGCGCCGGATACACCCAGTTCTACACCCCCGGCCTCTTCCGCGCCGTCGAAATCGCTGGGCAGGCAAGCGCGACCAGCTGGGCCTTCGGTTCGTCCTCCTACAGGGTCATCCTCCACTGCAGCAGCGACCCGGCGCACGGGTACGGGCCCTAGACCTCCGGCAGCCCATAAGGTCAGCCGCGCCGGGGTGTCGGAATAGCGCTTTGGACGAACAGCGCAACGGCGCGCGCCGGACAGTGGGACAGTGTGCGGGGCCGCGGGCGCTAGGAAACCCGAACCCGAGGGTCGCGCCTGGGCTTTCCTCACGCGCGAAGACGCGACTAGCCCCGGGTCCGGGTGGGGGAAGCCTGACCGGGCCGCGCGGGTTAGTAAGCGCCCCCCGCGCTACCACCGCCGGAGGCGACGAGAGCTATGACGGCGATCGCCGCGACCGCCGCGAGAACTCCGATTGCGATCCAGGCTTTTCGGCTGACCGTCATTGGCTTTCTCCTTTCGTCGGAAGGGTCATTCATAAGTACTACGACTGTCGTACTATTCGGGATTGGCCGGGTCTGGCGTGCGCGGTGCCGAGCGCGACCGCGCAGGCGACGGTGAGCAAGGGTGTCGCTCTACGCCAGCGGGTCGGGCACCAGGCGGGTCGTCTCGACGACCTCCAGCACGCTGACGTGTCCTACCTGGAGGGCCTGCCCCAGCCCTGTGCCGGGCGGAGCGCCGTACTGCAACCATGTGTGACGCGGGGAGGGCTCTGGCGGCTCGCCGAACCGCGGCTTTGGACGAAAAGCGGCGCTTTGCTGGAAAGCAGCACTCTGGGCTAGGCGCTACTGGATCTGCTTGTCCTTGCCGGGACCGCCCTTGAGCTTGTCCTTGCCGGGACCGCCCTTGAGGGTGTCTTTGCCCGCCTCGCCATAGAGCTTGTCGTTGCCCTTGCCGCCGTTCAGGGTGTCCTTGCCTGCGCCGCCGCAGATCAGATCGCTACGCGCAAGGCCGGAGAGCTTGTCGTTCCCACCCAGGCCTACCATCACGTCCTCGCCGGAGGTTCCTTTGCGCACGTCGTTGCCGCTCGTGCCGACGATTGTCGCGGGCTTGCCCTTGCAGGTGAGCGGTGCAGGGGGTTGAGGGCAGGCTCCCTGGATGGTGGCATTGGTCGGGCACTGGTCCTGGGTCTCATCGCCGAAGCCGTCGCGGTCGGAATCCGGCTCGACGTTCGCCGCAATGAGGATCCGGGATCCGGACAACAGGGCGGTGGTCGTCTGCGTCGAGCCTTTCGGGGGTTCGGTTGCGCTCGGGAAATAACTGACCTCGTCACCGGCCGGCCGGCCTGGCCCTCCCAGCAGGCAGGGCTGCGATGCGA
>DASXSZ010000105.1:0-6583 GCA_036505735.1 Solirubrobacterales bacterium
TTCGTCCTCGGCGACCAGGTGCCAGCGGTTTCGTCGCATCCCGCACCTATCCCTGATCGGCCGACGCTCACCGCCGCCGTTCGTATGTCAGGTCTTAGGGGTTTGCATACTGCGGGCGCCCGGTGGGCCGGTAGACCTGGAGCGTTATGCCTTTCGGGAAGGCTCGCGAGTCGACCAGGTCGAGCGCGGTGTCCGGGCCGGCATCGGGGAACAGCCGCGTGCCCTGACCGACGATCAGGGGATATGTGAGCAGGGTGATCTCGTCGACTAGCTGGTTGTCGAGGAGCCAGCGGACCAGGTTGCCGCTGCCGTGCACCTGCAGCTCGCCTCCCTGCTCGGCTTTCAGCTCGCCGATGGCGGCCGCGACATCACCGGAGAGGACGGTCGTGTCCTCCCATTCGGGGTCGGTGAGCGTGGTCGATGCCACGTACTTGGGCCGCGTGTTCAACGCCATTGAGATCGGGTTGTCGCCCTGATTTGCCCCCCAGGAGCCGGTTCCCCAGGAGCCGGCAAAGATCTCGTAGGTCCGCCGGCCGAACAGGAAGGCGTCGGCGCGCTGGAAGGCCTCGTCGAGGAACGCCGCGCCCTCGTCGACGAACAGCGGCAGGGCCCATCCGCCGCGCTCGAATCCGCCCCTACGGTCCTCATCCGCCCCGCCGAGTCCCTGCATCACTCCATCGACGGTGATGTGGGTGATGGTCGTCAGTTTCATGGTCGCAGTTCCCTTCTCGTTGGTTTGGTCGTCGTTCGCTACGACCGCACCGCCCCACCGATCTCATCGGTCATCGCACGGTCCGTGCTGACGCAAAGAAGCCCCCGGCGTCCGAGTCGAGGGCTTCCTCGCATTCATGCCGACGCCATCCGTGGCGTCAATGGCGCGTCGGCAAGCCTCAGTCGAACATCCTGCTCGCGCCCGTAACGGCAACGAGCTGCCTGACCGCGTCGTACTTCGAGGGCAGGAACCTGATTCGGTCTCCGTCCTGTTGGCTCCGGGTGTGGGCTTTCAGCAGCACGTTCAGGCCCCTGGAGTCCATGAATCGAAGGTTGGTGAGATCTACAACGACTGCTGGCGCCTTGCTTCTCTCCGCCACGCGAATCGCATCTTCTAGTTCATCCGCCGATCCCAGGTCCAGCTCCCCCGAGACAAGAACGCAGAGGTGATCGCCTACTTGAACTGACTGGACTTCGAACATCCCGTCCGGAAGGGCGGAGTGCTCGGTTGCATGATGGTCGCTCGGGGCCATTCGCGTCCTCTCTTTCGAAGACGCAAGCCGAAATCCCGTCCCCTAACGGTCCGAGTGAATCGTCTCGCTCCACGGACAAGCTAAGTGAGCACAGCCAAGTCTCCGCCGCAAAAAGACGGTTGTCAAGCCACGGCGGGACGGCCGGTGCGTGAAGAGCCGGTATTAGGGGATAGATAGCTAACGGAGCGGGGGCGTTGGACTTTCGTAAGCGGATCTTCGGCTGCCCACGCGCCCAGATAGGCCGGCGAACAATTGGGCGCGGCAGGCTTCCGAGCCTGGGTCACTGACCGGCGCGGATAGAGTTCGCGCTGTGCGGCTGATCCACACCTGCTACCGAATCACCGATCCCCATCGCTCGGTCGCCTTCTACGAGGCCCTTGGGCTCGAGAAGCGCCGCGAGGTACCGATCCGCGACGAGGCAGTCAACATCTTCATGGGCGTGCCGGGTGAGGAGGTCCCCGAGCTCGAGCTGACCCATAACTACGGCGTCGACCGCTACGAGCTGGGCACCGCCTACGGCCACGTAGCGCTCACGGTCGACGACCTGGACATCACCCTCGAGCATCTCAAGGAGATGGGGATCGAGCCGGAGAAGCCCCCCTATCGAATCCGCGAGGGCGGCTCGCGGCTCTGCTTCGTCAGGGACCCCGACGGCTACAGAATCGAGCTGCTCGAGCTGAGGGGCTGAGGGCACGTCCTTGGGCCCGTGCCGGATCGACTCGACGCCGCTCCCTGTCGCGTGAATGCGGATTGTGTGAGCCGCGAAAACGCCCCCTTGCCGAAATAGCCGCTTTGGACGAGAAGCGGCACTCTCAATCCGTGCGTCTCCAGAAGATCAGATAGGAGGCTTGACCCCGCACCTCCTGCTCGGGCCAACCTTCCCGGCCATCGGCCCCGTAGCCGGCCCGGTCGATCGCGGGCGTCAGCCTCTTCGGCGGGATCGCGATTCCCGCGCTCACCTGAGGGCGACCACTGTGGCGGTGGCGGCGCTGCGGCGAGCGGCATCAAGGACCTCGAGCCCAGTCACCGCCTCCCAGGGATCGACCGGGGCCTGCGAGCCTTCCCGCAGGGCTCGCTCGAGCCCGATGTAGAAGCGCGGCCAGTCCCCCCTCTCGCTGACGATAGCTTCGCTTCTCTCCTCGCTGATCAGCCGGCCCCGCCGCTCGGGGGGTTCGGTGCCCCAGGCCTCGTCGCCGCTCGGGCGGGCGCCCGAGCGCAGCGCATCCTCCTGCCCGTCGAGGTCGGTGACGATGTATGCCGCGCGGTCGCCGAGCACGCGCAGGCGCGGCCCTGGCGTCGCCGCGAGCAGCGACGCCCAGAGGTGACTCCGCGCACCGGAGCGGTGCTCCAGAGCCACAAAGGCGTCGTCGTCGGCGACGCCGCCTCGGCGACTTTCGAGCTCTGCATACACGCGAACGACCGCGCCAAAGAGGACGATGGCCTGGTCCACCAGATGGCTGCCGAGGTCGAGCAGCACGCCGCCGCCAGCCTCCGGCGGGGACACCTCGGTCCAGGGCTTACGTCGGGAGAGAGCCGGTTGCCAGCGCTCCAGCCTCGACTCGTAGCGCAGCACCTCGCCTAGCTTTCCCTCGTCCAGCAGGCGCCGCAGGGTGAGCTGATCGGAGTCCCAGCGGCGATTCATGTACGCCGTGATCAGGACTCCGAGTCCCTCCGCTTGCTCCACCAGCGACTGGGCCTCGGCCGCGGTGGGGGCGAGCGGCTTGTCGACCACCACCGGCAGGCCGGCATCGAGCGCTCGGCGCGTCAACTCCACGTGGACGTCGTTGGGCGCCGCCACCACCACGAAGTCGTACTCAGAGGCGCGCTCGAAGACCTCCGCCGGATCGGAGAGCACCTGGGATTCCGGATGCGCTTGCCTCGCCTCGGCCTGCCGTTGCGGGTTGCCGGTCACCACGGTGCTCACCACCAGGCCCGGTGTGGAGGCGATCAGGGGGGCGTGGAAGACCGACCCCGCGAGCCCATATCCGATCACCGCCCCTCGCAGTTGAGCCATGCGCGCTGAGCCTACCGGCAGCCCTGAATCACGTTGAAGGGGACGGAGACTAGGCGCCGAGCCGGTCCGCGAGCCCAGCGATCGGAGCCGCGCCGCGGACCGGAGGACCGTGGCCCGGAAGGGTCACCTCCGGGCCCAGATCCGCCAGCTTGCGGATCGAGCGCGCCGCCTCCTCGACGTCGGGGGTGAGATCGCGGGGCATCATGTCGAGCCGCGCGCGGGTAGTCGCGAAGCTCATGTTGCGGAGCGTGTCGCCGCAGATCGCGACTCGGTCGGACTCGCGCCAGAAGATGACCTCCCCCGGCGCATGCCCCGGGGCGTGGATCACCGTGAAGTCGCCGACGTCGTCGCCCTCGCGCAGGGGCATGTCCACCTTGTGGGACGGGCCCTCCCACAGCCGGGCGTAGAACTTCGCCAAGGCGGCGTCCGAGGCGCGAACCGGCCGCCGACCCTCCATCGCATCGACGTCATCCTCGTGACAGGCGAGGGGGATTCCCCGCTCCTCGCAGACCGCGTGCGCCGCCCCCTGGTGGTCGGGATGGACGTGGGTGAGGGCAAGCAGCGACAGCTCACGGTCGGAGGTCTGCTTGAGGATGCGGCGGGCGTCCCAGATGCGGCCCGCGTCGAAGATCACGTCGCCGGCGACGTAGATGTTGATCACCGGCCTGGGCGGGAACTCGGAGAGCCGCCAGACGCCGTCGGCGACCTCCTTCATCAGTGCGCCACGCCGGTCCCGCCCCGCGGATCCCCGCTGTGCTGGGCAAGCTCCTCCAGCCGGGCGATCTGGGTCTCGCCCTCTCGCCTCACCGGATCGTCCTGCGGAAGCCCCTCGATCAGCCGCTGGATCCGGTTGCGGACCTGCAGGGCGAAGTGGGGGGTGGAGGGGCCGGCCAGCGCCCGGATGTCTTCGACAGTGACCCTCCTCGCCAGCCGGTCCGGTCGCTCGGCCTCGCTCACTTGCCCTTCCCCTTCTTCGGATTGATGGTCGGTTCGCCCTCGGGCCCGCCCGGCTGTGCCGCCCCGCCGCTGATCGTTCCCTGAGCGCCGCCGCCCGTCGCGCCGATCTGCGCGAGCTCGGCCAGCTCGTCGACCTCCGCCTGGACTTGTCCGCCGATCGCGCTCGCGTCACCCATCAGCCAGACGTGGTTGTACACGGCCCGGGTCGGATCCGTCTCGTAGCCCGGTTTGATGTCGAGCAGGAAGCTCCTCAGCTCTGGGGGCAGCCCGTCCGCCCTGTCGATGAGCAGCAGCGGTCCCCACTTCCCGGTCGAGGCGAGCGAGGCGGCTGCCGCCGCGTCAAGCGGCCGGCCGGTGTTGGCCAGCTCCATTCCGTGACCGGGATCATTGAGGTTCCAGCCGAAGGATCCGTCGGAGTAGCGCGCGAAGAGCAGCGCGTTCTGCACCGGTCCCGTTGCCCCGACCCGCTGGACGCTCGCCGCGACCCTGCCGAGCTGCTGCAGGGCCGTCTTCGAGATCACGGACTCCGGCCCCAGGACATACACGGTGGTCGCGGCGTGCCGCCGCAGCGCGGCGAGGGTGGCCGAGGGAACCTGGTTGTGCCCGCTGAACAGGACCGGGTCGCCCGAGCGGGCCGCCCAGGCGGCGGCCGGCATCGCATATCCCGCCTGGTCGGAGCTCACGATCAGGATGTGGTCCGGCTCGCGCTGCACCAGCCGCTGCCGGAGCTGGTCGATGGAGTTGGCGATCTCCGCCGGGGAGTCGCCCTGGAGCTCCTGCGAGCGCAGACCGGACGGGACCGTGGCGCCGCCGGCGGCGTACACGGCCACGTCGCCGGAGGCGCGCCCTCCGCGCGGGTTGAGCTGCGCCAGGGCCTGCGTGGTGGAGTCCGGCACGGTGCCGTGCTCGCTGACCAGCACGGGCATTCCTGTCGGGGGCCCGGCGAGCACCGATGCCGCAATCCCGGCCTGCCAATCGTCATCGGGCACCAGTGTCGTCGCCTCGAGCGGCGGCGCCTGGGGTGCCGGTGGATGCGTGGCGAGCGCCGCCGCCGCCGCGTCGGTGGCCGGGTCGGACCCGCTGATCCTGGTCGTGTTGCGGGTCGCGACCACCGGGAAGCCGAGCACACCGACCGGCGCTTCCTGCGCGTTGTCGGTGGCGACGGCGATCGTCACCACCCGAGTCTCTCCCTCGCCGCCACCGCCGAACGGATTGATCGCCACAAGCACCGCGATCAATCCCACCAGCAGCACGACTCCCGCGGCCAGAAGCCCCCGGCCGCCCAATCTCGCGGGGAGGTCGTAGCGCAGCCAGTCGATCGCGTTCTCGATCGGGCGAGGGAGGCGCACGGGCGGGGAACGCTACCCAGCCGTCCCTCGCGCCGCCGGCTCCCGGGCCAGGCGCGGCGCCGCGCGGTAAGTGGCAGGTTCCACTTCCGGTTGGAGTAAACTGGCTGACTGACCAGTCAATCAGTCACCTCGAACGGGTCGCTCCCCGGCGAGCGGCCCCGCACAAGGAGGCCCGGCCGAAAATGGACTTCGCGCTCACCGAAGAGCAGAGGGAGCACCGCGACCACGTCCGCAGGTTCTCGCGGGAGGTGATTCGCCCGGTCGCCCGCAAGCACGACCAGGAGGAGAGCACCCCGTGGGAGGTGATCAGTGAGGCCCGCAAGTGGGGGCTCCAGGGCCTCGAGCACATGCAGAAGATGGGCGCCGACCCTGGCGGGCAGTTCGGCGTGATCACCGCCGAGGAGCTCCACTGGGGCTGCGCCGGGATCGCCCTGGCGATCCAGGGCTCGGGCCTGGCGGCCGCCGGAATCGCCGCGTCCGGCACGCCCGAGCAGATCGCCGAGTGGGTTCCGCGGTGCTTCGGCACGGACGACGAGATCCAGCTCGGCGCCTACGCGGTCACCGAGCCGCAGGCGGGCTCCGACGTGAAGAGCCTGAAGAGCACCGCCGAGATCGAGGGCGATGAGTGGGTCCTGAACGGCACCAAGGTCTTCATCACCAACGGCGGCATCGCCGACGTCCATGTCGTAGTCGCGACCGTCGATCCGGAGCTCGGGCACCGAGGCCAGGCCTCTTTCGTGATCGGCAAGGGCACGCCCGGCATCCGCCAGGGCAAGAAGGAGTCGAAGATCGGCATCCGCGCCTCCCACACCGCCGAGGTGATCCTCGAGGACTGCCGGATCCCGGTCGAGAACCTGCTCGGGGGAATGGACAAGCTGAACAAGAAGCTCGAGCGAGCCCGCTCGGGCCAGAAGTCGGGAGCCTCCAACGCCCTGGCGACGTTCGAGATGACGCGCCCGATCGTCGGCGCCTCGGCGCTCGGCATCGCGCAGGCCGCGTACGAGTGGACCCTCTCCTAT
>DASXSZ010000106.1:0-5934 GCA_036505735.1 Solirubrobacterales bacterium
GTACTCGGGCTTCCCGCCCCCTTCGGGCTTGCCGGAGGCCCCGGATCCGCCGGGCTTCTTGGGCTTCTCGGGCTTCCCGCGGCCCTCGGAGCCCCCTGACCGCCTGGGCGGCCGCTCATCTCCCTGCGGAGACATGGGATATCAATACTTACGCATGCCGCCGCCGGACCGTCATCGCCGCTGGATCCTGTGAGCCCGCGCGAGACGATCGGCGTCGACCTCGGCGGCACCAAGATGCTGGTCGGGGTCGTCGACTCCGAACGCGAGATCAATTACGAGGGCAGGGAATCGTCCATCGGGCTGAGCGAGGACAAGCTCGTCGAGGACCTCGGCAGGGAGCTGCAGGAGGCCAAGGACGCGAGGCCGGACGTGCTCGCCGCCGGCCTCGGCATCCCGGCGACCATCGATCACGACCGGGGCCTGGCGATCCACGCGGTCAACCTGACGATCACCGACGTCCCGATCCGCGACCTCATGCAGGAGCGGATCGGGCTGCCCGTCTTCGTCGACAACGACGCAAACGTGGCGGCGCTGGCCGAGCACCTCTATGGGGCGGGCCGGGGCGCCCAGAACGTCGTCATGCTCACCATCGGGACCGGGATCGGCGGCGGCCTGATCCTCGGCGGAGAGGTCTACCGGGGCTCGACGGGGGCCGGAGCGGAGCTCGGCCACATCGTGATCATCGAGGACGGGCTCCCCTGCCAGGGCAACTGCCCGAACCACGGCTGCGTCGAGACCTACGCCTCCGGCACGGCGATCTCGCGCGAAGGCAAGGCCGCGGCCGAGCGAGAGCCGGATTCCGCGCTCGGCAAGGCGCTCGCCGAGGGGCAGATCCTCGGCAGGACCGTGACCGAGCTCGCTCTGGCCGGCGATCGGCTCGCCACCGAGGTGGTCGCGCAGGCGGGCAGGCACCTCGGGGCGGCGCTGGCCAGCCTGGCGAACATCTTCGACCCGGACGTGTTCGTGATCGGTGGCGGTGTCTCGGCGGCCGGCGAGCTGCTGATCGGACCGGCGCGCGAGGAGCTGCGGTCGAGGGCACTTCCCCCGATGAACAAGGCGCCCGTCAAGCTCGCCGAGCTCGGGGCGGATGCGGGCATGATCGGGGCGGCGGCGATGGCCTTGATCGAGCTGGACAGGAAGGGCTGAGGGATGCCGGGCAAGCTGGTCGTCTGCCCGACGCCGATCGGGAACCTCGAGGACATCACCCTGCGCACCCGCCGGGCGCTGTACGAGGCCGACGTGATCGCCTGCGAGGACACGCGGCGGACCGGCCTGTTGCTGGAGAGGCTGGAGATCCAGGCGCTGCGGCTGATCTCCTATCACGAGGGGAATGAGGCCGAGCGCGCGCGGGAGCTCGCCCAGCGCATCGAGCGAGGGGACAACGTGGCGCTGGTCTCGGACTCCGGCACGCCGGCGATCTCCGATCCCGGCTTCCGGCTGATCAGGGCGTGCATCGACAGGGACCTGGATCTCGAGGTGCTTCCCGGGCCGTCTTCGATCACCACGGCGCTGGTCGCCTCGGGGCTCCCCACCCACCGCTTTCGCTTCCAGGGCTTCCTGCCGCGGCGGACCGGCGAGCTCGAACGCGTCCTGCAGTCCACCGAGACGCTGATCGCCTTTGAGTCTCCGCGGCGCCTGCCGGAGTCGCTGCGGGCGCTGGCCCAGCTCGCCCCGGACCGGCCCGCGGCCGTCTGCCGCGAGCTCACCAAGCTGCACGAGGAGATCGCGCGCGGCACCCTCGGCGAGCTCTCCAGGCGGTTCAGGGACGAGGCTCGGGGCGAGATCGTGGTCGTCATCGGCCCGGCGGCCGAGCGCGGGACCGCGGACATCGGCTTCGCCACCGACGCGCTGCGCGGACTGATCCGCGCGGGGGCCCGTCCGCGGGCCGCGGCGAGCGTCGTCTCGGCGCTCACCGGCGTCCCCGCCAACGACCTCTACCGCGGGATCACCGGCCGGGACCCCAGGCGCTAGGGCCATATGCCGTTCACGCCGCGACGCGGGCCTTGTCCCCGTGGCGAACCACGAACCCGTTCTCGGACCGGCCGTGCGCGGGCCGGAGCGCGTAGATGACCCGATAGCCCGTCATGTAGAGCAGCCGGCCGTCGGAGATCACGGGGTTGTAGGCGCCGTCGGTGGAGGCGAAGACCCGCCTTCCGTCCGAGGCGCGGAAGCCGAAGGTCTGGGTGGTCTGCAGGTCGCCGACGTAGAAGATTCCCCCGATCATGCTCCCGGCGCCCGAGACCGGTCCGCTCGCGGACTCGGACCACCGTGTGCTGCCCGTCCTGGCGTTGAGCGCGTAGACGGTCCCGCTGTAGGAGCCGAAGTAGACGGTCGGCGGGGTGCCGGGGGCCTTGGCGGCGGTGGCGGCGCTGTAGACGTACCCGCCGGTTGACGTCGACCAGGAGACGTTGCCGGTGCTCTGGTCGAACGCATGGAACCCGCCGCCCAGGTCACCGGCATAGACGTGCCCGAAGGCGACGGTCGCTGTCCCGTAGATGCTGTTGCCGATGCTGGTCTGCCATTCGACTGCGCCGTCGGACGCCCGCAGAGCGGTCATGTGGCCGCCATAGTCGCCGACGTAGACGATCCCGTCGCTGTAGGCCGGGGACGCCTTGACCGCGCCTCCGACCGTCGTGCTCCATAGCTGCTTGCCGGTACGCGCCTTGAACGCGTACACGGATCCGCATTCGCAGCCGGCGATCACCTCGTTTCCGACGACCAGCGGCGAGGATTCCGATCGGCCGGGCAGCGAGTTGTGCCAGGCGACCTTGCCGTTGGAGGCCTTCAGCGCCTGGACCTGACCGGGCTCGAGATTTGAGATGTAGAGAAGCCCGTCGCTGTAAGTCGGGGCCGAGGCATTCAGCGTCGCCACGTCGCGCCGCCAGATCTGCTTGCCGTTGGTGGCGTGGAGCGCGAATGCCTCGCCGTTGTTGTCGATCCCGTAGAGGGTGTCGCCGACGACGATCGGCGAGTACTCCATCAGGTGGCGGGCGTCATAGGTCCAGGCGACCTTGAACGGCGGCCTGACCACCCTCGATCGGAGATCGCGCGTCCGCGCGGGGTCCAGCCCGTAGGTCGGCCAGTCGGTCGTCTGCGGGGCAGGTGGGGGGGTGGGGGCGGAGGCCGTGGTGGTGGCCGGCGCGGCGGAGCCGCCGTGGCTGCGCAGCAGCAGCCAACCGCCCACGCCGACGATCGCGATGGCGCCGACGGCGCCGGCGAGCGTCGCGGCGCGATGCCTGGTCCAGAGGGTCGTGAAGAATTCCGCCATTCCTGCGAGGTCGCTCGTGCGATGAAAGAAGACCCCCCTAATTCCCAGATCAACGGACCGCTAACCGGGATTGGCTAGGCGGCGCGTCGCGCGGCCGGGAACTGGCGGAGCTGGGCGGGCGTGAGGCGGAGCAGCCCGCGAATCGTTCCCTGGGATGCCCCGAGGAGCGTCTCCCTGAGCGGGCTCCATTCGAGGCCGAGCTGGTCGCGCAGCTCGCCGGGCAGCGTGCCGGCGGTGAGCAGGCGGAGGGCCTCAACCGCCGGCCTGGCCGGCAGCCGCGCCGGGAGCGGCAGCTGCGGATTGAGGACGGAGTCGGCCACGTCCCTGGTCGTCTCGGTGACGCGCAGGCCGTCCCGGATCATGCCCTCGAAGTAGTCGCGGAAAGCGGCCCAGTCGCGCGGCTGGCGCCGGCGCGGGATGCCGTAGGCCTCGCCGACCGGCTTCATCTGCTCGTAGTACTCGGCTCGCTCCGCGTCGCTGAGCGGGCGGATGTATCGGTCGTAGATCAGCAACGACGTGTCGAGCAGCGTCGCCTGAACCCACATCAGGAGCTCGGGGTCGAGGGCGCGGTAGCGGCGCCCCGAATCGTCTCGGCCGCGGACCTGCTGATGCGCCCGGCGCAGGCCGGCGGCCGCCTCGGCCGAGCCCGATCCGTTGCCGAAGACGATCCGCGTGGTCACGTCGAGCGTCCGGTACAGCCGCCTCCAGGGCGCCTCGCGGTAGTTCGAGTAAGCAGAGACCCCGGCCGCCACGCGTGGCTCGGCGACCTGCAGGATCAGCGCCCGGCCTCCGCCGAGCAGCAGGACCCCCTCGCTCGCCACCCGCCAGGCGATCGAGCCGGGCTCGACGAGCGGCGCCTGGCGACCGCCTGCGGCGTTACCTTGGTGTCGAAGCGAGATGGCCAAACGCGAGCCACGCATGGTGTCGCTGGGCTACGGGAAGTTCGCCCGGGCGGATCGAATCTACGCCCTGGTCCCGCTGGATCCGAAGGACCGGGGCGAGGGACGCCGGACCTACGTCCACGTCGACGACATGACCGAGCCGATCGTCGCCTCCCGCTCGGAGCGTGCCATCCTCGCCGATGTCGAGGCGGCCCTGACCGAGGCCGCCGGCGTGCCGCGGCGCCGCCGCAGCGGCGCCAAGGGCCAGGAGAAGCTGCTTTAGCCCGCGGTCGTGCGCCCGAGGCGGCTGTTTATGCTCAGCCGCCCTTGACCTTCTACGTCACCACCCCGATCTACTACGTCAATGGCGAGCCCCATCTCGGCCACGCCTACTCGACGATCGCCGCGGACATCCTCGCGCGGCACCACCGCCAGCGGGGCGACGACGTCTTCTTCCTCACGGGAACCGACGAGCACGGGGAGCCCGTGGCCCAGCAGGCGGAGGCCGAGGGCGTCACCCCGAGGGAGCTCGGTGACCGCCTGGCGCCGCGCTTCAAGGAGATGGCGGCCAAGATCAACGCCTCCAACGATTTCTTCATCCGCACCACCGACGAGGGGCACATGGAGCGTGTCCAGGAGATCGTCCAGCGTGTGCACGACAACGGCCACGTCTACGAGGGGATGTACGAGGGCTGGTACTGCCCGCGGTGCGCGGACTTCAAGACCGAGTCGGAGCTCGGGCCCGACAACACCTGCCCGATCCACAAGATCCCGCTGGAGCGCGAGCGGGAGGAGAACTGGTTCTTCCGGCTGTCGGCCTTCCAGGAGGCGCTCGAGCGGCTCTACGCCGAGCGCCCGGACTTCGTGCGCCCGCCGGCCCGCTACAACGAGGCGCTCTCGTTCATCAGGGGCGGGCTCGAGGACGTGTCGCTGTCGCGGCCGAAGCTGACCTGGGGTGTGCGGCTCCCCTGGGATGAGAGCCAGGTGATGTACGTGTGGTTCGACGCCCTCCTCAACTACGTCACCGCGCTCAGCTACGCGCGCGAAGGCGAGGATCTGACGGAGCGCTTCTGGCCCGCCTTCCACATTCTCGGCAAGGACATCCTCAAGTTCCACGCCGTCTACTGGCCCGCCTTCCTGCTCGCGGCCGGATACGAGGTGCCGAAGCGGATGTTCATCCACGGCTACCTGCTGATGGAGGGTCACAAGATGTCGAAGTCGCTCGGGAACGTCCTCGATCCGTTCGAGGTGATCGAGCGCTTCGGCGCCGACGCGCTGCGCTACTACTGCTTCCGCGAGGTCTCGTTCGGCCAGGACGGATCCGTTTCCGCGGCCGGCTTCGAGGCGCGCTACGAGACCGAGCTCGCGAACGACTACGGCAACCTGGCCAGCCGCACCCTGGCCATGATCGAGCGCTACCGGGACCGGGTGCCCGAGGGCGAGCCCGACCCCGAGCTCGCTCGAGGCGAGGATGGCCTGGCGGGTCTCACCGAGAGCGTCTCCGAGCTCCTCGACCGCGCCGCGCTCACGGAGGCGCTCGAGGAGATCTGGAAGCGGGTCCGTCGCCTCAACCGCTACGTGGAGGAGAACCGCCCCTGGGATCTGGCAAAGGAGCCGGATCAGGCAGAACGGCTCGACTCCGTGCTCTACAACCTGGCCGAGGGGTTGCGCGTCGTCACCCTGGCCCTGCACGCCTACACGCCCGAGACCGGCGACCGGTTGCTGGACGCCCTCGGCGAGGAGGGACGCGAGCTCGCCGCCTTCGGGTCGCACGGCGGGGGGCAG
>DASXSZ010000107.1:0-15327 GCA_036505735.1 Solirubrobacterales bacterium
CTCCTCTTCTGCGCCGCGCGGGCGGAATTGGTGGCGCAGGTCGTCGGCCCCGCACGCGAGGCGGGGCGGCACGTGGTCTGTGATCGCTTCAGCGACTCGAGCGTCGCGTACCAGGGCGTCGGGCGCGGGCTGGGTGCCGAACGGGTGGAGGAGATCTGCAACCTCGCCACCGACGGAGTCTGGCCGGACCTGACCGTCCTGCTGCGGATCGATCCGGATGGTGCGGCCCGTCGGATCGGGCGCCGCAAGGCCGATCGCTTCGAGGGCGAGGGGATCGAGCTGCAGCGGCGGGTGGCCGAGGGCTACGAGGAGGTCGCGCGGCGAAACCCCGAACGCGTGCGGGTGATCGACGCCGACGGGGATCGCCAGACGGTGCACGCGGCGGTGCTCGCAGAGGTACAGGGCGTGACGGCGTGATGGAAGCCGCTCGGGAGATCCCGGGGATCCCGGAGGCGCTGGCGAACGCGACCCGGCACCAGCCCCGGGCACGGGCCACCCTGGCGGCGGCGCTGGCCGCGCCCGGGCACGCCTACATCTTCCGCGGGCCCCGCGGCTCGGGCAAGGCTGCGGCCGCGCGGGCGTTCGCCGCGGAGCTGCTCACCGACGGGGCACGGGACCCGAACGACGCCCGTCGCCGGGCGCTGCTCGATCCGTCGCCGCACCCGGACCTCTCCTGGCTTCGCCCCCCCGGCGCCCAGCACCTCGTGGAGGACGTGCGGGAGTCGGTGATCCGGGCGGCCAGCCTCAGTCCCGCCGAGGGGAGGCGCCGGGTCTTCGTGATCGAGGAGGCGGAGGACCTGCGGGACGAGAGCCAGAACGCGCTGCTCAAGACGCTCGAGGAGCCGGCCCCGTTCGCCCACCTGATCCTGATCTGCTCGGAGCCCGAGCAACTCGCGGAAACGATCCTCTCGCGCTGCGCGCCCGTCGAATTCGGCCCGCTGGCGCCGGACGCGGTGGTCGAGGCTCTCGGCGCCGGAGAGGAGGCGGCCGCCGCGGCCCGGCTGAGCGGCGGCGACGTCGAGCTCGCCAGGGTCCTGCTCACCGATCGGGGAACTGCGCTCCGCGCCACCGCCGAGGCCGCGGCGCGGGCCGCCCGTGCCGCCGACCCCGTCAGCCAGCCTTGGGCCGGGCTGCTCGAGGTCGCCGCCGAGGCGGGCCACGAGGCCGGGGCGGAGGAGGAGCGCCGGCTGGCCGAGGAGGCGGAGGCGACGGCACGGCGTGGCCGCAAGGGAACGCTCACGCGCGAGGCCACCGAGCAGGTGAGGCGCACGGAGCGCCGCGCCCGCACCCAGGCTCTCGATCTCGGGCTCGCCCTCTGCTGCGCCTGGTACCGGGACCTGGCCGCCATCGCCTCCGGCGCCGACGACGTCGTGCTCAACAGCGATCGCCTGGACCAGCTGGCAGAGGACGCTGCGGGCCTGCCGCCGGCGAGGGCCCGGGCGGCGGTCGAATGGGTCCTCGACACGCGCCGCCGCCTGCGCGTGAACGTCTCCGAGGAGCTTGCGCTCGAGGCGCTCTGGCTTCGCCTGCGGGCGACGCTTGCACCAGAAGTGTGAGCAAGCGGTAACAATCTGTGGACCATGGCCGATGGCAGCGCCAGCGGCGGGGAGAGGGGCCGCCGGATCCCGATGCGGCTCTGGCTCGGTGCCGCCTTCGCGCTGGTCACCCTGATCACCGCGGCCTCGGTCTACGTCTTCGTCGACGACTCCTCGGGGCGGACGCTGCAGAGCCAGTCGGCCGACCTGGCCGTGGGCAAGACCGCGCGGCTCGCGGACGACCTCGGCAACGTCGACAAGCTGCACGCCGCCAACGCCCTCGCGCTTGCGAACACCGGGAACTTCGAGGCGTGGGCCGTCAACCGGCACGGCAACCCGTTCGCCCCGGGCCAGGACCTGGCGGCGCTCGCCACCGTGCAGCAGAAGCCGGAGGCCTTCCGTGTCGCTCTCGACGGCCGCAGCTACCGGGCGAGCCTGCCCGGGAACGTCACCGTCGCGGCGTCGCCGATCTTCGGCAAGAGCTACATCCGGGGGGCAGTGGTCGTCCGCGCGGAGCCCCCACCCGCCCTGACCCGGGCCTTCGACCAGCTCCGCGGCGACCGGTTGCGAGCCCTGCTGATCGCGATCGGGATCGGCGTGCTGGTCGGCTTCTTCGTCTCCTCGCTGATCGCGATCCGGGTGAGGCGCCTGGCCCGGGCCGCCGAGCAGATGGCCGCGGGGGGCTTCGAGGTGCCGCTGCCGCCGGGCGGGGGCGACGAGATCGGTGACCTGACCCGCTCGCTGGACACGATGCGGGGGGAGCTCCGCAAGACCTTCATCATGCTCGCGACCGAGCGCGACCGCCTCTCGGCGATCTTCGACGGCCTGAAGGAGGCTGTGATCGTGGTTGGCGAGGACGGCGAGGTGCGCTTCACCAACCCCGCCGCCGCGCGGCTCGTCCGGGACGGGAAGCCGGCAGAGGCGCTGATTCCCTCCCTGCGGCGGGCTGCGGAGGGAGGCTCGGCGGAGATTCCGGTGCTCTCCATCGACGGCCGCGTCTACGGCGTCCAGGCCCGCCGGGTTCCGGCGGAGCACGCCGTGCTGCTGGTCGTCCGCGACCGCACCGAGGAGCTCAAGCGCGAGCAGGCCGAGCGCGAGTTCGTGTCCAACGCCGCGCACGAGTTGCGCAATCCGCTCGCCGGGATCATGAGCGGCATCGAGGTCCTGCGCGGCGGCGCCAAGGAGGACCCCGAGGCGCGGGACCGGTTCCTCGCCAGGCTCGCGGACGACGCCGAGAGGATGACCCGGCTGACCCAATCGCTGCTCATGCTGGCGCGCGTCGAGGCCGCCGGCGAGCGGGACCCGACGCAGGTCGTGGACGTCTCGCTCGCGGCCGAGGAGGCCGCCCAGTCCGTCGAGACGCCCGAGGGCGTCGAGCTGAAGCCCGAGGTGGAGCCGGACCTCGTCGCCGAGGGCGATCCCGTGCTCCTCCGCCAGGTGATGATCGGTCTGCTCACCAATGCCTGGACGCACACGACGCCGCCCGGCACGGTTACCCTTCGCGCCTCCCGCGGCGAGGAGAAGACCGTGATGATCGAGGTTCAGGACACAGGGAGGGGGATCCCCGCCGACGAGCAGGATCGCGTCTTCGAGCGCTTCTACCGTGGCTCCGCGAACCTCGAGGGCGAGGGCTTCGGCCTCGGCCTTTCGATCGCGAAGCGGATGGTCGACGTGATGGGCGGGGAGATCGGCCTGCGTTCCGAGCCGGGCGAGGGCACCACCTTCTGGGTGCGGCTGCAGGCCGCCAAGCCGACCCCGACCCCGGTCGCATGAATCCCGCGCCACCGGCCGCGAGCCGCATCCTGGTCGTCGACGACGAGCTCTCGGTCCGCGAGTCGGTCGGCTACGCGCTCGAGCAGGAGGGCTTCCAGGTCACGCTGGCGGCGAACGGCGAGGAGGCCGAAGGACAGATCTCCGACGACTCCTTCGACCTGCTGATCCTGGACATCATGATGCCGGGCAAGAGCGGACTGGACATCTGCCGCGAGGTGCGCGCGCACAGCCCGGTGCCGATCATCCTGCTGACGGCCAAGGACGCCGAGGTCGACAAGGTCGTCGGGCTCGAGGTGGGCGCCGACGACTACGTCACCAAGCCGTTCTCGGTCCGCGAACTGCTCGGCAGGGTTCGCGCGCAGCTCCGCCGCCGCGAGCTCGATCGCTCGAGCGGCGCCGAGGGCACCGCGATCGAGTCCGGGCCGGTCTCGATCGACCTCGCCCGGCACCTGGTCACGGTCCGGGGTGAGCCGATCAACCTGACGCGCTCCGAGTTCCAGGTGCTGCGTCTGCTGGCGGAGAACCCGGGGCAGGTCTTCTCTCGCAAGGAGATCATGGAGGAGCTCTGGCAGACCGAGTTCAGGGGCGACGTGCGCGCCTGCGATGTCCACATCTCGAACCTCCGTCAAAAGGTCGAGCGCGACCCGCAGAACCCCGAGCTGGTGCTCACCGTGCGGCGGGTGGGCTACCGCTTCGCCGAGGACACCTCGTAGTCCTCGAGGCCGCTATTCGCGCTCCAGCCCTTCGACTGCCAGAAGGCGATCTCGCCGCCGTCCGGCGCGCGGACCACGCTGCGCCAGCCGGCCGGGCCCTCACGCGGCCCGAGGAGGACGGATCCGCCCAGCCGCTCCGCTTGCTCCGTGGCCGAGTCGACCTCGGGGACGGATACGTAGGGGAGCCACAGCGCCCGGTCGGTGCCGCACTCGACGATCCCGCCGCTCGGCCCGTTGCCGAGGTCGAGCGCAAGATAGGAGCGCTCCGCGGCCTCGATCAGCTCGGGACGCCAGCCGAGCAGCCTCGAGTAGAACGATCTCGCGCGGGCCAGGTCCGGCGTGTGCAGCTCCAGGTGTGCGAGGGGTCGTGGGGATGTGGAAGGCATCTCGAACGTTTAGATCCGGGTGATGCGCCGAATCCATCGCCGAGCGATTGATCGGGGGACCTCGCCGGGTCTAATGGGGTGAGGCATGAGCTCGAGATCCGACAACCCCCGAGAGCAGGAGCTGCTCGCCGCCGCCCAGGCCGGCGACGAGGGCGCCTTCGGGCGCCTGATCGAGCCCTACCGCGGTGAGCTCCAGGCGCACGCCTACCGGATGCTGGGCTCGCTTCACGACGCCGAGGACGCCATGCAGGAGACCCTGCTGCGCGCCTGGCGCGGGATCGCCCGCTTCGAAGGCCGCAGCTCGCTGCGCTCCTGGCTCTACACGATCGCGACCAACAGCTCGTTGAGGCTGATCGAGCGCCGGCCGAAGCGCGTCCTGCCCATCGAGTTCGGGCCGCCGGCCGACCCGCATGGCGAGGTCGGCAAGCCGCTGGTGGAATCGACCTGGGTCGAGCCGTATCCGGATGAGCGGCTCCCGGCGGATGACGGATCGGCCTCGCCCGAGGCCCGCTACGAGCAGCGCGAGAGCGTGGAGCTCGCATTCACGGCGGCCCTCCAGCACCTGCCCCCGCGGCAGCGCGCGGCCCTGATCCTGACCGACGTCCTCGGGTTCTCCCCCGGCGAGGTCGCCGAGGCTCTCGACGCTACCCCCGCCTCGATCTACAGCGCACTGCAGAGGGCGCGGAAGGCGACCGAGGAGCAGTTTCCAGACCGCAGCCAGCAGGAGACCCTCGGAGAGATCGGCGACGAGCACGTGCGCGAGATCGTCGACCGCTTCATGGAGGCCTGGGAGGCCGCGGACGTCGAGAAGATTCGTGCGCTGCTGACCGACGACTGCGTGCTGGCGATGCCGCCCTGGGCCGAGTGGTTCGACGGCCGGGACGCAGTGCTCGAGTTCCTGCCCCGCGGGCCGTGGGGCCCCGAAAAGCACTGGAAGCTCCTGCCGACCACGGCCAATGGCCAGCCCGCTCTCGGCTGCTACGTCGGCTACGGAGACGGGCCGCTGAAGGCCGAAGGGCTGGTCGTCCTCGACTTCGCCGGCGACGGCCAGATCAACCAGATCACCTCGTTCCGGGATCAGGACCTGTTCCCGAAGTTTGACCTGCCCATAGCGATGGATTCGGAGGCCTCCTCGGATCTCTAGGTGCAAAGAGGCGAGACAGACAGCCTCACACCGAAAGGGGATCCGATGAGTCCCGTCACAGACAAGACAAAGAAATCGATCGCGTGGGTCGTGGTCCTGACCGGGATCGGATCCTTCATGGGGGCGCTCGACACGCTGGTCGTCTCGACCGCGCTGCCGACCATCCGCCTCGACCTGGGCGCCTCGGTGTCCGGCCTCGAGTGGACGGTCAACGCCTACAACCTGAGCTTCGCGGTGATGCTGATCACCGCGGCCGCCCTGGGCGATCGCTTCGGGCGGCGGCGCCTTTACGCCTTCGGGCTGGTCGGGTTCGCGGTCGCGTCCGCCGGGTCCGCGCTCGCGCCGAGCGTCGGCTTCCTGATCTTCGCCCGGGCCCTGCAGGGCGTCGCGGCCGCCTTCATTCTCTCGCTCGGCCTGGCGCTGCTCAGCGCGGCCTTCCCGGCCGAGAAGCGTGGCACGGCGATCGGGCTGTTCAGTGCGGTCACCGGCCTCGCCGTCGCGAGCGGCCCGCTCGTCGGCGGCGCCGTGGTCAACGGACTCGACTGGAGCTGGATCTTCTGGCTCAACGTGCCGATCGGCCTGATCGCCGCGCCGCTCGTCCTCACCCGCATGCGGGAGAGCTACGGCCCGGACAGCGCCCTCGATCTACCCGGCCTGGGCCTGATCTCGGCCGCGGCCTTCGGAATCGTCTGGGGGCTGGTGCGCGGGAACTCGGCGGGCTGGGACAGCCTCGAGGTGATCGGGACGCTGCTGGCCGGCGTGCTGCTCGCGGCCGCCTTCATCGCCTGGGAGCGGCGGACGACGGATCCGATGATCCCGATCGGCTTCTTCCGCTCGAGGGCTTTCGCGGCGGGCAACCTGGCCATCTTCACCGTGCTCGGGTCGCTCTTCGCCGAGGTCTACTTCTTCTCCCAACTGCTCCAGAACGCGATGGGCTACGACGCGCTCGGCGCGGGGCTGCGGTTGATCCCCTGGACCGCGACATTCCTCGTCGTCGGCCCCATCGCAGGTGCCCTGACCGACCGGATCGGCGAGCGGCCGCTGATGGTCTCGGGGCTGCTGATCCAGGCCGGCGCTTCGGTCTGGATCGCGCTGATCGCGAGCACGGACATGGCGTACTCGCAGCTGGTCATCCCGCTGGTTGTCGCCGGCGTCGGCATCTCGATGGCGCTCCCCTCGGCCCAGAACTCGGTGCTCGGGTCCGTCTCCGAGGAGGCAGTCGGCAAGGCGGCCGGCACCAACACCGTGATGCGCGAGCTCGGTGGCGTATTCGGCATCGCTGTCGCCGTGGCGGTGTTCGCCGCCGCCGGCAGCTACGCGACGCCGCAGACGTTCATCGACGGTTTCGGCCCCGCGATCGGCGTGGCGGCCGGTATCGCGCTGGTCGGCGCGGTCGCCGGCACCTTCCTGCCCGGCCACGGGCAGCAGATGGAGCTGATCGGCACCGCCACCGCAACCCCGGCGCTCGAGACCGAGTGACGGGCAAGGAGGAAACGATGAGGCGAGTCATAGTCAGATACAGAGTCAAACCCGACCGTGCAGACGAGAACGAGAAGCTCGTCCGCGCGGTGTATGAGGAGCTCGATCGGACGAAGCCGGAGGGGCTGCGCTACGCAACCCTCCGGCTGGACGACGGGGTGAGTTTCGTTCACCTCTCGGAGAGCGAGGCAGACAAGAGCCCGCTCACCGAGGTCCCGGCGTTCAAGGCGTTTCAGAAGGAGATCGCGGACCGGGCTGACGAGCAGCCCGTCGTCACCGAGGTCGATGTGGTCGGGTCCTACGGCTTCGGGTGGACCGTCGATCAGCGGTAACCGCGCAGCAACCGCTGCGTGACGCCGCTGATCGTCGCGGCCCCGTAGCCAAGGCTCGGGCTGCCGCTGGTGAGCACCGCGATGGAGATGTGCCGGCCGCCTCGTTCCAGCAGGGCGGCCTGGTGCACCCGCCAGCCGTCGTCGTCCTTGAACCAGCCGCCCTTGAAGTAGACCCGCCAGCCGGATGGGCGACCGTGCGGAATCCCCCAGCGCTCATACGAGACGATCCGCCGGAGGAGACCAAGGGCGTACTTGCGGTGACGCTCCGGAATCAGGTGGCGGATGCGGGAGAAGAACGTGGCCTGGTCGCGGGCGGTCACCTGGCAGCCGCCCCAGACCGGGTTGGGGATGAACCTCCGCATCCCCGCGCGGCGGGCGACCCGCCGCAGGCCGGCCGGACCGACCCGGCCATAGACGGCCGTTGCCGCATCGTTGTCGGAGACGCGGATCATGGGTCCGAGCAGCCGCCGGTCGCCGCCTCGAAGCCGCCGGTGGCGGACATCCCGCCGGTCGAGGTAGGCGACCAGCAGCATCGCCTTGACCAGGCTGGCCGAGGAGTACTGGACGTCCCGGCGGAATCCGTGAACCCGACCCCGCTCGTCGATCACCGCGAACGAGCCGCTGCCGCTGCGGCCCTGCAGGAAGCGGGTTGCGTCGCGGACCCGCTCATGCCACGGGTACGCCGCCGGTTTGGCCGCGGCGGGACCGGACGACGCGAGCGCCCCGCAGGCGAGCGCGCAGGCGAGGAGGCAGGCCGGCATCCGGACTCTCATGGCCGCGCATCTTCGCGCCCTGGTGATGCGCCAGGCATACGCGCCGGGCAAAAGGGGGATCATCTCGGCGAGCTAAACGGAGGAGCGTCGTGATGAGCGCAACCGAGTCCCTAGCTGCGCGAGTCCGAGCGTCAGCGGGATACGTAACCAAGGCCGGATTGCGGGGCTAGGCGGTTAAGTGACGACGAGGGAAGAGTCGCTCAGCTCCGAGGCCCTGGACGTGGTCGTGAAGCTCCTCTTCGAGCTCGACGAGGAGCGCGGGCTGGAGGACTTCTACGACCGGATCTGCGAGGCGGTCTGTCTGCAGACCTCGATGGAGCGGGCGGTGCTCTTCCTCTACGACGCGGAACGCAAGCTGGTCCTGCCGGCAGGCAGCCACGGGGTCTACCGCGAGTTCATCGTGCACGGCTACGGCACCCTGGAGGAGACCCCGATCGCCCAGCGGGCCCTCGCTGAGGACAGGGTGGTCGAGACCGACAACCTGGGTGAGGACGTGCCGGCCCGCTACTCGAACCTCCCGGGCGTCAGCAAGCTCACCTGCACCCCCGTGGCCGCGGCCGGACGGTGGCTCGGGGTGATCTTCGCCGACCGCGACGGCGAGCCGTTCGACCTCACCGAGGTCGAGCGCTCCACGATGCACGCTCTGGGCAGGACCGCCGCCCTGGCCAGCCACGTCAGGGAGGTGACTCGCCAGCTCGAGCGCGGCCGGCGCCTCTCCGAGCGCATCGACCTCGCGCGCGAGGTCCACGAGCGGGTCACCCAGCGCCTCTTCGGCGTCTCGATGGCGCTCGGCTCGGACCGGCCGCTCGCCGGGGAGGACCGCGACCGCTGCGCCGCCGAGATCGAGGCGGCGCTCGGCGATCTGCGCGAGGCGCTGATCGGCTCCGCAGGCAGCTCCCTGCTGGAGCTGCAGGACGGGGGCCTCCGCTCCGAGCTCGACCGGCTCGGCCGGCAGTACAAGCGGCTGCCGCTGGTGGTGGATTGGCGCGAGGGCGTCGACGTCCCCGAGAAGCTCGAGCCGCTCGCGGTGTCAACCCTGAACGAGGCGCTCCGCAACGCGGAGAAGCACGCCGATCCCACGGAGGTGAGGGTGACGATCAGCGCCCGCGACGGCGTGTTCGCGCTCGAAGTGCGCAACGACGGGCTGCGGGAGCCCGCGGGCGAAGGCGCGGCCGGCTCGCGGATGGGCCTGCGGCTGGCGTCCTACGAGGCGCTGCAGCGAGGGGGAATGCTCGAGTACGGGCGGGAGGAGGATCGATGGCGGGTGCGCCTGGTGCTGCCGAGCAGCTGAACGGCTCGGACAAGCTGAGTGTGCTCGTCGTCGACGATCACGCCGTCGTGCAGTGGGGCTTTCGCCTCCTGCTCGGCCGGCAGCCCTGGATGGGCGAGTGCGCCGTCGCCTCGACCACCGAGGAGGCTGTGGAGCTGGCCGGGCGGCTTCGGCCCGACGTCGCGCTGGTCGATCTCTTCCTCGGCGAGCGCTCCGGCGCCGAGCTCTGCGAGGCGCTGCGGGAGGTCTCGCCCAGGACGCGGGTCCTGCTGATCTCGGGCGCCGGGTGGATCTCGCCCGAGGCAGCCAAGGCCGCCGGCGCGGCAGGCTTCATCTCCAAGGACTGGAGCGCGGACGAGGTCGCCAACGCTGTGCGAATGGTGGGGAGGGGGATGACGGTGTACGCGCGGCAGTCCGAGGGGCCCGCCACCCCGCTCTCGCCCCGCGAGCGGGAGGTGCTCGAGCTGATCGGTGCCGGGGCGACGAACCGCGAGATCGCGGAGCGCCTCTTCCTCTCGCCGCACACGATCAAGGACCACACCACCGCGCTCTATCGCAAGCTCGGGGTGCGGAACCGGGCCGAGGCGACTCGCAAGGCCGAGCAGCTTGGCCTCACCCGCCGCTAGGGTGGGGCCCCCCGGCGGGCTTGATCCCCCGCCCGTCCCCCTGAACCCCCCCGAACGGGGGGCATGGGCCTTACCCCCCTTCACTCCACCGCGGCGCGGGGGTACTCCTGAGGCATGGACGCCAACGCCACTTCAGCGACCCTGTTTCCAGGACAGGGCGTGGGAGATGCCTCGAGCCGCGAGCTCGTCGCTGAGGTCCGCCCCGATCTTCTGGACCTCGCCACTGAGCTGGTCGGCGAGGACCCGTTCGAGCGGATGGCCGAAGGCACCGCCTTTGCACAGCCGGCCGTGTACTGCGCCTCGATCGCCGGCTACGAGCGGCTCGGTCGCCCGTCGGCGGAGTACTTCGCGGGCCACTCGCTGGGCGAGATAGGCGCCCTCGCCGCGGCGGGGGCGATCGACGACCCCGACGGGCTGCGCGTGGTCGTCGCGCGAGGCCGCGTCATGGATGAGGCGGCCCGCGCCGGCGAGCCCGGCGGGATGCTCGCCATCGGCTCAGACCGGGACCGCGCAGAGGCGCTCGCCGCCGAGCACGGCCTCACACTGGCGAACGAGAACTCCCCTGAGCAGTTCGTGCTCTCGGGCCCGCTGGCGGCGATCGAGGCGGCCGAGGCCGGGGCGAAGTCCGACGGAGTACGCGCCAAGAAGCTCGCGGTCGCCGGCGCCTTCCACACCGAGGCGATGGCCTCGGGCGTGGCGCCGTTCCGCCGCGCCCTCGACGAGGTGGATGTCCGCAGGCCGGAGGTGCCGGTGGTCTCCTCGACGAGCGCCGAGTTCTTCGACGACTCGATTCGGGACACGCTGGCCGCCTCGCTGGTCAGTCCGATCCGCTGGACGGCGGTGCTCCAGAAGCTCCGGCAGCTGGGCGTGACGACGTATCTGGACGTCGGGCCGGGGAAGGTGCTGGCCGGGCTCGTCCGCCGAACGCTCGTGGATCCGCATGTCGAGATCGTCTCCAACCGGGAGTCGGCCCTTGCCTGAGCTCTCGCCCGGACAGCAGTGGGAGGTCGACGCCACCCTGGTCGATCCGGAGGGCTTGGTCGCCCGGACCACCGGCGCGACCGACAACGGCCGGAGGCCGATCTCCGGACCGGGAATCGCCGCCATCGCGGCGGCCGTACCGGAGCGCGTGGTCGAGAACGACGAGCTCGCCCGGCCCCTCGGCGTCGACTCCGAGTGGATCTCCTCGCGCACCGGCATTCACCGCCGCCGCCGGGTGAGTGGCGAGAGCCTGGTGGACCTCGCTGCCCTCGCCGGCTCGGACGCGCTCGCGATGGCCGAGCTCGAGCCGGTCGAAGTGGACCTCGTGATGGTCGCGACCTTCACCCCGGATCAGCTGCAGCCTCACGCGGCGCCTCTCGTCGCCGCTCGCCTGGGTGCGAAGTCCGCGGGAGCGATGGACGTCGGCGCCGCCTGCACGGGGTTCCTCTCAGCCCTGTCGCTGGCGACCGCCCAGCTCGAATCGGCCCGCGCCCGTGCGGCGCTCGTGGTCGGCGCCGAGGTGCTCAGCGGCGTCACCGACTACGGCGACCGGAGGACCGCCGGCCTGTTCGGCGACGGCGCCGGCGCCGCGGTCATCACCCCGAACGGCCCAGGGCTGATCGGCCCGATCGCCCTTCGGTCCGACGGCGCGCGAGGCGACCTGATCCAGGCCACCCACGAGGAGCGGCTGGTGCGGATGGACGGGCGCGCCACCTTCCGGGCGGCTGTGGCGGCGATGAGCGACGTGACGCAGGAGGTCGTCTCGGACGCCGGGCTCGCCCTCGAGGAGATTGACCTGTTCGTCTATCACCAGGCCAACTCACGGATCATCTCCGCGGTCGGCGAACGGCTGGATCTCCCAGCCGACCGCGTCATCGACTGCCTCGCCGACTACGGCAACACCTCCGCCGCCAGCATCCCTATCGCGCTCGCGCAGGCGGCCGGGCGCGGATTGCTCCGCAAGGGGTCACGAGTCCTGCTCTCCGCCTTCGGGGCCGGCCTCACCTGGGGCGCCGGGATCGTCGAGTGGGAGGGAGCCGCATGAGTGTCGCTGAGACAACTGTCGAAACGGGGACCGCGGGTCGACACCAGACTGCCGGTTGCGCCCTGGTCACGGGCGCCTCCCGGGGGATCGGGGCCGCGACCGCCAGGGCGCTGGCCGAGGACGGCTGGGCGGTCGGGATCAACTACAGCCGCGACCGCGATGGCGCCGAGCAGGTTGCCGCGCAGATCGAGAACGATGGCGGGACAGCCCTGACGCTTGGCGCCGACGTCGCCGACGCCTCTGCGGCCGACGAGATGCTGTCTCACCTCAACGAGGAGCACGGGCCGGTGCTCGTCCTTGTCAACAACGCGGGGATCACCGCAGACGCCCTCTCGATGAGGATCAAGGACGAGGACTGGGGCCGAGTGCTCGACGTCAACCTGACGGCGGCATTCAGGCTCACCCGCGCGGCCATCGGCCCGATGATGCGCCAGCGCTTCGGCCGGGTGATCAACGTGGCTTCGGTCGTCGGCCTGAGGGCCAACGCGGGGCAGGCCAACTACGCCGCCGCCAAGGGCGGGCTGATCGCCTTCACCCGGACTGTGGCGGTCGAGGTCGCACGCCGTGGCGTGACCGTGAACGCGGTCGCCCCCGGGCTGATCGAGACCGAGCTGACCCGCGACTTCACCTCCAACGGATCCGACTCGAACGGGTCGAGCGGCCTGCTCGACGCCATTCCGGCCAGGCGGCCCGGATCGCCGGAGGAGGTGGCGGCGTGCATTCGCTTCCTCGCGTCCGACCAGGCGTCGTACGTGACCGGGGCCGTTCTGCCAATCGACGGCGGCATGTCCGCCTGAAGAAGAAAGGAGAAGCATGACAACCGCAACCAAGGATCAGGTCACGGAGAGGGTGATCGCCGCGCTCGTCGAGTTCGGCGAGGAGCCCGAGAACGTGAAGCCGGACTCCCGCTTCGAGGACCTGGACATCGACTCGCTCGACCTGGTCGAGCTCGCCCAGGTGATCGAGGACGAGTACGGCATCGAGGTGACCGACGCGGACATGGACAAGATCGCGACGGTCCAGGACGCCGTCGACTTCGTTACCGAGCGCCAGGGATGACCCGCCGAGTCGCCATCACCGGCCTCGGTGCCGTCACCCCGCTCGGGGTCGGGGCCCCGATGCTCCACGAGCGCTGGGCCGCCGGCCAGTCCGGGATCGAGGACGGTCTCGGGCGCTGCTCGGACTTCGAGCCGACGGATCACCTCACCAGGCGACAGGTGCGCCGCACGGACCGTTTCACCCAGCTTGCGCTGGTCGCGGCGGCCGAGGCGATCGCGGGTGCCGGGCTCGACGAGGCGCCCTACGACCGGGCCGAGATCGGGTGCGTGATGGGGACCGGGATCGGAGGCCTGGCAACGATCGAGTCCGAGCACCTGATTCTGCGCGATAAGGGCCAGGGGGCGGTGTCCCCGCACTGCGTTCCACAGATGATGGCCAACTCGGCCGCGGGCGCCCTGGCGATCGAGCACGAGCTGCGCGGGCAGTGCTTCGGCACCGTCTCCGCGTGCGCCGCCGGGGCGAACGCCCTCGGTGCGGCCGCCCGGATGGTGCAGCATGGCGACGCGATCGCCTGCGTCGCAGGTGGCAGCGAAGCGGCGATCACGGACCTGGCGATGGCCGCCTTCGCGGAGATGGGCGCGACCTCGAAGAGCGGCATCTCCCGCCCCTTCGACCGCCGCCGCGATGGCTTCGTGATGGGCGAGGGCGCCGGGGTGATGGTCCTGGAGGACGCCGAGACCGCCGAGCTGCGCGGCGCCCCGATCCTCGGCTACCTGACCGGATACGGCGCCACGGCCGATGCTCACCACATGACGGCGCCGGAGCCGAGCGGCGAGGGCGCCGCCCGCGCGATCCGCAAGGCGCTCGCCGACGCCGAGGTCGAACCGGGCGATCTCGCCTACGTCAACGCGCACGGAACCTCCACGCCCCTCAACGACCGCTCCGAGACCGAGGCGCTGAAGGCGGCTCTCGGCGAGCAGGCCCTCAAGGTTCCCACCTCCTCGACCAAGTCGGCGATCGGCCACCTGCTGGGCGCCGCCGGTGCCGTCGAGGGCGTGGCCACGCTCGAGGCGCTGAGGTCGAAGCTCGCACCTCCCACCCTCAACTACGAGGAGCCAGACGAGGGCCTCGACCTCGACTACGTGCCGGGCGAGGCGAAGGCGCTGCCGCTCAACGGTCACCCGCCCGTCGGGATCAGCAACTCCTTCGGTTTCGGCGGGCACAACGTGGTGCTCTGCATGGAGGCGGTAGCTTGAGGCCCGCCCTGGCCACCCGGGACCAGGTCCCGGCGCCGGCCCGAATCCGCGAGCGGCCCGACGAGCGGGAGCGCCTCACCCCCCTCGAGCGGCTGGAGGCCCTCTGCGACCCCGGCTCGCTCGAGTTTGTCCGGACGCGAATCGAGTCGCGGTCGGCGCGTTCCACGCCGGGCGACGGCGTGGTCGCGGGCGCAGGCACCGTTGGCGGGCGCGCGGTCTACTGCTACGCGCAGGACCAGGGCTTCGCGGGCGGATCGCTCGGCACCGCCCAGGCGGAGACGATCGTGCGCGTCCTGGAGCTGGCCGGCAGGGCCTCCGCCCCAGTGGTCGGCTTCATCGCCTCCGGCGGGGCGAGAATCGACGAGGGCGCGGGCGCTCTCGGCGGCTATGGCGCGATCTTTCGCGCGCACGTGGCCCTCTCCGGCCGCGTGCCCCAGATCAGCGTGATCACCGGCACCTCCGCCGGCGGCGGCGCCTATTCCCCCGCCCTCACCGACTTCGTGGTGATGACCGAAGGCTCCCGGCTCTTCCTGACCGGCCCGGGCGTGGTCGAGGAGGTGATGGGCGAGAGCGTGACGATGGACGAGCTCGGCGGCCCCCGCGTCCACTCGCGAAACGGGGTCTGCGACCTGGTCGCCACCGATGACCGCTCCGCGGCGGAGGTCGTGCGGGACCTGCTCGGCCACCTGCCCCAGAGCTCTGCGCTGCCCCCCGACCCCGTCCTGCCGCAGGAGCCCTTTGCCCGCGATCCCGGCGCCGCGGTACCCGCCAGTCCCCGCAAGGTCTACGACGTCCGCTCGGTGATCCGCTGCATCGGGGACGCCGGCTCGATGCTCGAGCTCTCCCCGCGCTGGGCCAGGAACATGGTCACGGCGCTGACCCGCCTCAACGGGCACCCGGTCGGCGTGATCGCCAACCAGCCCCATCACCTGGGCGGAGCGATCGACTCGGCCGCCTCCGAGAAGGCGGCAGGCTTCATCCGGCGCTGCGACGCCTTCGGGCTGCCGCTGGTGGT
>DASXSZ010000108.1:0-15880 GCA_036505735.1 Solirubrobacterales bacterium
ACTAGCCGCCTAGCCCTGCCCGGGCGGGACCTGCTGAGGTGCGGGTCGCCGAGGAGGTGCACCGTGCCGCGCAGGGCGCGCCGCCGCGCCCCGAGATGGCGCTCGGCCTGACCGAGGCGCCGCCGGCGTTGGCTGCCGAGGGCGCGACCCGCCGAGTCGGGATGAGCACCGGTTGAGCCCCGCGGCACTAACTTCGTCGGCGCATGCTCTTCGACCGAGCGAAGATTTACGTGGAAGGCGGCCGCGGCGGGAACGGCATCGTCAGCTTTCGCCGCGAGGCGCACGTGCCGCGAGGCGGTCCCGACGGAGGCGACGGCGGACGGGGCGGCGACGTCGTGCTGGCCTGCGATGCCCAGCGCCGCGATCTCGCCTCCCTTGGCCGGAGTAGGCACTTTCGCGCTGGTCGGGGAAAACACGGCAAGGGGAAGCGTCAGCACGGCGAGAGGGGGGAGGACAGGGTGATCCCGGTTCCACCGGGGACGGTCGTGCGCGGGATCGACGGGTCGGAGGCGGAGCTGCTGGCGGATGGCCAGCGTGTCGTGGTCGCGCGCGGCGGCTCGGGAGGGCACGGCAACAAGCGCTTCGCCACCTCCACGCGCCAGGCACCGCGGTTCGCCGAGCGCGGGCTCGAGGGCGAGTCCGGTGAGATCGAGCTGCGGCTCAAGCTGCTCGCCGACGTCGGACTGGTCGGCCCACCGAACGCGGGCAAGTCCTCCCTGCTCGCCCGGCTGACGCGCGCCGAGCCGAAGGTCGCCGACTATCCCTTCACGACCGTCGAGCCCAATTTGGGGACCATCGAGCTCGATGACCGGCAGCTGGTCCTCGCCGACATCCCCGGGCTGATCGAGGGGGCGGCGGAGGGCGCCGGCCTGGGGCACGAGTTCCTGGCCCACGTCGAGCGCTGCCGGCTGCTGGTGCACCTGGTCGAGGTCGCTCCGGCCGAGGGTGATCCTGAGTCGAACTATGAGGCGGTGCGAGGGGAGCTAGCCGGGTACGGTGCCGGGCTGCAGGATCTGCCTCAGGTGGTCGCTCTCTCCAAGATTGACCTGGTCCCCAGCGACGAGGCCGACCGGCTGCTCTCGGACTGGCGCCGCCGGCGTGCGCGGGACGCGGTCGAGGTGCTCGGCATCTCATCGGCGACCGGCGCCGGTCTCGATGAGCTGACCGCGGCGATCTTCGCGGCGTTGCCCGAGGAGGCGGCGCCGCGGACCTCGGCGGGCTTCGAGGCCGAGCATCGGGTCTACCGCCCCGGCGACGAGGAGGGATTCGAGGTCGTCCCGGAGGGCGAGGGGAGGTTCCGGGTCGCGGGCCGCGGCATCGAGCTGTTGATCGCGCGCCATGACCTCGAGAACCCTGAGGCTCTCGATTACCTCGAGGGTCGGCTACGCGAGATCGGCGTAATCGCCGAGCTTCAGCGGGCCGGGTTCGAGCCCGGCGACGAGGTCGTGGTGGGCGAGCTCGAGTTCGAGCTCGACCCGTCCTGATTCGCGGCCGGCGGGAGCGACTCCGCGGGCGACGCCTCGATCTCCGCCATCAGCACGTCCTCGCGGCTGTAATGGCCTACGGAGTCGAACCAGCGTTTCGCATGCAGGCCCGCGCGGAGGTCGCAGTCCGCGGTCACGATCCCCTCTCGGTCGTAGAGCGGTCCCGCGATCACGTCCCCCTCCGTCGGCTCGATGATCGCAGCGCCCCCCCGGCAGAAGACCTCGTGGTCCGGCAGCGTGGCGGGAAAGTCGTCGGGGAACGCCGAGCGCGGGATGTACTGGGGCACGGAGACGACGTAGGCGCCCGACTCGATCGCGATATGCCGCATGCTCGCCAGCCAGCCGTCGCTGTCGTCGGCCGTGGGCGCCACCCAGATCTGCGGGCCGGTGGTGTAGACGGCGTAGCGCGCCAGTGGCATACGGTTCTCCCAGCAGATCAGTCCGCCGATCCGCCCCAGTGGCGTCTCTACCGCATTGAGGTCGCCGCCGGCTCCGATTCCGTGGAAGAGCCGTTCGTGATGGGTCGGCATAAGCTTGCGGTGCTTGGTGATCAGCCCATCGGGGCCGATCAGGAGCAGCGCGTTGTAGATCGTCCCCGGGCGCTTGAGCTCGCGCTCGTTGACCCCGATCGCGACATGCACGCCGTGCTCGGCGCAGGTGGCGGCTAGCTCGTCGACGAGAGGGCCGGGAACCTCGACCGAGTTCGACCAGAGACGCTCCCAGAGCTCGTCGAAACCGTCGAAAGCGGCCGCGGCCTTCGCCCAAGTGTCGGAGGGATAGAGCGGCACGAAGGTCTCCGGGAGCACGATCAGCTCGGCCCCGTCCCCGGCCGCCTCCCCGATCAGGCCGACCGCCTTCGCGACGGAGGCCGGTGCGTCGAGGATCACCGGCGTCGCCTGGACCGCGGCGACGCGCACGGCTCGAAGCTCCACCATGAGGCGAGAATACGCCCGCGCGGCGCGCATGTGCGTACCTACAATCGCCGCGCCATGACCGTGGTCGCCAAACTCGGCACGTCGATCGTCGCCGGAGAGGGCGGCGCGCTTCGCAGCGATGTCCTCGACCGCGTCTGCGCGCAGGTCGTTGAACTGCATGCCGGCGGCGAGAACGTCGTCCTGGTCACCTCCGGCGCAATTGCTCGGGGAATGCGCGTGCTCGAGCTGCCACGGCGCCCGTCCGCGATCGACGAGCTGCAAGCCGCCTCCGCCATCGGCCAGGGCAGCCTGTTTCGCGCCTACGAGGAGAGGCTGGCGAAGGGCGACGTCCGCGCCGGGCAGGTCCTCCTCACGGCCTCCGACCTCCAGCTTCGCACCCACTACCTGAACGCGCGCCAGACCCTCAACCGGCTGCTCGCCTGGCGAGTGGTCCCGGTCGTCAACGAGAACGACACGACGGCCACCGACGAGATCACCTTCGGCGACAACGACTTCCTCGCCGCCCAGGTGGCGATCATGCTCGAGGCGCGCCTGCTCGTGCTGCTCACCGACCAAGCCGGGCTCTACTCGAGGGATCCGCGGCGCCACTCGGAAGCCGAGCTGGTCGCTGAGGTCACGGACGAGGCGCAGCTGGCCGCGTACGAGATCGGCGAGCACACCTCGCCGTTCGGGCTCGGCGGAATGCGCAGCAAGGTTGCCGCCGCGGGAATGGCGGGCGCGTCGGGCATCGGGGCGGTGATCTGCGACGGGACGGCCGAGGGGACGCTGCTCTCCGCGGCCGCGGGCCAGGCGACGGGCACCCGATTCCTGCCGCATCCGGAGCGGGCCTCGAGCTTCAAGCTCTGGCTGCGCTACGCGAAGCCGAGCCACGGCGCACTGCGCGTTGACGACGGCGCGGCAAAGGTCCTGCGAGAGAGCGGCAGCAGCCTGCTGCCAGTCGGGATCACCGAGGTCGAGGGGGAGTTCGACGCCGGCGACGCGGTGGACGTCACCTGCGACGGACAGACGATCGGCAAGGGCATCGTCAATTACTCCGCCGGCGAGCTCCGCAGGATCAAGGGACTGCGGACCGAGAGGGTTCGCGAGTTGATTCCGCACGCCTCGGAGGAGGCCGTGCACCGGGACTACTTCGTCCTCACCTAGGTCACGGGTGCCCTCCCTTCTGCGCGACCGGACGGCCTTGCGGCAGGGCGCCGCCGGGCTCGTCGCGCAGCTCACCCAGGCGGCCGCGGGGCTCGGGATCATCCTGGTGGTCCGGGAGGCGGGCGGCTCACTTTCCCTGGCGGGCGCCTCGGCGGGCGCTTTCCTGATCGCCACGGGAGCCACGCGCCCGATTCAGGGCCGGCTGATGGACCGCCATGGGCCTGCGCCGGTCCTCGTTCCCTGCGCTGCGCTCCACCTGGCGGGCTTCGCGGGGCTGGTCGCGTGGACCCAGGCGGAGGGGGCGTCATGGCCGGTGCTGCTCTTCGCGATCCCGGTCGGGCTGGGGGAGCCGCCGGTCTCGGCGAGCATGAGGCTTGCCTGGGGGCGGATGGCGGGGACCGAGGACCGGACGGCCGCGTACAGCGTCGTCACGCTCACCCAGGAGTTGGCGGTGCTGCTCGGCCCGCTCCTGCTGGCCGCGATGGTTGCGCTCGCATCCGCCGCTGCGGCGGTCCTCGTCGTCGGTGCACTGTCGAGCGCCGGGACCCTCGCGCTCGCGGTTGTGATGCCGCGGCAGCTGCATGCGAACCCGCCCGAATCGCGCCGCAGCGCGCTCCGCTCACCCGGGGTTCGTCTGGCGCTGGCGGTCAACCTGGCCTTCGCCGTGGCGCTGGGCTGCGTCGAGCTGGCGATCCCGGCGCTGGCGGGCGCGCGCGGCGTTCCCGCCGTAAGCGGTCTGCTGCTCGCCGCGATGTCGCTGGGCGGTGTCCTGGGGGCAATCGCATACGCCTCGAGGAGGTGGGGACCGACCGCGTCGGCTCGACTCACGTTGCTGCTGGCCCTCTACGTCATCGCGCTCGTCCCGCTGATCGCGACGCCCTCCTTCGGGCTGATGGTTCTCCCGCTGCTGGTCGCCGGTGCCGCCCTCAACCCGATCGTCACCACGGTCGCGCTGCTGGTCGAGGATCACGCCGGGGCAGCCGCCGCGGAGGCGTTCGGCTGGCAGTCGACCTCGCTCGCGTTCGGGGCGGCCGCCGGCAACGCGCTCTCCGGGCCGCTGGCCCAGCACAATGGGGCCTCGGCGGCCTTCGCCGCGGCCGCGGTCGCCGCCGCCGGTGCGACCGTCTTGGCGGTCCTCGCACGTGGGCGGCTCACGACTGGCCAGCCAGCCAGGACGTACTAGAGTCCCTTGGCGATGGGTGCCGGAGAGGAAGCGGGCGTGCTCAGCGATTCCCAGCGGGCGATCCTGACCGCCGTCTGCGACACCGTCGTGCCCTCGCTGCCGCGCGAGCGCGACCCGGACGGGCTCTGGGGTCGGAAGGCGAGCGACCTGGGGGTCGACGCCGGTGCGGCCCAGCTGATCTCCGAGATCCCCGATCCCGAGCTGCGCGGGGGGCTGCTTCAGTTGATCGACGCTGTGGGGGGTCAGGGGATCACCCGCGCGCCCTCGCAGGAGTCTCGCGAGCAGATCCTCCGCAACACTGCGCTCTCCGATCCGCGGGCGGCGGCGGGGGTGGCCGCGTTGATCGGGATGACGCTCTTCCTCCACTACGGGGCGCCCGACCCGCAGACCGGTCAGAACCCGAACTGGGCAGCGTTCGGGTACCCGGGGCCGATCTCCGCGCCGCCGCAGGTTGAGAAGCCGCTCAGCGTTCACGAGCCGCAGGGCTCGGAGGAGACGCTCGAGGCAGACGTCTGCATCGTCGGCTCGGGCTCCGGCGGGGCGGTGGTCGCAGCCGTGCTCGCCGCGGGCGGCCTGGACGTCGTCGTCCTCGAGGCTTCCGGCTACTACAACGAGTCCGACTTCGCGCAGCTCGAGCTCAAGGCCTATCAGGAGATGTTCTGGCGAGGGGGGCCGACGCCGACCGCCGACGGCAACGTCAGCCTGGTCGCGGGGACGACGCTGGGCGGCGGCACCACCATCAACTGGACCAACTGCCTGCGCACCCGCCCCTGGGTCAGGGAGCAGTGGGCGGCACACGGCCTCGAGGGGGTCGACGGTGCCGACTACGAGCGCCACCTCGATGCGGTCTGGAACCGGATCGGCGCGAACGATCGCTGCAGCGATCTGAACGGCACGCAGCAGAGGCTGCGCGAGGGCGCCGAGGCGCTGGGCTGGAGCTTCGAGACCATCATCCGCAACACCAAGCCCGCGAGCTACACGCCGGAGATGGCCGGATACCTCGGCTTCGGCGATCAATCCGGCAGCAAGCGGAGCGCCGACCGCACCTGGCTGGCGGATGCGCAGGAGCACGGCGCGCGCTTCCTCACCTTCACCCGTGCGATGCGGATCCTCACCGACGGCGGGCGTGCAACCGGCGTCGAGGCCGTGTGGCAGACGCCCGACGGCCGCGGCGCGCAGGTCGCCGTGCGGGCGCCGCGGGTGGTGGTCGCCTGCGGCTCGCTCGAGTCGCCGGCGCTGCTGCTGCGCTCGGGGATCGGCGGGCCGGCCGTCGGTCACAACCTGCGGCTGCACCCGTCGAGCGTGGTCGGCGGGGCTTACGGAACCGACCAGCAGGCATGGTGGGGCCCGCCGCAGGCCGGGCTCTGCGACGAGTTCGCCGACACCGGCGAGGGTTATGGCTTCCTGATCGAGACGGCCCAGTACGCACCGGGCCTGATCGGCTCCGCGACGCCGTGGGTCTCCGGTGCCGACCACAAGCAGCGGATGGAGGAGTTCCGCTTCACCGGGACCTTCATCTCGTTGACTCGAGATCGTGGTGGCGGGCAGGTGAGCGTCGACGCGAACGGGGAGGCCGTGCCGACCTATGCGGTCACCGATCCGCTGGACCTCGAGAACTTGAAGAGGGGCATTGAGGTGCAGATCCGCCTCCACGAGGCCGCCGGCGCCCACCAGATCGGGCCGCTCGCCGAGGGGGCGCCCACCTGGCGGCGCGGCGACGATCTCGAGGCGTTCATCGCGGGCGTCAAGCGCATCCCCTTCCGGGCCGGCGGCTACAAACTGTTCAGCGCCCACCAGATGGGCGCTTGCCGGATGGGATCGGACCCGCAGGCCTCGGTCGCCGGGCCGTGGGGCGAGCTGCACGACACCAAGGGTGTCTGGATCGGCGACGGGAGCGCCTTCCCGACCTCATCGGGGACCAATCCGATGATCTCGATCATGGCGCTCGCCCACCGGACCGCCGAAGCGATCGCCGAGGACGCCGGGGCACCCAAGACGACGACCGAGGCGGCCACCGCGACCACCGCATGAGAGGAGCACGACTTGGCCACTGAGACCACGGCCCCCGTCCAGCTGGGACACCCCACTGAGGAGACCGTTCGGGACCGCCTCTACATCGGCGGCGGGTGGGTGGGGCCTGCGGGTTCCGGGACAATCGAAGTGGTCGACTCGACCACGGAGCAGGTGATCGGCCGGATTCCCGAGGGGACCGCGGAGGACGTCGACCGGGCCGTTGAGGCCGCGCGGACCGGGTTCGAGGCCTGGCGCGAGGTCCCGGTCGAGTCCAGGGTCGAGGCTTGCATGGCGATCAGCGCTGTGCTGGCGGAGCGCGGGGATGAGATCGCGGCCCTGGTCGCCGCCGAGGTCGGCATGCCGCTCGCTCAGGCGCGCACCATTCAGGCCGGCCTGCCGGCGATGGACTTCGGATCGATGGCACAGGTCGCCTCGGAGGTGGCCTGGGAGGAACAGGTCGGCAACTCGCTGGTCGTCCGGGAGCCGATCGGCGTGGTCGGCTGCATTACGCCCTGGAACTATCCGCTCCACCAGATCTGCGCCAAGGTCGCGCCCGCCCTGACCGCCGGGTGCGCGGTGGTGGTGAAGCCGAGCGAGGTCACTCCGCTCACCTCCTTCATCCTCGCCGAGATCATCGACTCGCTCGAGTTGCCCGCCGGCGTCTTCAACCTGGTCACCGGATACGGGCCAGTTGTCGGCGAGGCGATCGCGCGCCACGAGGGAGTGGACATGGTTTCGTTCACCGGGTCGACCCGCGCCGGCAGGCGGGTCAGCGAGGTCGCCTCGCAGACAGTCAAGACGGTCGCCCTCGAGCTGGGCGGCAAGTCGGCGAACGTGATCCTGGACGACGCGGATATGCATACCGCGGTCGGATTCGGGGTCGCGAACTGTTACCTCAACTCGGGACAGACCTGCAGCGCCCACACCCGGATGCTCGTCCCCCGCGAGAAGCTCGCCGAGGCGGAGCAGGTGGCCGCGGCCGCGGCCGAGCGGGCGAGCCCGGGAGATCCGTTCGACGCTGACACGCGGCTCGGGCCGCTGGTGTCCGCGGCCCAGCAGGAGCGGGTGCGGGGATACATCAAGAAGGGCGAGGAGGAGGGCGCGCGACTCGTCACCGGGGGCGCCGAGCCGCCCGAGGGGCTCGAGACCGGCTACTTCGTGCGGCCCACGGTCTTCTCCGACGTGAGGCCGGACATGACGATCGCCCAGGAGGAGATCTTCGGGCCGGTGCTCTCGATCATTCCGTACGAATCCGAGGACGAGGCCGCCGAGATCGCCAACTCCACGATCTACGGGCTCGACGGAGGGGTCTGGTCGGCCGACCCCGAGCGGGCGAAGGCCTTCGCCCGCCGGATGCGGACCGGGCAGGTGCAGATCAATGGCGCCACGTTCAATCCGCTTGCTCCGTTCGGCGGCGTCAAGCAATCCGGCCACGGCCGGGAGCTGGGCCGGTTCGGCCTCGAGGAGTTCCTCGCGGTCAAGTCCATCCAGGTCTGACGACTCCGCAGGACGCGCGTCAGGCAGCACGTCCGGCACGGTTACTCTTTCGCTATGGCCACGGCCGCGAAGACCGTCGAGCAGATCTGCCGCGAGGCGAAGGATGCCTCGCACGTGCTGGCGCGCGTCAGCCGCGACGAGAAGGACGCCTGCCTGCGCGACCTGGCGGACCGGATCGAGGCGAGCATCGGGCCCCTGCTCGAAGCCAACCGCTCCGACGTCGACGCAGGTCGCGAGGAGGGGCTGAACGAGGCGCTGATCGACCGGCTGACGCTGACCGAGGCGCGGATCGCTGAGATGGCGAAGGGCGTCCGGGAGATCGCCGACCTCGACGATCCGGTCGGCGAAGTGGTCGAGGGATGGACGCTCGAGAACGGCCTGGAGGTCGCGAAGAAGCGAGTCCCGATCGGCGTGGTCGCCGTGGTCTATGAGGCACGGCCGAACGTGACGATCGACGCGGCGGCGCTCTGCCTGAAGAGCGGCAACGCCGCGGTGCTCCGCGGCTCGAGCAGCGCGGAGAGCTCGAACGCGTTCCTCGGGGGCGTTCTCGCTGACGCCCTGGCGGCGGCCGAGCTGCCCGCTGCGTCGGTCTCGCTTCTCTCCGGCGGGGGCCACGAGCAGCTCGAGGAGCTGGCCACGCAGGAGGGGCTGGTCGACCTGATCATTCCGCGCGGCGGCGAGGGTCTGAAGGACGCGCTCAAGAAGGTCGCCAAGGTCCCGGTCATGTACGCGGCGGCGGGGAACTGCCACGTCTACGTGCACCAGGACGCCGATCTCGAGATGGCCGAGCGGGTGGCCTACAACGCGAAGGTGCAGCGGCCGGGTGTGTGCAACGCGGCCGAGACGCTGCTTGTCCACCGCGATGTGGCGGCGGAGCTGCTGCCGGGACTGCTGACCAAGCTGAGCGGGGCCGGCGTCGAGCTGGTGGGGGATGAGCGGACCCGGGACGCGGCGAGCGCGGCGCCCGTCGGGGAGGCCACGGACGTCGATTGGGACACCGAGTACCACGGGCTGAAGATGGCGGTAGGGGTGGTGGATTCGCTGGGCGAGGCGATCGAGCACATCAACAGGCATGGCACCGGGCATTCCGACGCGATCGTGACGCGCTCGGCCGAGGTCGGGGACGAGTTCACGGAAGCGGTCGACTCGGCGGCGGTCTACGTCAATGCGTCGACCCGCTTCACGGACGGTTACGAGTTCGGGATGGGTGCGGAGATCGGCAACTCGACCCAGAAGCTGCATGCGCGCGGTCCGATCGGGCTGCGCGAGCTGACCACGACCAAGTACGTCGTCCACGGCAGCGGGCAGATCAGGGAGTAGTGCGGTCGCGCGGATCGGGGTCCTCGGAGGCGCCTTCAACCCGCCTCACGTCGGTCATCTGCTCCTCGCGCAGGAGGCCCGCTGGCAACTCGGGCTGGATCGGGTCCTGCTGATGGTCACGCGCAGGGCCCCGCACAAGGAGATCGAGGAGGATCCGGGGGCGGAGGTGCGGCTGGAGATGGCCGGGCTGGCCGCCGACGGTGAGGATGGGGTGGAGGCATCGGACCTCGAGGTCGGGCGCGACGAGGTCTCCTACAGCTACCGGACGCTCGAGCTGCTTGCCGATGGGCAGCCGGAGGCGGAGATGTTCTTCCTGCTCGGCGCCGACATGGCGGCCGGGCTGGCGAGCTGGAAGGAGCCGGCCAGGGTGCTCGAGCTGGCGACGCTCGGGGTGGTGCCGCGTCCGGGAGTGGGGCTGGGAGCGGTCCGGTCTGCGCTCGAGCGGCTCGGTGCCGCCGATCGAGCGGAGATAATCGACATGCCACTTTGCGGAGCGTCCTCGACCACAGTCAGGCAGCGGGCACGGGAGGGAAGGCCGCTGCGGCATCTGGTCCCGGATCGGGTGATCGAGCTGATCGCGAAGAGGGGTCTCTACCGGTGACGCGGGGGGCGCAGATGGCCCCGGAGCAGCTCGCCAGGAGGCTGGCGGGGATCGCCGACGAGAAGGGTGCGTCGGACCTGGTCGCGCTCGATGTGCGCCAGCTGGTGGGTTACACGGACTACCTGGTGATCTGCACGGCCCGCAATGAGCGGCAGGCGAAGGCGGTCCACGACGAGATCTACCACCGGATGAAGAGGGAGGGGTGGCTGCCGGCCCGCGTGGAGGGTGAGCGGGAGGCTGAGTGGGTGCTGATGGACTATCTGGATTCGGTGCTGCACATCTTCACGCCCGAGCTGCGCGAGCGCTACCGCCTGGAGGTGCTCTGGGGGGAGGCGGGGCGGATCGAGCTGGATCTGGCGGGCGCGCGCGGCGCGGCTTGATCAGGGCCTGTCCCGCCATTAGGCGTCCGAAGGCCGCCGTACGCTGCGGCCGTGTCGAAGGAGCGCTTCCGGCGCGCCCTGCTCGGCTACGACCCTGAGGAGGTCGATGCGGCGATCGAGGCGCGGGATGCTCGTCTCGCCCGCCTGGAGCGGGAGGCGCAGCGGCTCGCCGAGCGGGTCGTCGAGCGCGAGAGGCGGCTGCAGGATGCTCTCAAGCGGCCGATGGCCGCGGCGGTGAGCAGGGGGATCGAGGAGATATATGGGCAGGCGCGTCGCCAGGCGACGAGGATCCGGATGAAGGCTCTGGAGGACGCGGTCCAGATGGCGGATCGGGTGAGCGAGCTGTCGAAGCTCCGGGACGAGCTGGGGGCGAGGGTCTCCGACCTGGCCGAGACCGCGCGCGTTCGCCTCGGGATCGAGGAGCGCCCGCCGGTGGGGACCGAGCCGGCGCGGACCGCTGCCGGCGGGATGTACGCGGGTCAGGTCGAGGTCGAGGTGGGGCCCCTGAACGACTTCGCCCAGCTGACCGGCTTCGAGGACGCGGCGGCCGGGATCAACGGGGCATCCGAGATCACGGTGAAGCGGTTCTCGGGCGGCCGGGCTACGGTCTCGATGAACCTCGAAGGGCCGGTCGAGCTCCTCAGGGAGCTGGAGGAGAGGGCCCCATTCGACTTCGTGGTGCGAGACACGCGCCGCGACGGCATCGTCCTCGACGTGGACGAGGACGGCCACGAGCAGGACCGCGCGGCGTAGCGTCCGCTCGTCGGGCCGGCTTCTGTCTCGCCCTCGTTACACATCCGTGACGCTCCGCGCGTCACCTGTGCGGCTTGAAAGGCGAACATACGTTCGCATGAATCCAAACCTTCGCGGCACGATTGGCGAGATGGCGATCGCGCTCGAAGCGGTTCAGCTCGGCGTCGAAGTCTTCAAGCCGCTTTCGGAGCACTCGCGTTGCGACCTGATCTTCGGCCTCGGAGAACGGCTCTATCGGGTGCAATGCAAGTCCGCCCGGCTGAGCGGAGAGGTGTTGCAGATCCATCTCGTGAGCAGTTGGCACACGCCCAACGGGTATGTGCGAAACAAGTACCGGGCTCACGAGGTTGACCTGGTCGCGGCTCACTGCCACGAATTGGGCCGCAACTACCTGATCCCGTTCGACCGCGTAGAAGAGGGGAAGAGCGGCATTCACCTCCGCTTGACGCCTCCCAAGAACGGGCAAAGGGCGTCGATAAACTATGCCGCCGAATACGAACTCTCTGGGGCTGTAGCTCAGCTGGGAGAGCGTCGGCGTGGCACGCCGAAGGCCACGGGTTCGAGTCCCGTCAGCTCCACTCCCTCTTCCGAAACCGACTGTTCCGAGATCACCGTCGGCGCGCATGAATTTCGCAACCAGCTCGGCTTCTGGATGCAGCGGGTTGCCGCCGGCGACGAGATCCTGATCACCCGTCGCGGCCGCCGCTACGCCAGGCTCAGCCCTCCAGATCCGCAGCTCGCCACCACAGATACCTCTCCGGCTGAAGAGCCAGCAGAGGACCCGGCGGCGGCTCCCTCCGATACTGCTCGTACTTCGCGCTGAGCGCCTCGAGCCCGTTCGCTCCGTCGGCCACCTCGATGATCGACACCCGTCCCAGAACCTGGGCCCAGGCCAGCTGATCCCAATCGTCGGAATACCGGTCGACTGTCAGCGCCGCGCGTGGATCCCGCCTCAGGAACCGCAGCCGCGCCGGCTCACCCGGACGCTTCGGCTTGCGGTCGATCGCGCTCCAGATCCGCCCGTCGGCAATCGCGTAGGTGACGGGCAGGACCCGTGGCCCCCCTTCCTGATCCAGCAAGCCCAGCCGTCCGACCCGGGCGGTCTCCAGCAGCTCGTTTGCCCACGCAACCAACTCGGTAGCTTGGGAGGGAGCCACGGACCGACTATAGGACCGACGAAAGGAGAGGAATGCAGGTCGGAATCGGACTCCCGAACACGGTCCCGGGCACAAGCGGCAGGCAGCTCACCGACTGGGCTCACGCTGCGGAAGACGCAGGATTCAGCACCCTCGGAACGATCGACCGGATCGTCTATTCAAACTTCGAGTCCCTGATCGCCCTCTCCGCAGCCGCCGCCGTCACCGATCGGATCCGCCTCGCCACCGACGTCATGCTCGGCCCACTGCGGATGAATCCCGCCCTCGTCGCCAAGCAGATCCTCTCGCTCGACGCACTCGCCGGCGGCGGGAGAGCGGTCCTCGGCATCGCCGCCGGACGGCGCGAGGATGACTACGAGATCAGCGGCCTCGACATGTCCGGCCGCGGGAAATGGCTGGACTCGGCGCTGGAGAAGATTCGCGCGATATGGAATGGCGACGGCGAGCTCGAATCGAAGGTCGGCCCACGGCCGCTAGGCGAGGGCCCGACGCTGCTGGTCGGCGGCTATGTCAAGACAGCCCTCGAGCGCGCGGCTAAGTTCGGCGACGGCTGGACGCAGGGCGGCGCCGGCCCGGGCCAGTTCGCCGAAGATGTGGCGAAGCTCGACGAGGCCTGGAAGCAACAAGGGCGCGAGGGCCAGCCGTACAAGATGGCGCTCGCCTACTTCTCACTGGGACCCGACGCTCAGAAGAATGCGGAGCACGACCTCCTCGACTACTACGCCTGGCTCGGCGACGAGACCGCCCAGGCGATCGTCGACGGCACCGCCAGAGACGCGGACACCGTGAAGCAGTACATCTCGGCGTTCGAGTCCGTCGGCTGCGACGAGCTCGTCCTGTTTCCCTGCGCCTCGGATCCCGAGCAGGTCTCCCTGCTCGCCCAGGCGGCCGGGCTCTGACTAGTCAGATCCTTTGCGTTAGCAAACGGTTCCCGCCGGGTATTGCCGATTTCAGAACCCTCACTACGTAGCCGCCCGCCGAACCGCGGCGCTGTATGTGGGTTTGGGCCGGGTTCGGCCGGCATCAGAGAGGAGAGACATGGAAGCAAGACCTGTCGGAACGTGGCTCCCTGCCGATCCTGCGCCCCTTGGGCTGGCCGGGTTCGCGATGACCACGTTCGTGCTCAGCATGTACAACGCAGAGATCGTCAACAAGGCGGGCGAGCCGGTGGTTCTCGGGCTCGCGCTGGCCTACGGCGGCATCGCGCAACTGCTGGCTGGAATGTGGGAGTTCCGTACCGGGAACACCTTCGGTGCGACCGCGTTCACCTCGTTTGGCGCCTTCTGGATCTCGTACTGGCTGCTGGTGACGTTGAACGTAGCCGACATTCCCGAGGCACAGGCCGGCGATGCGATCGGCCTTTACCTCTGGGGGTGGGCGATCTTCACCGCCTACATGTTCCTCGCCTCGCTGAGGACGACCGGGGCGGTTGCGCTGGTGTTCCTCCTGCTGACGATCACCTTCATCCTCTTGGCCGCCGGCAACTCCGGTGACCACACGAACGTGATCAAGTGGGGCGGCTACATCGGCCTCGCCACGGCGGTCGCGGCCTGGTATGCGTCATTCGCGGCGGTGATCAATTCGACCTTCGGTCGAACCATTGCACCGGTCGCCCCCCTCAAGGTGGTATCGGGCGACCGCACGACGGCTCCTAAGTACTGACCATGCGCGCAGTGCCCTGAACATCAGGAGGAGCGGCGCCGAACCGGCGCCGCCCCTCCTCCAAACTTCGAAAAACTGGATGTAGCCGAGGAGCAACAGAAAGGACTTGAGCAAATGACACCGACCGACCGAAACCCGGGCGCCTCAACGGACACAGGGTCAGCGGTCTCCACCGAGGCGCAGATTGCCGTTCACTGGCGGGAGGAGGAGTACGTCAAGCCTCCCGAGAGCTTCGTCAAGCAGGCGAACGCCAACGACCCCGCGATCTTCGATCGCTTCAGCGAGGAGCACTTTCCCGAGTGCTTCGAGGAGTACGCCGAGCTGCTCACCTGGGACAAGAAATGGGACACGATCCTCGACACCAGCAACCCGCCCTTCTGGAAATGGTGGGTCGGCGGTCGCCTGAACGCCAGCGTCAATTGCATCGACCGGCACCTGGAGACGAGCGCGGACAAGCCGGCGTTCATCTGGGTACCTGAGCCGGAGGACCAGGAGACCCAGGAGGTCACCTACCAGCAGCTATATGACCGGGTGAATGAGTTCGCCGCGCTGCTGAAGGATTTCGGCGGCGTCGAGACAGGCGACCGGGTCACCTTCCACCTGCCGATGCTCCCCGAGCTCCCGATCTCGATGTTCGCCTGCGCGCGCCTGGGAGTCATCCACTCCGAGGTGTTCGGCGGCTTCAGCGGCGCCGCCTGCGGCGGCCGGGTAGCGGACTCCCAGAGCAAGATCCTGGTGACGATAGACAGCTACTACCGCAGCGGCGAGCTGATCGATCACAAGGTGAAGGCGGACGAGGCGATCGAGGCCGCCAAGAAGGAGGGCGCCGAGGTCGAGAAGGTGCTCGTCTGGCGCCGTGTGCCTGGCGAGTATCACTCCGAGAGCGAGATGGTCGAGGGCCGCGACTACTTCATCGACGACCTGCTCGATGACTATCGGGGCAAGAAGGTCGATCCCGTCTCGATGCCGGCCGAGGCCCCACTGTTCCTGATGTACACCAGCGGCACAACGGGTCGTCCCAAGGGGTGCCAGCACAGCACCGGTGGATACCTCTCCTACGTCGCCGGCACGTCGAAGTACTACCAGGACATCCACCCGGACGACACCTACTGGTGCTTCGCCGACATCGGCTGGATCACCGGGCACTCCTACATCGTCTACGGGCCGCTGGCCCTGGGGACGACGAGCGTGATGTACGAGGGCGTGCCCGTGTACCCGGATGCCGGGCGTCCCTGGCGGATCGCCGAGAAGCTCGGGGTGAACATCTTCCACACCGCGCCGACGACGATCCGCATGCTCCGCAAGCTGGGGCCGGATGAGCCAGCCAAGTACGACTACCACTTCAAGCACATGACCACGGTCGGCGAGCCGATCGAGCCCGACGTCTGGCGGTGGTACTTCGACGTCGTCGGCAAGGGCGAGGCGGCGATCGTGGACACGTGGTGGCAGACCGAGAACGGTGGCTTCCTGGGCAGCACGCTGCCCGCATTGCAACCGATGAAGCCGGGCAGCTGCGGTCCGGGCGTGCTCGGCATCTACCCCGTGATCTACGACGAAACCGGTGAAGTCGTCGAGGCGGGGAGCGGCAAGGCGGGCAACATCTGCATCCGCAACCCGTGGCCGGGGATCTTCGAGACGATCTGGCGCCAGGACGAGCGCTTCATCGAGACCTACTACGAGAAGTACTGCAAGGACAAGGAGAGCACCGACTGGCACGACTGGCCGTACTTCGCCGGCGACGGTGCGACCCAG
>DASXSZ010000109.1:0-10853 GCA_036505735.1 Solirubrobacterales bacterium
GGACCGCTATGCCGTTCTCAAGGCGGGAGACGGTCGCCGTGCTCGCCCCCGCGCGCTCAGCGACTTCTCGCTGCGTCGCGCCCTCGCGCTCGCGGGCGGCCCGTAACACCGGACCGGCGTAGTCGAGCAGGCGACCGGCCCCGGGTCCAGCTTACGCCGCCTTACATGGGGCGTAAATCGGGCCGGTACCATCGCTCCGGGTAGGGGAACCTGAGGTAGGGAGAGGGAGCATGCGGAAAGCTGTTGTGCCGTTCGTTCTGTCGGTGGGGCTGATCGCCGTCTGGGCCGCCCCGGCTGATGCCGCCTCGACCCGCGCCGAGTACGTCGCCCAAGCCGAGGCGGTCTGCGCAGCCCCAGCACCGCAGCTCATCAAGCTCATACAGCAGGAAAAGCAGCTTCATAAGCGGGCGGGGGACCTGACGTCGAGTCAGCTGGCCGTGAAGCTCGGGAAGATACTCGGCAAGTTGAGCACGATTGAGGGGCGGATCCTCACGCAGCTCGCGACCATTCCACCGGCACCCGGCGACGAGGCGGTCATCGCCCAGTGGCTACAAGGTGAACGGGATTCACAAGCGCCGCTCAACCGGGCCGCTCGGGCCGGGAAGCACGGAAAGCTCGGACAGATGCTTGCCCTCCTCAAACAATCCATATCGGTGTCGACGCAGGCCAACCAGCTCGTCGCCGATTTTGGTTTCCAGACCTGCGTCTTCTAGCCGGTCCTGTTGCTCGAGAAGGGAGAAGGATGAGGCTAAGAGGAGCAATCGCTCTTGCCCTACTTGCTGTGCCGGTGGTTGCCTGGACCGCCACCGGCTCCGCTGGCGCGCAGGCGCCAGGGTGCCTGCCGACCTCTGATCGCACGGTGGGACCACGCGGCTTCGCCGGTCTCGGCGTTAAGCGGATTGCGCCCGTCTATACGAATGCGCTGCAGTTGGCCCTGAGCGAGGGTTATGGCACTGCTGCCGCCCAGCGCGAGGCGGACGCTCTGACCAGTGAAGGGTTCGTCTCGGGGACCTCGCAGTACTACGTTGGGAGAACGCGTAAGGCTCATGGTGATCAGGGCATCGCCAATACCCTGCAGCTGGGATCGCCCGAGCAGGCACAGTCCGAGTTCAACCGCACACTGGCGCGGGTTACGCGGTTCGGCCCCTGGAAACGGTTCACTGTGCCTGCCATTCCCGGTTCACGGGGGCTACGCCAATTTCCTAACAGGGTTCATCCCGATGGCGCGAGCAACCTGTACTTCACCGACGGCAACTACATGTACGTCCTAGGCACGTACGTGGCGCAAGGCGGAACCGGCACCGGACGGGTGAAGAAGGCCGCGACCAACCTCTACAACCGAGTCCATGGCGCTGCCGTCTGCCCATAGCTGCAACGAGGTCTGACCAGGAAGGCTCGGGCGGCTTCGTGGAAGTAGCCGCTTAGGACGAAAAGCGGCGATCGTCTGGATAGCGAAGGGGACGCCTCATAGACACCTAGCGCGCTGAGATTTCCGAGTACATCGCGCCTCCTCTCAGCGAGATACTGCGTGGGCGATGTCGGAGGAGAACGTCGAGATCGTACGAAAGGCCTTCGACAATCTCAACGCATTCCTACGGGGCGAGCTGACCAGCGAAGCCTTTTCGGACCTTATCGATCCGCAGGTCGGGTGGGACTGGCATGACCTACCGCCGGTCCCGGACGCCCCACAGGATCTTCGCGGCGCCCCGGAGGTCGTTGGGTTCTTGGACCAATTTCGAAGCGAGTGGGTCGACCTGGCCACGGAGCCGCTTGAGCTCGTCGAGGCGCCGGATGATCGCGTCCTGGCTTCCACCCGCCTTAGCGGCCGAGGTCGGGAAAGCGGCGTCTCGATCGAGGCCCACCCCTTTCAGCTCATCACGATCCGAGATGGAAAGGTGCGCCAGATCGAGTTCTTCCGCCATCGCGCCGAGGCCCTCGAAGCCGCCGGGCTGTCGGAGTAGGACAAGCATCCGACCTTGAAGCGGGCGACCCGGACGGTGCCAGCAACTTGCGCCGATCACCGCAGAGGTGGATCATCCGCCGGAGGTCTGTATCGCACGAGAGGAGGAGGAGCGGATGCCACTCATCGAGGCACGACTCCTCGAAGGGGTGTTCTCGTCTGATGAGCGGGAGCAGCTTGCCGAGGGATTGATCAACGCGGTGGTAGGCGTCAAGGGAGAGAGCTTCCGCAGCGAAACGGAAGTTCTGATCGCCGAAGTGCCTGTCGGCAACTGGTACGAGCGCGGAGTCCGCATCGTTCCTGAGGGCGTCGGGAAATAGCGGCACGCGTTATCACTGCCCTCGAAGCCGCCGGGCTTTCGGAGTAGGCGATGTCGGAGGAGAACGTCGACCTCGTTCAGAGCCCACAAGAGCCCCGGGACGCCTTCTCCGCACGGACTGGGGGGTCGGGCACGCCCCACCTGAGTGGCATCCGAGGCGACCGAGCCAAGAAGGCCTTGGCAGCCCGGTCGAGGTGGCCGCTGAAGGGGCCAGCTAAGAAGTCTGACCCGGGAGGACCCTGAGCAGCCGCGCCTGGGCCCGTTTCATCCGATCGCCGTCGATAGCCAGATCAGGATCGAGCAGGACCTGCAACAGCAGCCCGTGAAAGAGGGAGAGCACGAGGGCGCCCGCGTCCTCGCCCGCCTGATCTTCGCCGAGCCCGAGGACGGCGGCGACATTGGGGCGAGCATCGCGAAAACCCCCGGCCAGTCGCCTTCTCATTCCCGGGTGGTGTTGGGCCTTGGCGATGGCTGAGATGTAGTTGCGCGCCAGGCCCGTGTGCCGCCGGCGGGTTTCCTCGACCACCGCCATCGCCGCGCGGAAGCGGGCGGCCGGGCTCTGCGCCGGCAGTTCGGCGAGGCGCGCGTCGATCTCCTCGAGCCAGCGGTCGAGGCCCTCGATTGCCGCTTCGCTCACCAGATCGTCCTTGGAGCCGAAGTGGTAGCCGATCGAGGCGAGGTTGGCCCCCGACTCCGCCGCGATCGCCCGCGCGGTGATCCGCTCCGGCGGCAGCCGTTCGAGGCAGCGGAGCGTGCCCTCAATCAGGCTCTGGCGGTTGCTTCGCTGGGGCATGAATCAATCTATACAATTGTCTAGTATCCTGCGGACGCAAGCCAAGGCGGAGCCGCCCATGTCCGTCGCCACATCGATCGTCTCGATACTGCTCGCCGCCCTGCTGATGATGTCGGCGGCGATCAAGCTGACTCGCCGCGAGCCGTACGTGCAGGGCTATCTCAAGGTGGGGGTGCCGGAGGATCGGCTGAACCAGCTGGCGGTCTTGCTGCTCGCGGGCGCCTCCGGCCTCCTGCTCGGCCTTGCGTGGGCCCCGATCGGCGTTGCCGCCGCGACCGCGCTGGTCGCCTACTTCGCGGTGGCGATCGTCTTCCACCTGCGCGCCGACGACGCCGAAAGCCTGCCGGTGCCCGTGATAATGGCGCTACTTGCCGCTGCGGCTCTCGTCCTACGCGTCATCTGATGCGCCTTCCCCAGATCTGCGTGGACATCACGCTGGCACCTGGGTTCGCGCGGAGAGATGCTCGCGGATCTCAATCAAGGGAGCACCGGCGGATTCAGATCGACCGTGCGACCTAATGGTCGCCCTACGACCAGAAATCAGCACGGTCCCACCAAAAAGTGCTCCCTTCGCGTGAAAACGAGCGGTCGAGTCCCCCGCTAATCGAGCGATGAGTTCCGCGCTCTGTGCCGGTCCTAGGACATGACCGAAGGAGCGAAGGAGACCGGCATGACAAGACTGGTTCTGCAGATGGGCATCTCGATCGACGGCTTCGTCGCCGCCACGGACGGGTCGCAGCCTTGGCTGGGCGAGCCCGAGGACGACGCTGCTAAGCAGTGGAAGCTGCAGACGGTGCGGGGCGCGGAGGCCCATCTCATGGGGCGCGTCACATATCAGGACATGGCAGCCCACTGGCCCGGGTCCGACAGCGAATACGCCGCGCCGATGAATGACATTCCGAAAGTCGTCTTCTCGAAGACCCTCCAGACGGCTGAGTGGCCGGAGTCGCGCATCGCCCGCGGGGACCTGGTCGAGGAAATCGAGCGCATCAAGGCGCAGCCCGGTGGCTACGCAATCGCCTACGGCGGCGCCGGGTTCGCCCGCGCGCTCATCCGCCGGGGCCTTGTCGACGAGTACCGACTCAACATCCAGCCCGCGGCCCTTGGTGAAGGAATGGCGATCTTCACCGAGCTGCCTAAGCCGCTCCATCTCGAGCTCGTCGAGGCGCGGGCATTCAGTGGCGGCAACGCGGGCCACGTCTACGTGCCGCGCACCCCGTAGCGAGGAGGGGGCAGGTTTCCGGCGGGGCTCCGGCATATGCTCCGCATCGATCCCGAGGAGGAGGAACCGGTTGCAGGCGTCGAAGTGGGGACTGATCATCGGCTGCGCGCTGAGCGCCGTCGCGCTCGCGGCATGCGGGGGCAGCAGCGGGGGCACGTCGACGAACGGCAACGAGGCGCTCTTCACCACCGCCGGCTTCCAGAAGGCCTACGACGCGGTCACCGACAAGGCCGGTGAGAACGCCCAGGCCCTGCAGGTCCAGATCACCCAGGGCGGCGCGGATTTCAAGCTCCGCAACGGTGAGCAGGCGACCGGCTTCGTCTACACCGGCGGCGACCTGCACGACGAGCAGGTGCAGGTGATCGGCCCCGGCTCGCTGAACGGCCAGGACTTCCCCTTCTCGCAGATCGACCCCGCGGCGATCGACAAGATCGTCTCCGGCGTCAAGTCAGACAGCGGCGTCAGCGACCTGAAGGTCACCGTGATGACGCTTGAGAAGAGCGCGGTGGACGGCCAGCTCAAGTGGGTGATCAACGCCGAGGGCGGCGGCCGCACGGGCCTCGTCTACAACGCCGATCCGGACGGCTCCAACGTCACGTCCCCGCTGGGCGGTATCGCCGGCGCCGGGACATCGACCAGCCCGCCGACCAAGACGCCCCAGCAGATCGCCAACTGCATCCAGCGGGCGGGGACCGACGTCTCCAAGATCCAGGCCTGCACGGAATAGCGGCTCTCATACATCTCTTAGGCGATCGCGGCAGCATGAGGGCGTGCGTGTTCTGGTCGTTGACGACGAGCCCCAACTCCGCCGCGCGCTGGAGCGCGCCCTCAAGCTCGAGGGCTACGAGGTGGAGCTGGCGGCGGACGGCGAGGAGGCCCTCGTCTCCGTCGGGGCGGCGCCGACGGACGCGATCGTCCTCGACGTCCTGATGCCGAAGCGGGACGGGCTCTCGGTCTGCCGCGAGCTGCGCGCCCGCGGGGACCGGACGCCGATCCTGATGCTGACCGCGAGGGATGCGGTCCAGGACCGCGTCGACGGCCTGGATGCCGGAGCGGACGACTACGTCGTCAAGCCCTTTGCGCTCGAAGAGCTGCTGGCGCGCCTTCGGGCCCTCCTCCGCCGGACGAACGGCGACGGGAGCGAGCAGCTCGGCTACGCCGACCTGACGCTCGATCGGGCGACCCGGGAGGTGCGCCGCGGCGAGCGGACGGTCGAGCTGACGAAGACCGAGTTCGCCCTGCTCGAGCACCTGCTCCGGCATCCCCGGCTGGTGCTCACCCGCTCCCAGCTCTTCGAGGCGGTCTGGGGCTATGACTTCGGGCCCCGATCGAACTCGCTCGAGGTCTATATCGGCTATCTCCGCCGCAAGACAGAGGAGGGCGGCGAGCCGCGGCTGATCCAGACGGTGCGCGGGGTGGGTTACTCGCTGCGGGAGAAGTGAGCCTCCGGCGCCGGCTCGCGCTGCTCTCCGCCCTGGCCGTCGCCCTCGCCGTCCTGCTCGCATCGGCCCTGGTCTACACCCTGGTCCGCGACCGCCTGCGGGGGGACATCGACGGTGACCTGCGCCACCAGGCCGACGTGGTCTCCCAGCGGATCGGCGAGGCCGGGGAGGCAATCACCGGGTCGATCGGCGGCCCACCGCCAGGCCTGGAGCAGGGCGGCAAGCCACCGGCCCCGAAGCAGATCCGCAAGGGCGGCCTCGCCCTGCAGACCGCGGTGCCGACGCCGGGGCCCGGGGCGGCGCCCTCGCTGGCGCAGCTGATCTCGCCGAACGGCGTGGTGGTCCACGACCCCGCCTCTCAGTACCGGATCCCGGTATCGAGCACGGATCGCTCCCTCGCGAGCAGCGGGGGCAGCGCCAGCTTCGCCGACGTCGATTCGCAGGGCACCGACCTCCGCGTGTTGACCCAGCCGCTGGCGACCGGCGGAGCGATCCAGGTGGCCCGTTCGCTCGAGGACACCAATCACACGCTCAACACCCTGATCATCATCCTGGCGGCGGTGAGCGCCGGAGGGATCGCGCTGGCCGCGGCGCTGGGGCCGGTCGTGGCGCGCGCGGCGCTCGCACCCGCGGGCGAGGTCTCCGACGCCGCCGAGGAGGTGGCGAGGACGCACGACCTCACCCATCGGATCGAGGTCCGCGGCGACGACGAGCTCGGCCGCCTGGCCGCGAGCTTCAACGAGATGATGGCCGCGCTCGAGCGCTCCGAGGCGGCCCAGCGCCGGCTGGTCGCGGACGCGTCGCACGAGCTGCGCACGCCGCTCGCCACCCTGCGGACCAACATCGAGACGCTGGGCCGGACCGAGCAGATCGATCCGGCTGAGCGCGAGCGGCTGGTTGGCGACGTCACCCAGGAGCTCGAGGAGATGGGCGAGCTGGTCGGCGACGTGGTCGAGCTCGCGCGGGCGCCCGGGCAGGACGCGGTCGCACGCCAGGACGTGGCGCTGGACGAGCTCGCCCGCGACGCGATCGAGCGCGCGCGGCGGCGGGCGCGCGAGATGAGCTTCGAGCCCGATCTCCATCCCTCCCTGGTCCACGCCGACGCCCAGCGGGTCGGCCGGGCGATCTCGAACATGCTCGACAACGCCTGCAAGTGGAGCCCCGAGGGAGGGAAGATCGAGGTCGAGGTGGCGGACGGAAAGGTCACGGTCCGCGACCACGGTCCCGGCTTCCCTCCCGGCCACCTCGACAAGGTCTTCGACCGCTTCTGGCGCTCGGACGACGCGCGCGGCAAACCGGGCTCCGGGCTCGGGCTGGCGATCGTGCAGCGGGTCGCCGAGGAACACGACGGCAGCGCCCGGGCCTCGAACGCCGAGGACGGCGGCGCCGTGGTCAGCCTCGAGCTGCCGGAGCTCGAACAGACCGAGCAGACCGCCGAGACCTGAGCGCCAGCTCCAGCTCGAAGCGCCCCTCGGGGTCGGAGAGCGAGTCGCCGAAGAGCTCGCGCAGGCGAGTGAGCCGGTAGCGGATCGTCTGCGGATGGAGGTGGAGCGCACGAGCCATCGCCGCCGCGTTGCCGCCGTGCTGCACGAACGCCAGCGCGGTCTCCTCCATCCGAGCCCGGGCAGCCGGGGTGAGCTCGTCGAGCGGCGCCAGCCGGCGCTCGGCGAGCCGCTCGGTGAGACCGCCTGATTCGAACAGGAGCAGGTCGGTGAGGTGGTCCTCGGCCCGGATCAGCTCGCCCGCCTCGATCGCCCCCGCCTCCGCGGCGCGCAGTGTGGCCGAGGCGAGCGACCAGGCGCGCGGCAGCTCCGCGCGCGGGACGGTCGGGCCGAGCGCCGCCGTGACCCGGGCGGCCGCGCGCTCGAGCTCTTCGTCGCGACTCGCGCTGGCCGCGCCCGAGACGAGCGCGCAGCCGACGCCCCTGACCGAGGCGACCAGGACATCGGTCGAGAGGCGCCGGGCGACCCGCCCGAGGTCGGCCTCCGCGAGCGCGAGGGGCGCCGCGCTCCGCGGCAGCCTCCACCCCGCCGCCTGCGCAGCGGACCGGAGATCCGCCTCATCCGCCGGCGGGTCGCGCAGCAGCAGGGCGAGCAGCTCGCGGCGCCGGCGCTGGCGCTCGCCCTCCTGCTCGCGCTGCGCCTGCGCGTAGCCCTCGACCGAGTCGGCCGAGAGCTCGTCGATGTAGGCGAAGATCGCCTCGGCGAGCAGGCCGAGCTGCTCGGGGTCGGCGCCCTCGCGGCGGGCGGCGGCGGATACGCGCCGCCAGGCGACCCGCGCGCCGACCCGATAGGCGGACTGCAGCGCGTCCAGGGTCCGCCCCTCCCGGAGCTCGGCCCGGCCGAGGCCGACGTAGACGTCGCGGCCCGGCTCGCGGCCCGCGCCGGGGTCCCGGATCAGCGCCACGAATTGCCGCAGCGCTTCGCTGACTCCGGTCCTGATCGCGACCCCGAAGGCGCCCTCCAGGGGCCGGGCGTACTCGGGAACCTCCCTGGCGATGGTCGCCAGGATCTCCTCGGTCGCCTCCGGCAGCTCCGGCTCGATCGCATCGGCGAGCGACGCCGGAAGGCCGTGCCAGGGTTCGATTTCGCTCGTCTTTATCACCTATTTGATAAGAAATCGCGCGAAGAGTTGCGATTCAGGCTAACTCTTATCGCGCGGGCGCACCTACTCTGGATGCGTGACCCGGGCAAGCAGGCTCGTCAACCTCGGCGCCGTCGTGGTGCCGTTCCTCGCCACCCTGGCCGCGATCGTGCTGCTCTGGGACCGGGTGGTGAGCTGGCACGACCTCGTCCTGCTCGCGGTCATGTACCTGATCACGGCGGCGGGAATCACGGTCGGCTTTCACCGGCTGCTCACCCATCGCTCATTCCGCACCCACAAGCCGACCGAGTACGCCTTCGCGGCGCTCGGCTCGATGGCGGTGCAGGGGCCGGTGATCGCCTGGGTGGCCGATCACCGCAAGCACCACGCCCACACCGACGTCGAGGGCGATCCGCACAGCCCCCACGTCGGCCACGGTGACGGCGTGTTGGGCGTGCTGCGCGGGCTCTGGCACGCGCACACCGGCTGGCTGCTCTCCGAGCACGGCCGCGCGGAGTGGAGCCGCTACGCGCCCGACCTGTACGAGGACCGCGGCATGCGGCTGATCAACCGCCGCTTCGTCAGCCTGGTGGTGCTCGGCCTCGCCCTCCCCGCCGTCGCGGGCTACCTGATCACCGGGACGATCGCCGGCGCCGCGACCGGGCTGCTCTGGGGCGGGCTGGTGCGGATCTTCTTCGTCCACCACGTCACCTGGAGCGTCAACTCCATCTGCCACTTCCTCGGCACCCGCAGGTTCGACATCGAGGATCGCTCGACCAACGTCTTCTGGCTCGCGCTCCCCTCCCTGGGGGAGTCCTGGCATCACAATCACCACGCCTTCCCGCGCTCGGCAGTGCACGGCCTCCGCCGCTGGGAGCTCGATCCCTCGGCCGTGCTGATCGGCGCGATGGAGCGGGTCGGGCTCGCCTGGAACGTGATCCGGATCGCACCCGAGCGCCAGGCGGCCAAGGTCGCAGGCGCGAGCACGACCGAACCTCAAGCCGCTTCTTAGCCCGGTCTCAGGCTCCTCTCAGGGGCGCCTGGCTTGATGGTCGTCGAGCCCGGCAAGCCCGGGAGTCGACGGACAGGAGTGGTTATGAAGAGGAACAGAGGCATCACGATCCGATTCGGCCCGCTGGGACTCTCGTTGCTGGCGGCCGGGATCACGGCGGTCGGAGTGGCCGCGGTGTCGCTGGCCGACAGCGGCGGTGGCAGCAGCGGCAGCGGCGGTGGAACCGGCACACAGACCTTCGAGATGCCGGCGCCGGGCGGCGGGGTCGGTGTAGGCGCGATCGCCGGGCCGAACCTCTCGGCGGAGGATCGGCAGAAGATGGAGGACTTCCGCAAGTGCATGGAGGACAACGGCGCTCCCGCTCCGCCCTCCCACATCGACCCGAGCCAGGGACCGCCGAAGCCCCCGAGCGCTGAGGACCGGCAGAAGCTCCAGAAGGCCTTCGAGGCCTGCAAAGACGAGCTGCCCGAGGACCTGCAGAAGGCCGGGCCGCCCCGGATCGGCACCTTGGAGTGCGGACCCCCGCCGGGCCAGCCCGGCAAGGAGCAGGGCCAAAACCAGAACCAGGACCAGAGCAACCAGTCAGGCACCGACACGAGCGGCTCCAACTCGTAACCAGACTCGTCCATCACAAACCGGCGTCGAATTCCCCTCGGCGCTCCATACCCCCATCCCCCAGCGAACGGGTCCGAAAGGGCCCGTTCGCTTTGCGGTCACGCCACGGCTGAAGGGCGCCGCCTTGCATGGAAAGGAGCGCTTCGGATCAGAGACCCGCTCTTCGCGCGAAGGGCCGCGCCGCGCCGCCTCGGGGACGGGCTACCCGCCCACCAGGATCTGCGGCTCGACCGCATCCTTGAGCTCGGGGCCTGCGGTGATCGTGTACTCGCCGGGCTGGGCGATCTCGACGGTGCCCACGAGTGCCCGGCTCCAATTGCCGCCGACCTCGACGGAGGCGCCCATCCCCCGGAAGCCGGGGCCCTTGATGTCGAGCGACTCGCCCTCGGGGGAGGTGACCCCCACCTGCAGCTTCGCTGGAACGTCGAAGTCGATCCCCTCCCCCGCCTCCCCACCGCTCCATGCCCTGTAGGACTCCTGGTAGCGCAGCTTCACCTTCCCGACCGGGAGCGTCACCCGGGTGTTGCCCGGGACCGGGAAGGTGGCGAGGTCCCCAGCGCTTCTGCCCCGGGAGAAGAGGCGCTCGAAAAGGCTGTAGAGGGTGAACGCCTGCACTCCGAGGAAGACGATCACCCCCGGGACGATCAACCCAACCACCACAACAGATCGAGCATACCTGCTCCGCGAGCGAGTGACTCCCCTCAGTGACGAGACGTTGGTGGTCGTCGAGCGATTCCGGCTGGTGCGCTGAATCGCTGGAGGAACGGATTAGCCGGGCCGCCTCCAGCAACGCCGGCGCTTCCGCTTCACCGTGGCGCCGACCGGCTCAGCCGGGTACGCGTCACGTTCCCCGAGAGCGAAACCACTCCACGGTCCGTTCGATCGCCGCCCGGTGGGGCGTCACGTC
>DASXSZ010000110.1:0-22468 GCA_036505735.1 Solirubrobacterales bacterium
TCGTGCCGTCGTCGATCAGCTCCGCCACCGTCTCCGGCCGCACCAGGGTCGTCTCGGGATCGACCTCCGCCCTTCGCATCTCGATCCCGAACAGGTGGCAGGCCTTGTCGAAGGCGGGGTGCCCGGTCTCGGGCTTGACCAGGTTGGGGCGGTCGATGGCGCGCGCCTCGCGCCCCTGCTCGCGGTAGGCGAGCACCGCCTGCGCGATGCTTGCGCTGCCGCCCGAGGTGACCATCCCGGCCGGCTCGGCACCCTCGGCCGCGCCGGCGTGCATCAGATCGAGCGCCATCGCGATGATCTCGCCCTCGAAGCGGGTCGCGCTCGGGCACATGTCTCGCTGCAGCGCGTTCTGGTGCGCGAAGAGCCCGAACGCCTCCTTGAGGAAGCCGTAGTGATCGCGGTCGCCGCAGTACATCGTCCCCGAGCACTTGCCGTCCTCCCAGACCGCGTCCTCCTCGCTGGCCATGGTGCGGAGCTCGGTGAGGATCTCCTCGCGGGAGCGACCGGCGTAGGGGAGCTCGCGGTTGACGCCGAAGCGCTCGGCGTACGGATAGAAGTCGAAGAGGTCGCTCATCGGATGTCTGCCTCCTTGCTGGCTAGATTCGCCGGAGAACGTGTCGCAGGAGTCCAGCTTCCCGGAGTCGAAGCCGGTCTGCAGCCAATGCGCACGCTGCTCGGAGGTGCCGTGGGTGAAGTTCTCGGGGTCGATCCGGCCCTGCGCCTGGGACTGGATGCGGTCATCGCCGACGGCGGCGGCCGCACCCAGCCCCTCCTGGAGGTCGCCGTTCTCGAGGATGCCTCGGTCGTAGGTGGAGCGAGCCCAGACTCCGGCCAGGCAGTCCGCCTGCAGCTCCAAACGCACCGAGAGCTCGTTGGCGTCGCCCGGGTCCTGGCTCCGGCTACGGACGTCCTGCTCGATGCCGAGCTCCTGCTGGACGTGGTGACCGATCTCGTGCGCCAGGACGTAGGCCTGCGCGAAGTCGCCGGGCGCCTGGAAGCGGCGAGTGAGCTCGTCGAAGAAGCCGAGGTCGATGTACACCTTCTGGTCGAGGGGGCAGTAGAACGGCCCCGTCGCCGAGCTGGCGAGCCCGCATCCCGAGCTAACTCGGTTCCGGAAGAGGACGAGCTTGGCCCTCTGGTAGGGCTTGCCGGCGGCTTGGAACTGCTGCCGCCAGAAGGCCTGGGCGTCGTCGAGCACGAAGGAGACGAAGTCGACCTCCTCGGAGTCGGGATCGGGCCCCTTGGGCACGGACCCGTTGCCGGTCCCCGACTGTGGGACCTGCGGGAAGGCTGCCGTCGGGTCCGGGACGTTGAAACCGCCGCCGTCCCCGCCCTTGACGAAGAGGAGGTAGACGATCACCAGCACGACGATCGTTCCGATTCCGCCACCGCCAACGCGGCCAAGCGGAATCGGGAAGGGCAGACCGCCGCCGCCGACTCCTCCCCCCGCGCTGCGCCGATCCTCTACGTCCGCGCTGCGCCTGCCGGGCCTCCACCTCATCGGCGGCCACTCTATCCCCGCCCGACAGGCGGGAAACTGACCAGATGAGCGAGCGACCGCTCCCTGACCCGATCGCCGGTCATCTGAATCAGGTCCTGCCTGAGGGAGCCGAGTCGCCCGACCGGATCCGCCTCAGGCAGACGGGCGAGATGGTGCAGAGGCCCGGGGGCCGGACGCTCGGCTTCACCGCGGTCGAGGAGTTCGGGGTCCGCACTGTCGAGTTCGAGTGGCGCGCCGCCTTCGGCCCGAACCGCCTCGTCCGCCTCTCAGTCGTCGATCGCTACCGAGGTCTCGACACCGGCAGGCGGGAGGATCGCCGGCGTCGTGCTCTGGCTCGACGACGCGGGCCTGATCCGCACCGCCTCGGGAATGAGACCGCGGCTCGCCGGCAAGACGCCGGTCGAGACACCCTTTGTCGGCAGGTTCGGCGACTACGTCGAGCTCGGCGGGATTCGCGTGCCCGGCGGCGGGGAGGTCAGCTGGGAGTTCCCCGAGGGCCCATTCACCTACTGGCGGGGCGAGGTCGTGTCGCTCGTGGCCGAATAACCTTCGAGCGCCTGCCGCTGGGAGAGCGTGTAGAGCAGGATGAGCGCCGGGACCACGGTCACCGCTGCGACCGCGAAGACGATAATCACCTCGGTGAGTGTTGCGGAAGCCCCCGCGGCGTCTGAGATCTTCAGCGAGGTCGGCAGCATGTAGGGGAACGCGGCGGCGAAGTAGCCCCAGATCACCGCCGTCCCAGCACCCACTGCCGCCATGCGCAGGCCGAGGCTCCGGCCGCTGAGCAGCAGGCCAAGGGCAGCGAGGCCGCAGACCCCGGAGACGATCACCAGCGCGATCCCGGGCCAGGAGGTAAGCCCGTCGTACACGTAGCGAGCGTCGGCGTGTAGTGCGATCACGCCCACGACCGCGGCAGCCCCAGCGATCACCGCGGCGACGAGCGCCCTGCCCGCGAAGTAATCGCGCAGATCCTGGTCCCCCGCGGCTCCGGAGTCCCGGACCAGGAAGATCGCCGCGGTGTAGGCGGCGACCAGGACGAAGAGCACCCCGGTCACGAGGGGCAGGAACCCGATCCAGCTCCCTGTCGGATCGCCGTCGCCGGCCGCGGGCACCTCGCCGGAGGCGATCGCGCCGACCACCGTTCCCATGAAGAACGGCGTGAGCACCGACGAGATTCCGAACACCGTCGTGGCACGACGCTGCACGGGACCTGGAAGGGCGTGCCGGAAGGCGAAGCCGGAGCCGCGCAGAACAATCCCGAGGGCGGCCAGCGCGAGCGGGATGTAGAGGGTGGTCATGACCGCCGAGAACGCGGTCGGGAACGCCGTCCAGAGGACGACCAGGACGAAGATCAGCCAGACGTGATTCGCCTCCCAGACCGGGCCGATGGAGCGATCGATCTGCCCACGGACCCGCTCCGCGCTGATGCGAGGGCGCGCGCCAGCGCGACCCGTTATATGCAGGTCGGCCAGCAGGTCCCAGACACCGGCGCCGAAGTCGGCTCCGCCAAAGATCGCGTAGAGCGTGACGCCCGCCCAGAGGATCGCCGCGCAGACGTCGGCGGTGCTCATGCCGAACCCTCCGCCGGCGGGGCTTCCGGGGGCGGGCTGTACGGAAGCTCGGCCTCCTCCTCCCTGCCGGCCTGCCAGCGCAGCGAGAGCCCGCGAAGGACGACGACCGCGATCACCGCGAGAGCGGCGTAGATCGCCAGTGTCAGCCCGAACACCCACCAGATCCCCTGCGCCGGCGTCACCGCCTCCGAGGTGCGCATGTAGCCCTGGACGATCCAGGGCTGGCGCCCGACCTCGGTGACGATCCAGCCGCATTCAAGCGCCACCACCGTGGCGACACCCGAGACCGCGACCCCACGGAGGAACCACCTCGTCTGGGGCAGGTCGCGCTTCCGGTACCAGGCGATCGCGAACCAGAGGGCGAGCAGGGATAGGAGGGTCGCGATACCCACCATCGTGTCGAAGCTCCAGTGCAGCATCGTGTTCGCGGGGGGCCGCTCGTTCTTGGGAATCTCGTTGAGGCCGGTGACGTCGGTGTTCTTGCTGAAGCCCACCAGGAACGAGTCGAGCCCGGGGATCCCGATCCCGTCCTTGACCTTGCCGTCGACGCAGCGGCCGTAGATGTACTCAGTCTGGTCGGGGCCGCCCTCGTATACGCACTCCATGCCGGCGAACTTGGCGGGCTGGTCGTCGGCAATGGCGCGCGCGGCGGTGTCGCCGACCAGGAGCTGGAAGGGAGTGGCGATCGCGGCGACGCTCAGGGGAATGATCAGTCCGAGGCGGTGGTAGCGGTCGCGGCGGCCCCGCAGCATTCCGACCGCGTACACGGACGCAAGCAGAAAGCCGGCGACCATGTAGGCGGCCAGCAGCATGTGCAGGAACTCGTAGCCGGCCGCGGAGTTGGTGAGGACCTCGAGCGGCTTCACGTTGGTGACGTTGCCGCTGGAGTCGAGCGTGAAGCCCTGCGGCTGGTTCATCCAGGAGTTCGCCGCGATCACCGAGAAGGCGCCGCCCACCCCCGAGACCACGATCGGGACGGCCGCCCACATGTGGGCGCGAGGCGAGAGCCGGTCCCACCCGTAGATGTAGATCGCGATGAAGATCGCCTCGAGGAAGAAGAAGATGCCCTCGATCGCGAACGCCACTCCGAAGGCGTCGCCGAAGCGATCCATGAACCGGGGCCAGAGCAACCCGAACTCGAAGGTGAGGACGGTCCCGCTGACGGCGCCGACGGCGAACATCACGGCGACCGCCTTCGACCAGTTGCGCGCCAGCCGCAGCGCCGCCTCGTCGTTCCGCTTCCGCCCTCTCCACTCGGCGATCAGCATGATGGCGGGGAAGGCAACGCCGAAGCAGGCCAGCACGATGTGGAAGCCGAGGGTGAACCCCATCTGGCTGCGCGCCGCCAGCAGGTTGCTGCTCGCGTCGGCGATCGACGGGACGAAGCCCTCCATGAGCGCTGATCTAATCAGACGCCTTGGCGGCCCCGTCGGTGTGGACTACGGAATCCCTACTTGCTCGCCAGGTGAAAGCGGTTGCAGAAGTCGCAGCGGTAATAGGTCATCCCGAGCCGCTCCGCCTCCTGCCGGGCGACGGACTCGCTCTCATAGGCGGTTTTTGGCTTCCCGTCCGCGCGGAAATGGCTTGGAACGATCCTGCGTGAGGCCACATTCCGAGCGTACAGAGGAGGATTCGCAACCCCCCGGGAGAGTTAGGGGACTCTTAGGGAGGATTCCCGATAGACGGAGGTCGACCGACGCGTCATCTTCGCTGCCATGGCAAACACGTCGAAAAACGAAAAGACAAGGAAAAAGACGGACACCACTGAGGTCGTCGGCCCGCGACGCCGGCTGCTCCGGTCGAAGGACGACCGGCTGATCTGGGGCGTCGCCGGCGGCCTGGCCGCCCACATCGGCTTCAACGCCACCGTGGTCCGCCTCGCGTTCGTGGTCCTGACGCTGTTCGGCGGAGCTGGGCTGCTCGCTTATCTCGTGCTCGCGGTTGCTCTTCCGCAGGATGACGGCACGGGCAAGCCGGTCGACGAAAGCGTCTGGGCACGTCTCGGCAAGGTCGTGCTGGTCTGCATCCTGGTCGCGATCGGCCTTGGCCTGGCGGCCGGGTTGGCTCTTGTCAGCGCCTGGGTGACCGCCACCGGTCATGGGACGGCGATCGCCGTGACGGTGATCTTCCTCGGCCTCGCACTGGTCGCGGCAGCGTTCGCAACCGACGTCAGACGGCGAGCAACGCCCCCTCTCCTGGTGCTGGCGCTCGTGCTCGGCATCCCGGCCGGGGGCATCGCCGCCGCGGACATCAAGTTCGACAACTCGGTCGGGGAGCGGACGTACACGCCGACCACGGTTGCCGACCTATCGGCCGTGGACTACAAGCTCGGTACGGGACAGCTCGTGGTCGACCTCCGCCGGCTGCCGTGGGCCAAAGGCAAGACGTTCATGGCCTCGGCCCATCTCGGCATCGGTCAGATGATCGTTTCGGTCCCCTCGAACGTCTGCGTCGTCGGTCGCGCCACCGGCAAGGCGGGCGAGCTGATCGTGGCCGGCGATGTCAGCCACGGGATCGATCCTGAGATCGACAAGGGAACTCCGACCAGCGATGCCCCCCGGCTGAATCTGGATGCCGACATCCAGCTCGGCCAGATGATCGTCACCGACCAGGCCCCCAATCAGGTCGACGACCGCGGCGCCGACTACGACCATCACACGCCGGAGGCGGCCGAGCAAAGGCAGGTATGCGGTAGGTGACTAGGCCAAACCTGGGCACGCTGGGGACCGGGATCGCCGTCCTGGTCCTCGGCGTGTTCCTGCTTCTGCAGTCGAATGGGACGCTCGACCTGAACGGGGCGCAGTCGCTCTTCGGTCTGGGTCTCTGTGTCGTGCTAGCGCTGTTCGGAAGCTCGTTCAGTCGCCGCATCGCCCGCCGTCGCGCGGAGCCCGATGCTGAGGAGGAGGATCTGGCGACGGCGGCGCTGGGTCGGGAGGCGAGCCGGATTTCCAAGATCGGGCTCGGGCTCGGGATCCTCCTGGGCGCGGGACTGCTTCTGGCGTGGGCCAACGGGTCGCTGGAGGCTGCGGGCAAGGTCGGCCTGGCGGCGCTCGTGGTGACGATCGCACTGATGCTGATCTCGGCGCCGTTCTGGCTCGCGATGGTGAGACGGCTCGGCACCGAGCGCGTCGCCCGCGCTCGCTCGGAGGAGCGCTCGCTGGTGGCCGCGCATCTCCATGACTCCGTCCTCCAAACGCTCGCCCTGATCCAGAAGCGATCCGACGACCCCGAGCAGGTCGCGAGGCTCGCTCGCAGGCAGGAGAGGGAGCTTCGCGAGTGGTTGGCCGACGACCGGCCGACCAGGCCGGACGAGCGACTCGCCGATGCTCTGCGCGCCGCCGCAGCTGAGATCGAGGATTCGCATGGCACGCCGATCGAAGCGATCGTCGTGGGCGACGCGGCGCTCGACGAGAGGACGAGAGCCCTCGTGGGCGCGGCGAGGGAGGCGCTCACCAACGCGGCCAAGTTCGCTTCCGATGGAGGTCCGGTCAGGCTCTACGCAGAGATCGACGATGGCGATGCGCGGGTCTTCATCGACGACCGCGGTCCCGGCTTCGATCCCGACGCGATCCCGCCCGACCGCCGCGGCGTCCGCGAATCGATAATCGGGCGCATGAAGCGGCACGGCGGCCGGGCCGAGATCCGCAGCAGCCCCGGCGACGGCACCGAGGTCGAGCTCACCCTCAGGGGAGGCGGCCGATGAGCTCGACGCCGTCCGTGGTGATCGTCGACGACCACCGCATCTTCCGGAGCGGGGTCAAGGCCGAGCTCGAAGGGATCGTCGAGGTGCTGGGCGAGGCGGAGTCCGTCGAGGACGCGGTCCGGGCGATCGTCGACCGCGAGCCGGATGTCGTGCTGCTCGACGTCCACATGCCAGGTGGCGGCGGTGTCGAGGTGATCGAGCAGGTCGCCAAGCAGCGCCCCCAGCAGCGCTTCCTCGCGCTCTCGGTCTCGGACGATCCCCAGGACGTGATCGCGATCGTCCGCGCCGGCGCCCGCGGCTACGTCACCAAGACGATCACGGGAGAGGACCTCGCCGACGCCGTGCGACGCGTCCGCGACGGCGACGCGGTCTTTTCTCCGCGCCTCGCCGGCTTCGTGCTCGACGCATTCGCCGGCGACCTGCCCGCGGAGGAGGTCGATCCGGAGCTCGACCAGCTCACCGCCCGCGAGCGAGAGGTGCTCCGCTACATCGCGCGCGGCTACCTCTACAAGGAGATCGGCCTCCGCCTCCACATCTCGGTGAAAACCGTGGAGGCGCACGTCAGCTCGGTGCTCCGCAAGCTCCAGCTCTCCAATCGTCACGAGCTCAGCCGCTGGGCGGTCAGCCGCCGCCTGGTCGACTGAGGACGGCATCATTGGGACATGGCCCCGGCGCTGCTCGAACGCCATCTGCTGCGCGCCCGCGACCTGGTCGACAGCCGCTATTCGGAACCGCTCGACCTGAAGGCTCTTGCTCGGGCGGCGCACGTCTCGCCGCGGCACTTCAGCCGCAGCTTCCGCCGTGTCTTCGGCGAAACGCCCTACCAGTACCTGCTCAGCCGTCGCCTCGAGCGCGCCAGACACCTGCTGCGTACCACCGATCTGAGCGTCGCCGAGATCTGCCTCGCGGTCGGCTTCACCAGCGTCGGGTCCTTCACCACGACCTTCACCCGTCACGTCGGGGTCTCCCCGACCACCTATCGAAAGGCATACCGCGGTCCCTCGGAGGCCGACCGGATCCCGCTCTGCTTCGCGATGGCCTGGTCGAGGCGGGCTGGAGATGGCGCGTTTCGAGAAGACAGCCGTTCGCCGGCTGACTAGGGTCGGCGTCGCCCTTCAGATCCGGCCGAAAGGAGCGAAGAGATGATCGACGCGATCTCCCACCTCAACGTCTGGGTGGACGACCAGGACGAGGCGAAGTCCTTCTACACGGAGAAGCTCGGCTTCGAGGTGCGCCAGGACAACACACTCGACGAGTTCGGCGGCTACCGCTGGCTCACCGTCGGACCTGCCGATCAGCCCGACGTCAGCGTCATCCTGAGCGCGCCCGTCCCCCCGGCACTCGACCCCAAGAGCGCCAAGAAGGTGATGTCGCTGGTCGCCAGCGGCGCGATGGGACCGGGCATCCTCCGAACGGCGGACTGCCGCAAGACCTGCAAGGAGCTCGAGCAGCGGGGCGTAGAGCTCTCTCAGCAGCCGGACGAACGCTTCTACGGGATCGACGCGGCGCTGCGCGACCCGTCCGGGAACGAGTGGCGGGTGGTGCAGCCGATCGAGTTCGATCCGGAGACCCTGCAGCGGGCGCAGGCAAACGGCGGCTGAGCGTGTGCGGCCCGCCTCTAGAGCAGCGGCAGTCCCTCGCGGAGCGAGCTGACCGCAGCGTCCGCCCCCGCTTCGAGCAGCTCGTCCACTGTGAACTCCCCGGTCGCCACGCCAACGACCCGGATGCCCGCGCCGTGGCCCGCCTCGACGTCGCGCGGGGTATCGCCGCACGAGAAACAGCGCTCCAGGTCGAGCGTGTCGCCTGACACCAACTCGGCCCGCTCGAGCGCCTTCCTGGTCAGCTCGATGCGGTCGGGCGAGTCCGAGCCGTAGCCGCCGAAGGAGAAGAAGCGGTTGAGGTTCGCGCGGGCGAGCTTGATGTGGGCCGCCTCCTCGACGTTCCCGGTGGTGAGGCCGAGCAACACGCCCTCGTCGATCAGGCGCTCGAGCAGCTCCACGACCCCCTCCTGGACCACAAAGCCAGGGGAGTTCTCGACCTCCTCGGGCAGATGGTCGAGCCGGCGCCGCATCAGCGCGTCGGCCTCCTCCTGGGTCGGCTCGCGGCCGATCGCCTTCTCGAATACCACCCGGCCGACCTCGGGATCGGGCACGCCCTTGCCGGTCACCGCCGGGACGTCGACGTCCACGTCCTGGAGCTCCTTGAAGGACCGCTTCCAGGCCCTGTCGCTGGCGCCGCCGGTGCTGATCAGGGTGCCGTCGATGTCGAAGAGGACTGCCTGCGTGTCAGGCACGGTCGTTCCGGTAGCGCCGGATCAGGTTGTTGGTCGAGCTGTCGTGCTCGAGCTTCGGCTCCTCGGCGGCCTGCAGCTGGGGAATGATGTTCACGGCCAGCACCTTGCCGAGCTCGACGCCCCATTGATCGAAGGAATCGATCCCCCAGATCGCGCCCTGGGTGAAGACGCTGTGCTCGTAGAGCGCAACCAGTGAACCGAGCGTGTGCGGGGTGAGGCGCTCGGCCAGAATCACGTTCGAGGGGCGGTTCCCCTCCATCACCCGGTGCGGCACGATCGCCTCGGGCGTGCCCTCCTCGAGGACCTGCTCGGGCGTCTTGCCGAAGGCGAGCGCCTCGGGCTGCGCGAAGACATTCGACATCAGCAGGTCGTGGTGGTCGCCCAGGGGGTTCAGCGACCTCATGAACCCGATGAAGTCGCACGGGATCAGCCTCGTCCCCTGGTGGATCAGCTGGTAGAAGGAGTGCTGGCCGTTGGTCCCCGGCTCGCCCCAGAAGATCGCGCCGGTGTCGTAGTCCACATGGGCGCCGTCGACGGTGACGTGCTTGCCGTTCGACTCCATCGTGAGCTGCTGCAGGTAGGCCGCGAAGCGATGCAGGTACTGGTCATACGGGAGCACCGCGACCGTCTGCGCGCCGAAGAAGTCGCCGTACCAGACGGCGAGCAGGCCCAGGATGGAGGGCAGGCTCTCGCCGATAAGGGTCTCGGCGAAGTGCTCATCGACGGCATGGAAGCCCGCCAGCATCTCGTCGAATGCCTCAGGGCCGATCGCGAGCATGGTGGACAGGCCGATCGCCGAATCCATCGAGTACCGCCCCCCCACCCAGTCCCAGAACCCGAACATGTTGTCGGTGTCGATGCCGAACTCGGCCACCCCCTTGGCGTTGGTCGAGACGGCCACGAAGTGCTTCGCGATCGCCTCCTCGGAGCCGAGCTTCGCCAGCGCCCAATCGCGGGCCGTCCTGGCGTTGGTCATCGTCTCGAGAGTCGTAAACGTCTTCGAGGAGATCACGAACAGGGTCTCCTCCGGGTCGAGGTCCCTGGTCTTCTCCGCGAAATCGGTGCCGTCCACGTTGGAGACGAACCGGAAGGTCATCTCCCTCCGCGAGTAGTGCCGAAGCGCCTCGTAGGCCATCACCGGCCCGAGATCGGATCCCCCGATACCGATGTTGATCACGTTGCGGATCGGCTTGCCGGTGTGGCCCTTCCAATCCTCCGAGCGGATCCGCTCGGAGAAGGCCGACATCCGCCCGAGCACCCCGTGGACCTGCTTGACGACATCCTCGCCGTCGACGATCAGGGAGCGCTCCTTCGGCATCCGCAGGGCCACATGCAGCACGGCCCGGTCCTCGGAGACGTTGATGTGCTCGCCCCGGAACATCGCGTCGCGGCGCGTTCCCACGCCGCATTCGTCGGCGAGCTGCCCGAGCAGCCTCAGGGTCTCGTCCGTGATCCGGTTCTTCGAGTAGTCGAGAAAGAGCCCGGCCCCCTGGGCGACGAGCCGCTCGCCGCGGCCGGGGTCCTCGGCAAAGAGGTCGCGCAGGTGCCGGTCCTTGATCTCGGCGTAGTGCTGCTCGAGCGCCTTCCAGGCCTCCTGTTTGCGGAGCTGCGGTTCGGAGCTCACGCGCGGCAGCCTAACCGCGCGGGCCCGTGGTCAGGCGGCCAATCGCTCCGATTCCGACTTGATCGTGTCGAGCAGGTCCGTCCAGGACTTGACGAAGGCCTCGGCGCCTTCCTTCTGGAGGCGGAGGGCCAGCTCGTCGGTGTCGATGCCGGCGTCGCGATGGGCCTGCATCACCTGCTCGAAGTCGCCGCCGTCGGCAGGCAGCGGGTCGCCGACTGTTCCGTGGTCCGCGAACGCACGCAGAGTCTTGTCGGGCATCGTGTTGATCGTGTCCGGCGCGGCGAACGCGTCTATGTAGAGCGTGTCCGAGGCCTCCGGGTCCTTCGTGCCGGTGCTGGCGAAGAGGAGGCGCTGCAGCGGCGCACCCTTGGCGGCCAATCCCTTCCAGCGGTCGGATTCGAGCATCTCCCTCCAGGCGCGGTAGGTGCTCTTGCCGACCGCGATCCCCAGTGTGTTCTTGATCTCGTCCGGGACGTCGTCATGGACGGCGACATCCCAGCGGCTGACGAACAGCGACAGAACCGAGTGCAGGTCGGGCACGAGCCCCGCCTCGATCCGCCGCTCTAACCCCTTCATGTAGGCGTCGGCCGCCGCCATCGTCTGATCGGCGGAGAAGAGCAGCGTGACGTTGATCGGCACCCCGGCGAAGATCGACTCCTCGATCGCGGGCAGGCCCTCCGGGGTCCCCGGAATCTTGATGAAGATGTTGTCCGCGGCACGGCCGTGCAGATCAGCGGCCTGCTGGATCGTCTTGCCAGTGTCGTAGGCGAGCAGGGGCGAGACCTCGAGCGAGACGTAGCCGTCCATTCGATCGGTCTCCCGGTGGATCGGCTCGAACAGCTTCGCGGCGCGCAGGATGTCGGTCAGCGCCAGCTCGAAGAACAGGTCCTCGCTCTCGAGGCCCTGGCCCCGGAGCTCGGTGATCTGCGCGTCATATGTGTCGCCGCCGCTGATCGCCTTGTCGAAGATGGTCGGGTTGGAGGTCTGACCGCTGACCGAGAGCTCGTCGATGTAGCCCTTCAGCGTCCCGTCGTCGAGCATCGTGCGGGTGATGTTGTCGAGCCACAGGCTCTGACCGAGCTCGTGTAGCTGTTTGGTGGGCTTCATCGTCCTAGAACCTCCTCGGCCACCTGGGCCACCTTGTCTGGTGTAAAGCCGAACTTCGTCTGTACGTCCTTGAGCGGTGCGGAAGAGCCGAAGGTGTGCATTCCGATCTTCGCGCCCTCGGGACCCACGAACCTGTCCCAACCGAGGGTAGAGGCCTCCTCGACGGACACCCGAGCCGTGATCGCGGGAGGCAGGACCTCGTCGCGATAGCCCTGCTCCTGGCGCTCGAAGAGCTCCCAGCAGGGCATGCTGACCACGCGGGAGCGCACGCCGTCCGCGACGAGCTGCTCGTGGGCCTCGACGGTCAGCGCCACCTCGCTGCCGGTCGCGATCAGGATCACCTCCGGGTCTGAGCCGTCCGGGTCCGCGAGCACGTAGCCCCCGCGCCGCAGGCCCTCGGCCGACGTGTAACGGCTGCGATCGAGGATGGGGACGTCCTGCCGGGTGAGGACGAGCGCCACCGGCTGGTGGGTCCGGTCGAGCGCCGCCCGCCACGCCTCAGCGACCTCGTTGGCGTCCGCGGGTCGGATCACGTCGAGGCCTGGGATCGCCCGCAGGGAGGCGAGCTGCTCCACCGGCTGGTGGGTCGGGCCATCCTCGCCCAGCCCGATCGAGTCGTGGGTGAAGAGGTGGATCACCGGGAGCTCCATCAGGGCGGAGAGCCGGATCGCGGGGCGGGCGTAGTCGGAGAAGGTCAGATAGGTGGACCACAGGGGCCGCAGCTTCGAGAGCGACATCCCGTTCGAGATCGCGGCTGACTCGTGCTCCCGGATGCCGTAGTGGAACTGGCGACCCTCCCGCGCGTGCGGCTCGAATGGCTTGCTGCCGTCGAGCTCGACGGAGTTGGAGCCGGTCAGATCGGCCGCGCCCGGCAGCAGCCAGGGGACCTTGGCGGCCACCGCGTTCTCCACCTTGTTGGAGGCCTTGCGGGTTGCGGTGCCCTTCTCGTCCGCGTCGAAGCTCGGGATTTGGTCATCCCAGCCTTCGGGAAGCTCACGGCGCTGCATGGCCTCCCAGTGCGCGGCGAGCTGGGGCTCATCGGAGCGATAGGACTCGAAGAGCTCGTTCCACTTCCCGCTCAGCTCCGCGCCCCGCTTGCCGATCACCTCGGCGAAGTGCTCGGTGACGCCGTCCGGGACCAGGAACTCGGCGTCTTCGGGCCAGCCGTAGAAGCGCTTCGTCTCCTTGACCTCCTCGTCGCCGAGCGGCTCGCCGTGCGCCTCGGCCGTGTCCTGCTTCGTCGGCGCTCCGTAGCCGATGTGCGAGTCGACGACGATCAGGGTCGGGCGGTCCTGCTCGGCTCGGAAGTTGTCGAAGCCCCGGGCGATCATCTCGAGGTCGTTGGCGTCCTCGACCCGGGTGACGTTCCACTGGTATCCCTCGAAGCGAGCCTGGACGTCGTCCTCATAGGTGATTGAGGTGTGCCCGTCGATGGTGATGTGGTTGTTGTCGTAGACCCAGCAGAGGTTGGAGAGCTTCTGGTGGCCGGCGAACGACGCGGCCTCGTTCGAGACGCCCTCCATCAGGCAGCCGTCGCTGGCGATCGCGTAGACGTTGAAGTCGAAGAGCTCGGCGCCGGGGCGGTTGAAGTAGGCCGCCTGCCAGACCGAGGCGACGGCCATGCCGACGCTGGTCGCGATCCCCTGGCCGAGCGGCCCCGTCGTGGTCTCGACCCCGGAGGTCCAGCGGTACTCGGGGTGACCCGGGCACTTGGAGTCCAACTGGCGGAAGTTCTTGATGTCCTCGAGACTGACCGCCGGCGTCCCCTCGACCTCATAGTCGGGATCGACCGCCTTGACGCCGGTCAGGAAGAGCAGCGAATAAAGGAGCATCGAGGCGTGGCCGGCCGACAGCACGAAGCGGTCGCGGTTGGGCCAGATCGGGTCCGCGGGGTCGAAGCGCAGATAGCGTTGCCAGAGCACGTACGCGAGCGGAGCCATCGACATCGGCGTGCCGGGGTGGCCGGAGTTCGCCTTCTGGATCGCGTCCATCGACAGGGTCCGGATGGTGTTGATGCAGAGCTGATCGATGTCCGTCTGCTGCTCGGCTGTCGCCGCCATCGCCACGATCCTACGACTAGTGTGCTCCGGGAAGTGGCCGACCCAAACCTCGACGCCGAAAAGAAGGTCGCCGCCGAGGCAGCGGCCGAGCTCGTCTCCGACGGGATGAGGGTCGGACTGGGGAGCGGGTCGACCGTCGCGCACCTGCTGCCCGCGATCGCCGCTCGGGGCCTGAGCGATCTGCGCAGCGTGGCCACCTCCGTGGCGACCGAGGAGCAGGCCCGGAAGCTGGGCATCCCGGTCGAGGGCTTCGATCGGCTGGACCGCCTCGACATCGCGATCGACGGCGCCGACCAGGTCGCGCCCGATCATTGGCTGGTCAAGGGCGGCGGTGGCGCGCATACGCGGGAGAAGATCGTGGCAGCCACGGCCGAGCGCTTCGTCGTGATCGCGGACTCCTCGAAGACGGTGGCGCGGATCGCAGCGCCGATCCCGCTCGAGCTGCACCGCTTCGGCCTCGCCTCGACGCTGGCCCGGATCACGGCGGAGCTCGGCGAGGTCGTTGTGCGCCCCGACACTCCGCCCAGCCCCGACGGCGGCGTGATCGCGGACTACCGCGGCCCCGTCCACGAGCCGGGCGAGCTCGCCGCGCGCCTCGCGGTGATGCCCGGGGTGGTCGATCACGGCCTGTTCCCGTCGGGAATGGTCAGCGCGGTGCTGGTCGGACGCGGCGGCAATGTGGAGCGTGCCTAGGCTGGTCCGCCGATGCCGTTCCTGAGCACGCCTAACGGGCGCAAGCTCGCCTGGCGGGAGCAGGGCGCCGGCCCGCCGCTCCTCCTCCATCCCGGCGGACCCGGCTGCTCCTCGCGCTACTTCGGGGAGCTGGCCGAGTTGGCCGCCGAGCGCACGCTGCTCCTGCTGGATCCCCGGGGCACCGGGGACTCGGACCGCCCGGCCGAGCCCTCCCGCTACGACCTCGAGGACTACGCGGCGGACATCGAGGAAGTGCGCACGCACCTGCGCATCGACCGCCTCGATGTGCTCGGGCACTCGCACGGCGGCTTCGTGGCGATCAACTGGGCGGGCAACCACCCCGACCGGGTCGGACGTCTGGTGCTCGCCAGCACGACGCCGCGCTTCACGGATGAGATCCGGGAGGCGAGGGCGCAACGCATCGAGTCGCATCGAGGCCGGCCGTACTTCGAGGACGCGCTGGCAGCGCTCGAGATCCATCAGCGGGGCGGCTACTCAAGCGATGGGGAGCTGGCGGACCTGTTCGTGCGTGACTGGCAGCTGCAGATCGCGCCCGAGATCGACTATGACCCGATACGCGAGGGGCTCTCGCGCGCCGGCAACAACGCCGACGCACTGCGCCACTTCAACGACCGGGTCGCCGGGGGCATGGATCAGCGGGCGCTGCTCGAGCGCATCGGGGCACCGACGCTGGTGCTCGCCGCCGAGCTGGATCCGTTCGCCGCCGCAGCAGCTGAAACGGCCGACCACCTACCCCATGCGTCGCTCGTCGTCCTGCCCGGGGCCGACCACTTCACCTTTCTCGAGGAGGAGAGCCGGGCGGCCTGGTGCCGAGCGGTTCTCGACTTCCTCCGATCGTGAGTCGCCTGGCTAGGCGATCAGCTCGAGCGAGACGTCCCATAGACGCTTGGCGTTGCCGGGATCGAGGGCATAGGGGGCGACACCGCTGACGCCGGGGTCCTCGCGCCGCTGGACAACTCGCGCCTCGTTGCAGTCCTCGAAGTAGCGCCCACCGACACCATCGAGCAGCGGAGAGGTGGCGAGCAGGACCGAGGTGGCCGCACCCTGCTCGGGCGTCTTCAGGACCGCCCCCGCCTTCCTGAATCGCTCCATCGCCCGCTCCATGTACTCGAAGCCGCCGATGTGGCGCTGCAGGTTGGTTGCAATGCCGCCCGGCATCAGGGCGTTGGCCGTGATGCCATCCTCGGCCCAGCGCCGGGTCGCCTCGACCGCGAAGAGGACGTTCGCCGTCTTCGACTGCCCGTACGCACCGAAGGGGTCGTAATCGCGGAAGGCGTAGTCGAGGTCGTCGAAGACCACCGGGGAACGCAGGTGGCCGCTGGAGCTGACCGAGACGATGCGGGCCCCTCCCGCCTCGGCCAGGGCGTCGTGCAGGCCGAGCGCGAGTGCGAAGTGGCCGAGATGGTTGGTCGCGAACTGCATCTCGCGGCCGCGGTCGGTCAGGGTCAGCTCCTGGATCGCCATCACCCCGGCGTTGTTGACGAGGATGTCGAGCGGTTCCTGCCAATCCGCCGCGAGGGCCTCGATGCTGGCGTAATCGGTCAGCTCGAGGGGGGTGGCCGTCACCCCCTCGTTGCCGGTGCTGGAGCGAATCTCCGACGCGACCTTCTCGCCGTCGGCGATCTTGCGAACCGCGAGGGTGACCGCGGCTCCGGCTCCGGCGAGCGCCCGAGCGGTCTCGACCCCGATGCCTGAGGCGGCGCCGGTGACGATCGCCTGCTTGCCGGTGAGGTCAACCCCTTCGACCACCTCGGCGGCGGTCGAGTCGCGGCCGAAGGGGGTTGTGATCAGTGTGGCGGCCTCGGCCATGCCTAGAGGTTGACCGCCGCCATGCCCTCCGGCGCGTAGCGGTCGCCGGCGACCTCGGGCAGCTCCTCGTCGATTCGGGCCAGATCCTCGTCTGTGAGCTCGACGTCCGCCGCCGCGGCGTTCTCCTCGAGGTACTTGCGCCGCTTCGTGCCGGGGATCGGGACGACGTCCTCACCCCCGGCGAGCACCCAGGCCAGCGCCAGCTGGGCGGAGGTGATCCCCTTCTCCTGCGCGATCTCTTCGACCTTGGCGACGATCCGCTGGTTGCTCTCCCAGTTCTCGCCCTGGAAGCGCGGGTTGTTGCGGCGGAAGTCCCCCTCGGCGATCTCGTCGGGTGAGGAGAAGCGATGTGCGAGGAATCCGCGGCCGAGCGGCGAGTAGGGCACGAAGCCGATGCCGAGCTCCCGGCAGGTCGGCAGGATCTCGGCCTCCACGTCGCGGGTCCAGAGCGAGTACTCGGTCTGCAGCGCGGTGATCGGGTGGACGGCGTGCGCGCGGCGGATCGTCTCCGGCGCGGCCTCACTGAGCCCGAGGTGGAGCACCTTGCCCTCCTTGACCAGCTCGGCCATCGCCCCGACGGTCTCCTCGATCTCGACCTTCGGGTCGACCCGGTGCTGGTAGTAGAGGTCGACGTGATCGGTACCGAGCCGCCTGAGGGAGCCCTCGATGGAGCTCTTAACGTGTTCTGCTGACCCGTCCTGCGGGCCGACGCTCGACATGTCGCCCGGCGTCGCGGCGTCCATCCGTCGCGAGAACTTCGTGGCGATCACGTACTGGTCGCGCTTGCCTTTGATCGCCCGGCCGACGAGCTCCTCGTTGGTGAGCGGGCCGTAGAGCTGTGCCGTATCCAGGAAGTTGATGCCGAGCTCGAGCGCCCGCTGGATGGTCGCGATCGCCTCGTCCTCGTCGGCGCCGCCGTAGAAGGCGGACATGCCCATGCAGCCGAGGCCGAGGGCGGAGACCTTCAGTTCAGCGAGTTTGCGCTTCTTCATGCTTACCAAGCCTTTCGCGGTAGAGATTGATCTTCCAATCGATCAGCTCGAGGTGGCCCGCGGTCTGCTCAAGCTGGGCCAGGACGGACTTCCGATGGGCCTCGAGGAGCGCCAGGCGCGCCTCGTTGGTGTCGTCTCCCCCCTTCAGCAACTCGGCGTAACGCCGGACCTGCCGGATCGGCATCCCGGTGGCGCGCAGCTTGGTCAGGAACTTGATCCGCTCCAGATCCTCCTCGGCGTAGCGGCGGTGGCCGCTGCCGTTTCGGCTGACCGGCTCGAGCAGCCCGGCCCGCTCCCAGTAGCGGAGGGTGTGCGCGCTCAGACCGGATCGCTCGGCGACCTCTGAGATGCTCAGGGCGGTAGGCACACACCCAAGATAGGAGTTAGAGCGCGCTCTAAGTCAAGGGTGATGCCTGTTACATGGACATCGAGTCCATAGGAATGGCGGTCGTGTTCATCGGAATCGTCAGGCCCGGGACCTGGTCCGGGAAGAACATGACCGCGACCCCCAGAACGACCAGCAGAGCGGCGCTGCCGCCGCGGGGAATCACCTGCCAGGGCAGCAGCTTCTCGACGGCGATCAGCGCCGCGATCAGGAGCATCCAGCCGATGCTCATCACTCCGAGCGCGAAGAGGGCGGCCATCAGGGCCCCGGAGCAGCCGACGCAGAAGCGACCCTGCTCGATCCCCATCGCCAGGGCGCCGAGCGCGCCCGGCCGCTGTCTGAGCAGCCGCGAATCGCGGCAGTGCCGCAGGCATCTCGCCTTCAGCGGGGTGAGCTCGTAGAGCGCCGCTCCTACGATCACGCCGCCGGCGATGTACTGGCCGGCCCGGTCCCAGGCGAGGAACTCGAGGTCGAGGGACCGCACGCCTTCGATCAGCGCATAGGCGAGCAGACCGGCGGCGAGCCACACGAGGAGGTAGCCGATTGCGAAGAGCGCCGTGCCCGAGACCGATCGCGCCCCGCCCCCGGCGCCGCGCGAGTACGCGACAGCCATCGGCGAGAGCGATGGGAGCATCATCGCGGCCATCATCGTCGCCCAGATCCCGGCGAACCAGCCGAGCCCGCCCAGATCGGTCCCCGGCCCCATGTCCATCCCCTGCATCCGGTCCACCGTCACGACCCAGGCGATGCCCGCAAAGGCAACCAGCGGTAGTACCGGCCCCAACTCGCTCGTCGTCGAGATCCCGATCGGCCCCTTGTCGCTCGTCGCCGCCCTCATGAGTAGCTCAGCTGCTCGTCGAAGTCCGGGCGCCCCTCCGGGGTGAGGTCGAAGAGATTCCAGACCGGCTCGAGGGTGCCGACGTGCCGAGGGTCCTGTCCCGGGTCCCAGGGCGCGTAAAAGAGCTCGGAGCCCCAGAAGTGGCGGATCGTCTCCCCGTCGCGATGGAAGACGTTGAGCATCGGCCGCTGGGCGCCCTCGGGCGTCTCTGCGAGGTAGTCGGGGTTGTAGGTGTTGCCCGCCGAGGACAGCAGCCGGAGCCGGCGCCAACCCCGCTCCCTGGCGAAGGTGAGAATCCTCGGCAGCGGGGACTTCGCGACCACCGCGAGGTTCATGACCTGGGTTGCGTGCTCCATCGCCCCGTCCAGCTGGTCGAGCAGTGCCACGCAGGAGGGGCACGGCGTCTTGGCGAGCGGAAGCTTGGCCGTCTCACTCTCCCGCACGGGCCCGGGACGGTCGTCCTCGGGATCGCGAGGGAACATGAAGCTGTAGATCGCCAGGGAGTCATTGCCCTCGTCGAAGAGCTCGGAGAGGCGGACGTCCGCGAGCTCGCCATCCGGGCCCTCGCCCTGGAAGACGTAGTCCTCCGGGACCTCACCGCCCGGTGGCAGCTCGCGCCGCTCCGCCGCGACTGCCTCCATCTGGCGACGCAGCTCGATCTCCCTCTCGAGCAGGCGGTCGCGCGCCGCCCGGTACTCGTCGCTCTCGCCTGGAAAATGGACACCCATATCGTCCCCCCTGTTCGTCGTTTCAGCCGGCCAGCGCCCGCTCGAGCTCGTCGAAGCAGCCATCCCAGCCGTAGTGCTGTGCGTCGCGACGCTCGTCCGTCGAGATGCCGCTGTTGACCATCACCACCGTGGTCGAGCCCTCCGACTCCGAGAACCACAACTCGATCATCTGCTGCTGGTTCGACGGATCGTCATCGAAGGTCCAGGTCATCGCGAGCCGGTGAGGCCGCTCGATCAGCGTGTATTCGCCGCTGGCTTCGACCTCATCGCCGTCCGGCTTTCGCATCACGACCCGCACCTTGCCGCCCACCCGGAGATCCACCTCGGCCTCGGGCGTCTCCCAGTCGGGCGCGACATGAAACCAGCGGCGCATCACCTCCGGGCTGGTCCAGGCGTCGAACACGGCCTCGGCGGGCGCGTCGAAGGTCCGCTCGATCCGCACCACGTAGCCCGGGGGCTCGATCATCATCCGGTCCGCTTGCTCCTCCAGGTATTCGCCGACCACGTCGAAGAGGGCCTCCCAGCGCATGCGCTGGCTCTCGATCCACTCCGACGCCTCGGCGAGCGTATCCGGACGCAGCGCGAGGCGGTGGCTCCGTCCGTCGATCACCCGCGTCACGACGCCCGCCTCCTCGAGGGTCTTCAGGTGTCTGGAAATGGTCGGCTTGGAGACGCCGAAGTCGCGGGTCACCTCCCCAACCGTCGCGGTGCCGCCGCTGAGGCGTTCGACGATGTCGCGCCGGATCGGATGTGCGAGGGCCTTGAACGCATCGTTAGCCATTCTGCTAACTATATAGTCTGATCAACCCGTAACCACCCACACAGGAGGGAAAGGCAATGCCCGAGCACAAGGTCGGCACACAGGAGGAATTCGACGCCGCCCGCGAGGAGCTGCTCGCGGAGGAGAAGGAGCTCACCCACCGAGGTGATGAGCTCACCAAGAAGCGCCAGGAGCTTCCCTGGGTGGAGGTTGAGAAGGACTACAGCTTCGAGACGGTGGACGGGAACAAGTCGCTCGCGGATCTCTTCGACGGCCGGTCGCAGCTCCTCATCTACCACTTCATGTTCGGCCCCGACTGGACCGCCGGCTGCCCGGTCTGCTCCTCGATCGCGGACAGCATTGCTCCCCAGGTCCCGCACCTGAACGCCCGCGACGTGACGGCGATGTTCTCCTCACGCGGTCCGATCGACAAGCTGGAGGGCTACCGGAAGCGCATGGGCTGGGACATCGGCTGGGTCTCGGCCGAGACCGACTTCCACCGCGACATCGGCTTCTTCTACACCGAGGAAGAGCTGAAGCCGTTCCTCGAGAGCGGCAAGATCCCTCCCACCGTCACGCAGAACGCGGAGATGTGCGGCACGGACGCGGCGGGCTACGTCGCGGAGGGGCCGGGCCTGAGCGTCTACGCGCTCGACGACGGGACGGTCTACCGGACCTACATCACCACGGCGCGCGGCCTGGAGGGCCCGGCGATGGCCTACTACCAGCTGCTCGACCGGACGCCGAAGGGACGCAACGAGCCGCCCGACGAGCCGCTCTGGCTGCGCCGCCACGACGAGTACTAGGAGGAAGTCATGACGAACCACGCGGTCGGCACGCAGGAGGAATGGCTCACAGCGCGCAAGGAGCTGCTCGTGGCCGAGAAGGAGCACATGCGCCAGGGCGATGAGCTCGCCCGGCGCCGGCGGGAGCTGCCCTGGGTGCCCGTCGAGAAGGAGTACAGCTTCGAGACGGCCGCGGGGACCGAGTCGCTCGCCGAGCTCTTCGACGGGCGCTCGCAGCTGCTCGTCCACCACTTCATGTTCGGCTTCGGTTACCGGGTGGACGAACAGAATCCGGGCTGCACCGGCTGCTCCTTCGTCGCGGACCACTTCGACGGCGTCCTCCCCCACCTGAACGGCCACGACGTCACGCTGGTGGCCGAGTCCATCGCGCCGCTCGATGACCTCAATGCCTACAAGGAGCGGATGGGCTGGAGGTTCCCCTGGGTCTCATCCCTCGGCGGCGATTTCAAGTACGACTTCGGCGCCGCCTTCACCGAGGAGCAGCAGCGCAACGGCGCCGATTACAACTTCAGGCATGTCGACAATCCTCCGCCGCAGCGCGAGGGGATGAGCGCCTTCGCCATTGAAGATGGGGTCGTCCACCACACCTACTCGACCTACGACCGCGGCGTCGACGCCCTGATGGGCACCTTCCAGTACCTCGACCGGTCGCCATTGGGACGCGACCCCGACGGCCCCGGGACGGGCGGGTCCTGGTGGAAGCGCCACGACGAGTACTGAATCCTCAAAGCCGAGAGAACCGCCTCGCTACGTTGAAAGCGGGGAGACGGACAAGGAGGCGGAAGATGGCGACTCGCAACGGCAGCGCAGAATGGAACGGGACCCTCAAGGACGGCTCCGGCACGGTCACCGTCGGCGATGGGGTCTGGAGCGGCAACTACTCGTTCGCATCGCGGTTCGAGGAGGGCGAAGGCACCAACCCGGAGGAGCTGATCGCGGCGGCCCACGCAGGCTGCTTCACGATGGCGCTCAGCGCCCAGCTCGACGCGGCCGGTCACGCGCCGAACTCGGTCAAGACCACGGCGCGCGTCCAGATCCGCAACGTCGATGGACTCCCCACCATCAACGAGATCAAGCTCGAGACCGAGGGCGACGTGCCAGGCATCGACCAGGCCACCTTCGAGGAGAAGGCTGAGAAGGCGCGAAGCGGCTGCGCGGTCTCGCGGGCGCTGGCCGGCGTGAAGACGATCGAGCTCGGCGCCAAGCTGGCGACGCCGGCCTAGGCGTCGGGCGCTGCAGCCCGGTCAGCGAGGATCAGCGAATCGCCGCTGGGCTGGACCCGGCCCGACGGAGTCGAGGGATCCTGGGCGATCAGCTTCTTGAGCGCGTCGACCTTCGACTCGCCGGTGACGACCCAAAGCAGGCTGTCGATGCTCTCGATCTCCGGATAGGTCAGCGTCATCCGGCGGACGCCCTGGTACTCGCCGCTCGTCACTGCGACGCGCTTGTCGGTGACCTCGAGAACCGGGTCGCCCGGGACGAGCGAGGCGGTGTGGCCGTCCGGACCGAGGCCCATATGCGCCAGGTCGAGCGCCTCGGGGAGCGAGGCCGCGTAGCGGTCGGCCGCCGCGACGAGG
>DASXSZ010000111.1:0-6015 GCA_036505735.1 Solirubrobacterales bacterium
GAGCGCTTCGTAGCAGGAGGCGACACCGTGGTCGGGCTGGGGAGAATCGAACTCCGGTGGATCGAATCGGGTGATGTCGCTCAGGAGGGCGAGAGCGCGGGGGCCTTCTGGTTTCGCGACGGCAAGATCATCACGTGGCAGCCGTTTGAGACTCATGCCGCCGCCCTTAAAGAGACGGGACTAGGGGAGTAAGTCCCCAAACGGAAGCGGCGGCGACAGGGTTAGCCCGCGGCCGTCAGTCGCGGGCGATCGGCAGCCCGGCGTCGCGCCAGGCTTGAAATCCGCCAATCACGTCCGTGGCACGCAGGCCGAACCGCTGCAGCGTCGCCGCGGCGAGGCTCGACTGGTAGCCCTCGTTGCAGATCACGATCAGCTGAACGTCGCGCCGGGCGGCCTCCGGATCGCAATCGGAGGACTCGGGGTCGAGGCGCCACTCCAGGACGTTCCGGGCGAAGCGCCTCGCGCCGGGTAGCTCGCCGTCCCTGCTGCGCTGCAACTCCGAGCGGATGTCGACCAGGACTGCGCCGCGGTCAACAGCGGCGCGCGCCTCAGCTGGCGTGAGACGCTCGAGCTTGCTTCGAGCCTCTTCGAGCAGCTGCTCGACTGTCAGCTCGGGCTCGGGATCGGTGCTCACGCCGTTCACCGTAACCGCTGTCCGCGCGGGCCAGGGGGAGTCGCCGAGGACTCGTTTACGACTCGGGTGGCGCTGCAATCGCGCAACCGAGTACGGCGGTGACGAACTCGGCGAAGACCTCATCCGGAAGCTCGTCCGGATCTGCGGCGCGCTCGAAAGCGAGCCCGTTGAGGCACGCTGCGATCGCCGTGGCGAGCACCGGCGCGGGGAACCGAAGCTTGAAGCCGTGGTGCTTGGCCACGCGCTTGAGGGTGTCCGCGAGGGCGTCGCGGATCGCCTCCCGGCGCTCCGCAAGCGCGTCACCCATCTCCGGGTTGCGGACGCTGAGCGACCAGAACTCGTAGAAGAGGAGCGGCCAGTCGGGATCGGCCTCGAGGAAGGCCCGCAACTGATCGGCGGCGGCCGCCTCGGCCTCTTCGTCTCCGACCGCCGCATCGCCGACGGCGGAGATCTCGGCGACGCGGTTTTCCACCTGGCGGTCGGCGATCGCCAGGAAGAGCTCCTCCTTGGTCTCGAAGTTCGAGTAGAGCGCGCCGATCGTGAAGCCGGCCTCGGCCGCGATCTCGTCGACCGTCGCGCGGTGGTAGCCGCGCCCGGCGAAGACCCTCGCGGCGGCCTCGACCAGCTGCTCGCGGGTCTGCTCCTGGCGCTCCTTACGGGTGAGGACTGCGGGCATGGTCAGATAGTGTACGCTATCCAGATTGTAAGCGCAATCTGAGTGAGGAGAGCCGTCCGATGCCGACCGCCACCGCCGATCAGACCGATACCGCCCGCCGCGCCTTGGAGGAGGTCTGCTCGGGACAAGACCTCGACGGGATCGCCGCCGTCTACCACCCCGAATTTGTTGACCACGTGAACCGGCTCACCTACCGGGGCCACGACGGCGCCCGCCGCTCGGTCGCGCTCTACCTGGAGCTGTTCCCAGACCTGAGCTTCGACGTCGAGGAGCAGGTGAGCGAGGGCGATCGCGTCGCCTCGCGGTGGACGCTTCGCGGGACACACCGCGGCCGCGAGGTCGAGCTTCGCGGCATCGTGATCAGCCGCTTCGAGGACGGCAGGATCATCGAGGACTGGGCCGCCAGCGACACGATGGAGCTCGTCCGCCAGCTCGGCCTGCGGCGGTCTCTGCAACTGGCGGTGAAGCACCGCAAGCTGCTCTTCGACAGCGGCGACAAGAGCCGCAAGCAAGGGTTCTCTCCGCGCCGCACGTTTGACAACGCTCTGGCCCGACTCGGAGTCAATCGCTCCTGTTCGATTCCCAACGAGACTGAGCGAGTCCGCCGGATCTTCGACAAGCAGGCGCCGAAGTACGACAGGAGCATGGCGCGGTTCGAGCGGCTGCTCTTCTCCGGCAACCGGGAATGGGCCTGCTCGCGGGCCTACGGCGAGGTGCTGGAGATCGCGGCCGGCACGGCTCGCAACTTGCCGTTCTACCCGGAGGGGGTTCGGGTGACCGGCGTCGAGCTCAGCCCCCAGATGGCGGCGCTGGGGCGCAAGCGGGCCGAGGACCTGGGTCGCAAGATCGACATGCGGGTCGGCGACGCCGAGGCCCTCGACTTCCCGGACGAGTCATTCGACACGGTGGTCTGCACTTACGGGCTCTGCACGATCCCGGACGATGCCGCCGCGGTCCGGGAGGCTAAGCGGGTGCTGAGACCGGGCGGAAGGATCCTGCTCGCCGAGCACGTGCGCAGCCCGAACCGGGTGGTGCGGACCATCCAGCGCGTGTTGGAGCCCCTGGCTCACCGGTTCGGCGGCGACCATCTGCTCCGCGAGCCGCTCGACCACCTGGCCGCCGAGGGCTTCGAGCTCCAGGCGGTCAAGCGCGCCAAGGCCGGATGGGTCGAGCTGGTCTCGGCGCGGAAGACGGCGTAGTCACACCGGGGAGCTCGACCCAGACCAATAGACCGGAGAGCGCGGTGAGCCCGGCGACTGCGGCGATCGTTGCGGCGGGGTCGATTGCATCGGCGAGCAGGCCGACGGCCAGTCCGCCGACCACATACCCCATGTCGCGCCAGAAGCGGTAGACGCCCACGGTCGGTGCACGGGCGACCGGCGAGACCGAGTCGGAGATCGAGGCGATCAGGGTGGGGTAGACCAGGGCGGTGCCGGCGCCGAGCGCAATCGCTGACAGTGCAGCGATCGCGACGTCCCCGCCGGAGGCGGAGAGCAGCGCGAGGGCCGAGGCCTGCAGCAGCATCCCGCCGACGATCGGTCGCTTGCGGCCCACCCGGTCGGACCAGTGTCCGGTCCAGATCTGCCCGACGCCCCAGACGGCGGGATAGATCCCGGCGACCAGGCCGATCTGCCCGGTTGAGGCTCCGTCCGCGGCGAGGAAGAGGGGCACGAGACCCCAAGCGAGCGCGTCGTTCAGGTTGTTGACCAGGCCAGCCTGCGAGCAGGCGCGAAGGGCCGGCACCCGGAACGAGGCGGCGTTGAAAGCATCGCGGAGGCGGGGCGGGGCGCCGGACTCGGCGGGATGTGCCTCCTGCTCCAGGGCGACGTGGGCGGCCGTATCGCGGACGAAGATCGCGCTGACCACTAGGGCGGTTGCGGCAACCGCTGCGGCGGCGATCACCAGCACGTCGCGGGCCACGAACTCGGCGGCGAGCCAGCCGCTCGCCGCCGCGGCGAGCGCCACCCCGCCGTACCCAGCCGACTCGTTCAGACCGAGCGCCAGGCCGCGCTGCCTCGGCCCGACCAGGTCGATCTTCATCAGGACTGTCATGGACCAGGTGAGCCCCTGGTTGACTCCGAGGAAGACGTTGGCCGCGACGACCCAGCCCCAGTTCGGGGCAATTGCGATCAGCAGCGGTACCGGGAGGGCAAGCGCCCAGCCGGCGATCAGGAGCCGCCGTCGCCCGATCCGCTCCGCGAGCGCACCAGCCGCGAGGTTGGTGAAGGACTTGGCGAGGCCGAAGGCGACGATGAACGAGAGGACGGCAACCGTCGAGGTGAGCCCGAAGTCATTGGCTCCGATCAGAGGGAGGGTCGAGCGCTCGAGACCGACCATCGCCCCAACCAGGGCGTTGATCGCGACGAGGAGGGTGAACTGGGCGGCGTTCTGGCGCAGGCCCAGCTCGACCCGCGACCCGGTCAACTGATCGGGGCGTGGGGACGGCCCGACCGATTGGCCGCGACGATCTCAGCCTGCCCGTCGGGTGTCGGTGGAATGTCCTCGAGCAGCGCGGCAACGAACTCGTCCTCGGAGCGGAAGCCGAGCGCGCGGTTGTGCCGGCGCTCGAACCCGATGGTCGAGGCGGGGTGGCCGGAGAGACCCCGGCCGCAGACCGAGCCGGAGTAGTGCGCGGGGTAGAGGAGGAGGTGGTCCGGGAGTCCGAGCAGCCGCTGGGTCAGCGAGCGGTAGAGCGTCCGCGCCATCTCCTCGGCGGTCAGGTCACCGTGGGCGTGCAGGTCGGGTCGGCCCGCATCCCCGACCAGCAGGGCGTCACCGGTCAGCACCAACCAGGGTTCCTCACCGCGGCGGTGGTCGGTGACCAGGTAGGCATGGTGTGCGGCGGCGTGGCCCGGAGTCGCGATCGCCTGAATCACCGTATTGCCGAGCTCGATGTGCTCGCCGTCGGCTAGGGGGTGATGATCGAAGTCGACGCCGGCGCCTTCGGGGAGGTAGGCGGCTGCGCCGGTGCGCTCGACCAGTTCCGGGAGTCCCGAGACGTGGTCTGCCTGCACGTGGGTCTCGATCACCGCTGCGATCCGGGAGCCCTGCCCATCGGCGAGGCCGATGTAGTCGTTGACGAGGTCGGCGTGCGCGTCGACGACGGCGAGCTCACCGGCGGTATTGCAGCCGAAGAGGTAGGAGGCGCAGGCGGTCTGGTCATTGAGGAGCTGGCGGAAATACATCGGGCCTCCATGCAGTCGATGGGCTAATCAAGTAATCTATTGAATAGCAGATATGGAGGAGAAGGGCACAAAGCAGGCGGTCTTCGAGGCAATCGCGGTGATGGGCAAGGCGCTGGCCAGCCCTAAGCGCTTGGAGTTCCTCGATCTGCTCGCCCAGGCCCCGCGAAGCGTGAACGAGCTCGCTGAGCTCAGCGGACAGACCGTCGCGAACGCGTCACAGCACCTGCAGGCCCTGCATGCCGCCGGCTTGGTCGAGCGCGAGCGCGACGGTAATCGCGTCCGGTATGCGATCAGCGGCGAGCCGGCCCTTCGTGTTTGGCTCACCCTCGGCGACGCCTCCGCCTCTCAGCTCGCCGAGGTCGAGCGCGCCGCGCGCCACTACCTTGGCGATGAGGTCGAGGAGATCGGCCGCGAGGAGTTGCTCAGTCGTCTGCGCCGGGGCGACGCCGTCCTGGTCGATGTGCGCCCGGCGGATGAGTTTGCCTCCGGCCATATCGAGGGCGCCCGCTCGATCCCGCTCGATGAGCTCGAGCGCCGGATGGATGAGCTTCCGGGGGACGCGGAGGTCGTTGCCTACTGCCGCGGACCGTTCTGCGCGTACGCGAACGAAGCCGTCCGCCGCTTACACGCCGAAGGTCGCGGCGCCCGCAGGCTGAGGGAGGGCTGGCCGGAGTGGCATCTGGCGGAGACAGAGGCGATCGTCAAGTGAGCGCGAGCTGGACGGAGGGCAATCTCCAGGTCCAGGGATATTGCCTGACCTCTGCCGAGGCTCGCGCGCTCCGCGGGGGCCTACGCTTTCCGACCGCGCTTTGCCTCGCCCTCGTCGTGATCGGGCTCGCGCTGCAATCCGCGATTCTGATCCTCGCGATGGTCCCGATCGGGGTGGCTGCCGGCTGGAGTAGTCGGCATCCCTTCGATCTGATCTGGAACCACGGGCTCCGCCACCTGAGCGGTGCGCCGGAGCTGCCGGTCAACGGGACGCCCCGCCGGCACGCCTTCAAGCTCGCCGCGGTCTGGCTGCTCGCGGCCGGCCTGCTGTTCGCCTTCGGGTATCCGACGGCCGCGCTGGTGCTCGGCGGCGTCCTCGTGGCGGTTTGCGGGTTGGTGACCGTTACGAACTTCTGCATTCCGTCAACCCTGCTCAGCGTCTGGTGGCGCCGGCACGGAGCCGGCACGCCAACGACCCAGCCGAGCTAACAACGATCGAGGAGGAGCAATGGAAGCTTCCGTTGATACCCAGGAGCTGGAGGCAAAGGTCAAGGACATGTATCGGCACGTTGCCGAGGAGCCGGAGGGCAAGTACCACTTCGAGTTGGGGCGCCCCCTTGCCGAGCGGCTCGGCTACCCGGCGGACGTCCTCGACCGCATCCCCGCAAGCGCGATCGAGTCGTTCGCCGGCGTCGGCTACTTCTTTGACCTGGCCGACCTTGCGGACGGTGAGAGCGTGGTCGATCTCGGCAGCGGCTCGGGCATGGACGTCTTCTTCGCTGCCGAGCGCGTGGGGCCGTCCGGGCGGGTGG
>DASXSZ010000112.1:0-17172 GCA_036505735.1 Solirubrobacterales bacterium
GCTCAACCTGATTTCGAACCCGCGCCGTGCGTTCTTCCTGGTGATGCTGGGCCCCGAGCGGCTGCGGCGCTTTCCGCCGTTCCGCCGCAACATGGATCGGATCGATCGGCTCCTCTTCGAGGAGATCGCGTCGCGGCGCGACGCCGCCGACCTGGCCGAACGAGACGACATCCTCTCCCTCCTTCTGCAGGCTCGGGACGAGGACGGCCGGCCGATTGGCGACCGGGAGCTCCGCGACGAGCTGATGACCCTGCTGGTCGCAGGTCACGAGACGACCGCGACTGCGCTCTCCTGGGCGATCGAGCTGCTGGCCCGGCACCCCACCGAGCTCGCGCGGCTCGAGTCCGACGTGGCCGGCGGCGACGGCGCCTACCTCGACGCGGTCATCAAGGAGACGTTGCGGCTGCGGCCCGTGATCGCGCTGGTGCTGCGCAAGCTGGTCGAGCCGATGGAGATCGGCGGCCGCCTGCTCCCGGCCGGCGTCTCGGTGGCGCCCTCCATCTACCTGGTCCACCGGCGGCCCGACATCTACCCGGAGCCCGATCGCTTCCACCCCGAACGCTTCTTTGACAGGCCGGCGGGCACCTACACCTGGATCCCGTTCGGCGGCGGGGTGCGGCGCTGCCTGGGCGGCGCCTTTGCGGAGTTCGAGATGTCCGTCGTCCTTCGCGAACTCGTCGCCCGCCGCACGCTCCGGCCGGCGCGCGCGGAACCAGAGCACTCGGTGAGGAGCACGATCACGAACGTCCCGAACCGGGGGGCAGAGGTGATCGCGGGGCCGCGATGAGCGCGACCGTGCAGACGTGAGCCCCGCGCTGACCCGCAAGGAGAAGCAGGCCAAGACCCGCTCGGCCCTGCTCTCCTCGGCCGCGAAGCTGATCTGCCGCAAGGGGATCAGTGAGGCATCGGTCGAGGACATGGCGACCGACGCCGGCTACACCAAGGGCGCCTTCTACGCCAACTTCAAGAGCAAGGAGGAGCTCTTCCTGGTGATGCTGGACGAGAAGTACGCGGAGGAGCTCGAGCGGCTGGTGCGGGACTTGAGCGGGGAGGGGGCGCCCGGCGAGGAGGCGCGTCATGCGGCGGAGGAGTTCATCCGCTTCGCCTGGTCAGACCCGCAGTGGCCCAAGCTCTACTTCGAGTTCACCGCGTACGCGGCGCGGAACCCCGAGTTTCGCGAGGAGCTGGCGACGCGCGACCGGGCGATGCGCGAGCGGATCGCCGAGGTCTTCCGTCGCTGGTCGGCCGACTTCCCCGCCGAGCCGCCGTTCTCGTACGACGACCTGGCGATGATGATCTTCTGCATGGCGAACGGCTTCCTGATGGGCAAGCTGATCGAGCCCGAGCTGAGCGAGGAGCTCTACGGGACGATGATGGCCACCTTCTTCCTGGGCACGGCGGTCTCCGCGAAGGGCCTCGACCTCGAGGACCTCGCCGACGCTCAGGAGGCCCTGTCGCGCAGGACCGGCGCCGGCCGATAGGCCTCGCCGCTCAGCTCGCGGAGCTCCTCGAGCACCCCAAGCGCCCGGCTCCAGCCGAGCCGCTCTCCCCACTCGAGCGGCCCGATCGGCCAGTTGTAACCGAGCCGCATGGCCGTGTTGATGTCCTCCTCCGACGCGACCCGCTCGCCGAGCGCGAAGCAGGCCTCGTTCGCGATCGTCGCTCCGAGCCGGGTCAGGACCGCGGGCGCGTTCGGCCCGGCGATTCGCTCCAAGTTGTCCTCATCGAGGATCGGCCGCTCGCCGTCGACGTCCGGGTCCCGGGGGCGGTGCGGTGTGTCCTTGGCGTACGCGTAGAAGCCGCGGCCGGTCTTTCGCCCCAGGCGACCCGCGGCCACCATCCGCTCGTGGATCGGGGTTGGGCGCCAGCGCGGCTCGCCGAATGACTGCTCCCAGAACGATTTCGCGACCGCGAAGTTGACGTCGATCCCGATCAGGTCCATCAGCTCGAAGGGGCCCATCCGCAGCCCGGCTCCGAGGCGGACGATCCGGTCGATCTCGTCGTGGGGTGCCACGCCCTCGCCGAGGATGCGCAGCGATTCGAGGAAGAACGGGCGCACGCAGCGATTGGCGACGAACCCGACCGAGTCGCGCGCGCGGATCGGCGTGCGGCCCATACCCCGGGCGACCCGCGTGGCCAGCTCGAGCGCGGGCTTGCCGCTTTCGTCGCCGGCCACGATCTCGACCAGCTGCATCAGGGGCGGCGGGTTGAAGAAATGCATTCCGACGATCCGCTCGGGCCGCTCCACCGCTGCGGCGATCGCCGTCACCGACAGTGACGAGGTGTTGGTGGCGAGGACGGTGACCTCGCCGCAGACGGAGGCCAGCCGCTCGAACAGGTTGCGCTTCAGATCCAGGTCCTCGGGCGCCGCCTCGATCACCAGCTCGCAGTCGCGTAGAAGCTCGATCAGGGTGTCGGTGCGCAGGCGCTCGAGCCCCTCGGCCGCCTGCGACTCGGTCCAGCGGCCGCGTTCCGCGCCGCGGCGCATGCCATTGCGGATCATCTCGATCCCGCGGTCGAGTTGCTTCTGATCGATCTCGTAAAGGAAGGTCTCGTACCCGCCCAGCGCGGCGACCTGCGCGATCCCCGCGCCCATCGTCCCCGCTCCGACGACGCCGACCCGCTCGACCGTCATTCGTCAGCGGGCGGCTGCTCGTCTAGCCAGTAGTCGACGTCGTCGCCGAGCTTGAACACCGCATCGACGCCGCCCTCTTCGGGCGGGGATCCGGGCGGCCGGGAGAGCACGCCGGCCTTGTCGGAGTCCGGGTAGACGACGACCTCGGGGCCGTTCAGCTCGCTCAGCATCAGGACGCGCGCTTCCTCGTCGCCGCGGTTCGCCACCTGGTGGGCGCCCTCCGGTCCGCGCGGGAAAGGGACAAGCTCACCGGGGTCGAGCCGGCGCCAGCCCTCCGGCGTGCGGATGCTGGGCCGGCCGCTGAGGACGATGATCATCTCCTCGTTGCCCGCCTGCCAGTGATACGGGCAGAGTGCCTGGCCCGGCGGCAGCTCATAGACGCTCGCCCCGATCCTCCTGCTGCCGGCCTGCCTGCCGACACGGGCGCGCCGGTTGACGAAGCCGCTCTGCTCGTTGTCGTCCGCCGGGTCGAAGTAGGGGTCGAAGACGTTGACCATCAGGGGGAGGGGGGGACCATCGCGTTGATCCCGGTCGCGTCCCTTCCGATGATCAACTTGTGGATCTGGGAGGTGCCCTCGTACAGGGTCGTGACCCGGGCGTCGCGCAGATATCGCTCGACCGGGTAGTCGTCGACGTAACCCGATCCACCGTGGACCTGGATGGCGGCGTTGGCGCAGTCGACCGCCGCCTCGGTCGCGTAGTACTTGGCGATCGAGGTCTCGACGGTGTTGCGGACGCCGCGGTCCTTGAGGTCGCCGGCGCGGTAGACGAGCAGGCGCGCCGCGTCTCGCTTGACGATCATGTCGGCGATCAGCTCCTGGACGAGCTGGAAGCTTCCGATTGGCACCCCGAACTGCTTGCGCTCCTTCGCGTAGGCGACCGAGGCATCGACACAGCCGTCGCAGATGCCGACGCACCCGGCGGCGACGCTATAACGCCCGTTGTCAAGGGAGCTCATCGCGATCTTGAATCCGTCGCCGACCTCGCCGAGCATCGCGTCGTCGGGGACCTCGACCTCGTCGAGCGAGATCTCGGCGGTGTCGGATGACCGCAGGCCGAGCTTGCCGTGGATCTCCTGGGAGGTGTAGCCGTCGTTGGCGGTCGGGACGAGGAAGCAGGCGAGGCCCTTGTGCTTCTTCTCGGGGTCAGTCTGGGCGAAGATCAGAGCTAGCTCCGAGACGTTCCCCATGGAGATCCACATCTTGTTGCCGCTGATCGTCCAGCCCGAGTCGGTCTTCTTCGCCCGGGTCCGCATGCTGGCCGGGTCCGACCCGGCATCGGGCTCCGTCAGTGCGAAGCAGCCGAGCGCCTCACCCGAGCAGAGGCGCGGCAGCCACTCGCGCTTCTGCTCCTCGGTCCCCCAGCGCTCGATCGATCCGGCGACGAGGGAGGTCTGCACGGAGACGACCGTGCGGGCGGAGGAGTCCACCCGCCCGACCTGCTCCACGATCAGGGCGTAGCTCAGGTAGTCGAGGCTCCGCCCGCCGTATTCCTCGGCGACCGGCGCGCCGAGATAGCCGATCTCGCCGAGCATGGTGGCGAGCTCCCGGTCGAAGCGCCCGGCGCGATCGTTCTCGCGGACCCGTGGCGCGATCTCCTTGTCGCAGAACTCACGCGCGCTCTCGGAGATCAGGCGCTGCTCGTCTGTCAGCTGTAAGTCCAAGGGGTCAGCTCAACCTCCACTCGGGTCAGCCTCAGGTCGAGACCTGCATCTCTCGCGAGATGACGGAGCGGAAGGCCTCGATCGCCTCGCGGGTCCTCTCCCCCGGGGATTCGGGCAGCTCCCGCCCGTCGATCGCCGAGACCGGCTGCACCTCGCGAACCGTGGAGGCCAGGAAGGCCTCGTGGGTGCCGCGCAGGTCCTCGACCTGGAAGGAGCCCTCCTCAACGTGCAGCTCCCGCACGACCCGATCCCGCGTGATCGACTCGAGGATCCCGACGTCGAGCGCCGGGGTGAGCAGGACCCCGTCGGAGGAGACCCAGAACACCGTGGAGGTCGGCGCTTCGAGCACCACGCCATCCGGCCGCACGAGCACCGCCTCGTCCGCGCCCGTGCCCTGCGCCATCCTGGTCGCCTCCATGTTGGCCGCGTAGGAGAGGGACTTGACCCCGTTCAGGATCACGTTGGGCGAGTAGGTGACGGTCGCCAGCCTGACCGTCTCGCCGCGCGCCGGCAAGTTCTCGGTAAAGGCGAGGCGACGGCCGCCGCGCGTCACCACCAGCCTCAGTTGACCCTCGTGCGCGCCGAACTCGACCAGGAGGGCCGAGATCTCCTCCTCGAACGGCTCGCGTTCGATCTCCAGCTCGAGCGCCGCCGCGGAGCGCTCCAGGCGGTCCAGGTGCTCGCCCAGCGCAAACGGCCTTCCGCCGTAGAGGCGGATGACCTCGAACACCCCGTCGCCGCGCAGGAGACCGTCGTCGGAGGCGTGGATTCGTGCTTCGGGGCTGGGCACGATTTGGCCGTCCACGCTGGTCAGCTCAGGTACGGGCATGCGAGAGCGAGGCTATCGGAGGCGAATCTGCAACGACAGGCCCGCGGGGGTCGCCTTCTAGCCGGAGAGCTAGACGGCCTCGACCACCGTCGCGACGCCCTGCCCGACGCCGACGCAGAGCGTGGCGATTCCATAGCGCGCGCCGCGGCGCCGGAGCTCCCAGACCAGGCTGGTCATCAGACGGGCGCCTGAGCAGCCCAGGGGATGCCCGAGGGCGATCGCGCCGCCGTTCACGTTGAGCCGCTCCTCGTCGATGCCGAGTCCCTCGGCGCAGGCCAGCACCTGCGAGGCGAAGGCCTCGTTCAGCTCGATCAGGTCGATCTGATCGAGCTCCAGCCCGGCGCGCTCGAGGGCCTTGGGGATCGCGATCATCGGGCCGATACCCATGTAGGCGGGTTCGACGCCGGCGACGCCGGTCGCGAGGATCCGGGCCATCGGCTCACGGCCCAGCTCCTTCGTCGCCTGCTCGTTGCCGATCACCAGGCAGGCGGCGCCGTCGTTGAGAGTCGAGGAGTTGCCCGCCGTCACGGTGCCTCCCTCGCGGAAGGCGGGCTTCAGCTTGGCGAGCTTCTCCATCGAGGTGTCCTCACGGGGGCCCTCGTCGACGGACATCGTCGTCGGCTCGTCGCGGCGGCTCTTGGGCGGTACCTCGATCGGGACGATCTGATCGTCGAAGCGACCCTCCTTCCGCGCGGCGACGGCGCGCTGGTGGCTCTGGAGGGCAAAGCGGTCCTGCTCCTCGCGGGAGACCGCGTAGCGATCGGCGACGTTCTCGCCGGTCTCGCCCATCGACTCGGTCGAGTAGCGCTCGGCCATCCTCGGGTTGACCATGCGCCAGCCGAGGGTCGTGTCGTAGAGGGTCTGCTCGCCCCGCGGCAGGCCGGACTCCGGCTTGGGCATCACCCAGGGCGCCCTGCTCATCGACTCGACGCCACCGGCGAGGTAGAGGTCGCCCTCTCCGATGCGGAGCGCGCGGGAGGCCTGGTTCACCGCCTCGAGCCCCGACGCGCACAGCCGGTTCACGGTGACGCCGGGCACGTCGACCGGCAGACCGGCCAGCAACGCTCCCATCCGCGCGACATCGCGATTGTCCTCGCCGGACTGGTTGGCAGCCCCCATGTAGACGTCGTCGATCCGGGAGGGGTCGATGCCGGTGCGCTCCACGGCAGCCGAGATCACACGGGCCGCGAGGTCGTCGGGCCGGACCCGGGAAAGTCCGCCGCGGTAGCCGCCCATCGGGGTGCGCAGCGCATCGATGATCAGGGCCTCAGGCACGGCTGAGGACTGTAGCCTCACTACCGGGAGATGGTCTTCATCGCCCTCACGCTCGGGCTTCTCGTCCTGCTCTTCCTGATCCTGGTCGCGCTGGCGCGTGCCTTCGAGGGCCACAGCGTCGCCGACCTGCTCGACTGGAGGCCGACCCGCTCGCCGGAGGTGGAGGCTCAGAACGAGGTCGACGATGTCCGGCAGATGATCGAGGCGCAGAACGTCTACCGCCGCAAGCGCGGCGCTCGGGAGATCACCGAGGAGGACGTCGAGCGCCAGGCCCGGGAGGACCAGGCAATCCGCGCGCGCGGCCGCGGGCCCTTCGCGCAGGGCGGTGGACTGGACGGCGATGATTAGGTGGCCCGCGCGCTGATCGTCGGCTGCGGCTGCCGCGGCCGCGAGCTCGGATCCGAGCTCGCGCGGGTCGCCTGGCAGGTGCGCGGGACCAGCCGGAACCGGGCCGTGCGCGATCAGATCGAGGTGGCCGGCCTCGAGGCGGCTCCGGGGGATCCGGCTCGCCCGGGGACGATCCTGGAGCTCTGCGGGGACGTCGCCATCGTCGTCTGGCTGCTCGGCTCGGCCGGCGGCGAGCCCGAGGCGGTCGCGGCGATCCACGGGCCGAGGCTCGAGCGGCTGCTGGAGAAGCTCGTCGACAGCCCGGTCAGGGCGTTCGCCTACGAGGCGGCGGGAACGGTCGATCGGCGAGTCCTGGAGGGTGGCCGCCGGATCGTGCAGAGCGCGGGGGAGCGGTGGCGCATTCCGGTCGGCTTCCTCACGGCGCGGAGGGAAGAGCCCGGTTGGGCGGCAAGCTCGGCCGCGGCGGTCGGGGGTCTACTACTGGCCGGCTGAGTTGCCCTGGAAGCCGTTGGGCTTCGAGGGCGGGGCGCAGGGGCTCTGCGGCGGGATCGGGTACTCATTGCCGGGCTCGCCACAGGGGGAGAGCGGGGAGACGGGCTTCGCGTCCTGCTGGTCCGCGAGCTGGGAGCTGGCCGCGGTCTTCGACCATGGGGCCTGGTCCGAGAAGTGGTTCGGCGGCTTGTCGAAGAGGGCGACCAGCGTCAGCCATCCGCCGACAACGATCACCAGGGCCGCCCCGACCGCGACGAAGAACATGACCTGGCTCCGCCGTGACGGCCCGTAGGAGTGGCCGACGACCTGCCGGCGCTTGTCCTGTCCCATCGCGTCGACGGTCGACGGCTGGTGATGCGTGGCCTCCTCGGAGGCCGACGACCTGGATCGACCCCCCGGTCTCCTCCGTTGCGCCATCCCGCGGGCAACCATACCGCCGGCGCGCGGCGCCCGCGCCACCTCGAGCCGCGCCTGCCGCGCCGCCCGCCGGGGGTGGTGGAGATCAATTGGCTAAAATCCGATCAGGATTAGCTAGTTACCAATCCAAGACCCATCGAGAGAGAGGCAGCGATGGCCGACTACGCAAACGATGTTCTGGTCGAGACCGATTGGGTCGCCGAGCACCTCGAGGACGACGACATCCGGATCGTCGAAGTCGACGAGAACCCTGCGCTCTACGCCGAAGCGCACGTTCCGGGCGCGATCGGGTTCGACTGGAAGAAGGACCTTCAGGATCAGGTGAAGCGCGATTTCCTCGGCCCGGACGAGTTCGGGAAGCTGATGGGGAGCCGCGGGATCTCGAACGACCACACGATCCTGCTGTACGGGGACCGCAACAACTGGTTCGCGGCCTACACCTACTGGTACTTCCGCTACTACGGCCACGACAAGGTCAAGCTGATCAACGGCCCGCGGGAGAAGTGGATCGCGGAGGATCGCCCGACCAGCACCGATGTGCCGTCCTATCCCGAGGCCACCTTCGAGGCGAAGGCCGGCGACGACTCGATCCGGGCCAAGCGCGATGAGGTCCTCTCGGCGCTCGGATCGGACACCAAGCTCGTCGACGTGCGGAGCCCCCAGGAGTACTCGGGCGAGTTGATCGCGATGGCCGGTTACGAGCAGGAAGGCGCTCAGCGCGCTGGACACATCCCAGGCGCCGCGTCGGTCCCATGGGCTCAGGCGGTCCAGGAGGACGGGACCTTCAAGTCAGCCGACGAGCTCCGCGAGCTCTATGAGGGCAAGGGCGTGATCGAGAACGGCAACCCGATCATCGCCTATTGCCGGATCGGCGAGCGCTCAGCCCACACCTGGTTCGTCCTCCACGAGCTGCTCGGGGAGGGGAAGGTGAAGAACTACGACGGCTCGTGGACGGAGTGGGGGAACCTGGTCGACGTGCCGATCGAAAAAGACGTCTGACGAGTGATCGGCGGCGACCGGCCCGCCGGCCGGTCGCCGCCCAGATCACTTCACGACGCGGTAGGAGAAGTGCGCTACCCCGGGTGCCTCGACCGCGCGGAGCTGTTCAAGCTTCAGGTCGCTCGTCGTGTCGTCGAAGAGCGGCTCGCCCTGTCCGAGCAGAAGGGGGCTGACCGAGAGGGTCATCTCGTCCACCAGCCCGGCGGCGAGGTATTGACGGATCACGCTCGCGCCGCCGGTGATCAAGACGTCCTCGTTGCCAGCGGCCCGACGCGCCTGCTCGAGCGCGGACCCGATCCCGTCGGTGACGAAGTGGAAGGTCGTGCCACCCTGCATCTCGACGGCGTCGCGCTCGTGATGGGTGAGCACGTAGACGGGCATGTGGTAGGGCGGGTCGTCTCCCCACCAGCCCGTCCAGGAGTCGTCCTTCCACGGGCCCCGGATCGGGCCGAACATGTTCCGCCCCATGATCCCGGCGCCGACGCCTTCGAACATCTCCTCGACGATCGGGGTGCTCTCGTTGACCTCTCCGCCCTCCTCGCCGTGCAACCCGCGAAAGGCGGCCAGCTCGACCAGCCACTCGTGAAGCTGCGTGCCGCCTTCCCCGAGGGGGTTGTCCTCGCTCTGGTTCGGGCCGGCGACGTAGCCGTCGAGCGACATTGCGATTTGAGCTCTCAATTTGGTCATGCCCCTAAGACGGGCTCCGTCGCCGGAACTCATCGCTCCCTCAATCGAGCAGCCCGAGCTGCAGCGCCTGGCCGAGGTCGTCGCGCACGGACCAGTGCTCGATCACCTTGCCGTCCTCGAGCCGCCAGATGTGGATCTGCTTCGTTGCGAACTCCTTGCCGGTCGGCTTCTTGCCCAGGAACTCGCCCAGGTGGCGCCCGTGCATGATCACGCGCGCGACCACCTTGTCGTCCTCGCAGATCTCATCGTCGACCTCGAAGCGCATGGGTCCCCAGAGGTCACGCAGCCAGCTGATCGTCTCCTTCAGCCCCTCGCGACCTTGCGGGTTGCCCGGCGGTGCCTCGTGATTGACGAAGTCGGGGTGGATCAACTCGTCGGTCGCGTCGAAGTTCCCCTTCTCGAACAGCTCGTCGAGCACCCGTCTCGTTATCCATCTGTTGTCCTCTGGCATTGACATCACCTCCGTTTCCGCTTGTCTCGGTCTCGGTTCTCAATCGCGACTCCGGAAGCCTCAGGACGACCAGCAGGGAGAGGGCGGCGAGCGGCGCCGCGACCAGGAACACACCCTGGACGCCGTCGATTACCTCCCCGCGGATCACGCTCTCGAGGCCCGGACCCGACGCGTCGGTGACCGTCGACCCCGCCTGGGCCGCGAACACCGCCCCGAGGATCGCGGCGCCGACCGCCCCGCCCAGCCCCCGGAAGAACCCCGTCACCGCCATCGCGATGCCGAGCTCGCGGCGCTCGACGGTGTTCTGGACAGCGGTGATCAGCACCTGGGTGACCATCCCGAAGCCGAGCCCGAAGAAGACGAGGCCGAGGCCGACCGTGAGCGCGCCCGGGTCGGCGGCGAATCCGGCCAGCAGGCCCAGCGCGATGGTCATCACCGCGAGGCCGGCGATCGGGAACCGCTTGTAGCGGCCGGTGCGGGCAATGCTGCGCCCCGAGAGCGTGGTCGAGATCGTGATCCCGAGCATCGCGGGCGCCAGCAGCAGGCCGGCCTCGGTCGGGGTGGCCCCCGCTGCGGTCTGCAGCAGCAGCGGCACGAAGACGGTGATGGAGAACAGCGCCGCCGTCGCCAGGAAGAGCGCGACGCTTGCGACCGCCACGGACCTCCTGCGAAGCAGGTGGAACGGGACGATCGGATCGGCGACCCGCCGCTCATGTCCGAGCAGGGCGCCGGTCAGCACGGTGGTCGCGGCGATCAGGCCGAAAATCGGAGCCGAGTCCCAGGCGTAGCGCTCTCCGCCCCAGATGCAGGTGAGCATGAGCGCGCTGGTCGCGAGGGCCAGCACCGCGGCGCCGAGCATGTCGAGGGGCGCCTCGGGTCGCTCGACCGGGGGCGCGGGCAGGCGCATGCTCAGCCCGGCAAGGGCGGCGATCCCCACCGGCAGGTTGACGAGGAAGACCCAGCGCCAGCTGGCGTTGTCCACCAGGACGCCGCCGACCAGCGGGCCCACGACGGTGGCGACCGCGAAGACCGCAGCGATGTACCCCTGGTACCGGCCGCGTTCCCTCGGGGCGACCAGATCGCCGACCGCGGCCATCGCCAGGGTCATCAGGCCACCGGCGGCGGCGCCCTGGACCATCCTCAGGATGACCAGCTGCGTGATGTCCTGGGCCGCGGCACAAAGAGCGGAGGAGAGGACGAAGACGGCCAGCGAGATTTCAAGCAGCAGCTTGCGCCCGTGCCGATCGCCGAGCTTGCCCCACAGCGGCATCGATGCGGCGGCCGCCACCACGTAGGCGGTGACCACCCAGCTGACGTCGCTGAGGCTGCCCAGGTCGCCGGCGATCGTCGGCAGGGCGGTGGCCAGGATCGTCTGGTCGAGGACGGCGGGCAGCATCGCCAGCACGATCGCCGCGAAGGGGATCACGACGCGAATGGCGTCGGACCCATCGGCGAGATTGTCTTGACGCTTTGTGGTCGGACTGAGGGTCATCTCGGCTCCTTGCGGTCGAGGGAACTTACAGTCACTATAACAATACTGTAGCAGTATAATCAATCCATGCCGAAATCCACGACAGCCGAGGCCGAGCCCCCATCGCCGGGGCTGCGCGAGAGAAAGAAGGCGCAGACGAGAGAGCTGATCGCCGCGACGGCACGGCGCCTTTTCGAGGAGCGCGGCTTCGACGCGGTGACTGTGGCGGAGGTCGCCCGGGAGGCCGAGGTCGCCGAAAAGACCGTCTTCAACTACTTCCCGGCCAAGGAGGACCTGTTCTACAGCCGGCTCGAGGCGTTCGAGGAGGAAATGCTCGCGGCGATTCGCGGGAGGGACACCGGGCAGAGCGTGATCGCCGCCTTCAGGGGCTTCGTCCTGCGGAGGCGCGGTGCCCTGCACATCGAGGATGACGACGAGGCGACGGAGCGGCTCCGCACCATCAACCGGGTGATCACCGGGAGCCCGGCGCTGCTCGCCCGCGAGCAGCTCCTCTTCGCCCGCTACACGGAGTCACTGGCGAGGCTGATCGCGGAGGAGACGCGGGCCGCCGCCGATGCTGCCGAGCCCTGGGTGGTGGCGAATGCCCTGATGGGCGTCCATCGCAATCTGATCGATTACGTGCGAGAGAGGACGCGCGCCGGGACGCCGGCACGGGACATCGCGCGCCGGGTTCGCACACGCGCGAGGCGAGCGTTCGCGCTGCTCGAGGAGGGACTCTCCGACTACGCCGTCAAGGCCTGATGCGCTCGAGCAGTAGGCCGAGAATGCGGGCCGTCGCGCCCCAGATCAGCTTGTCGGAGATCAGGTAGGTGTCGGTCTTGATCGGGACGCCGCGGCGGACTAGGCGCCGCTTCGCGTAGGCGGCGACCAGGTCGTCCAGGGAGGCGACCAGCACGCTCTCAACCTCCGCTGGGTTGGGCTCGAAACGCATGTCCCCCTCGATCAGGCCGACGAACGGATGGATCTTGTAGCTGGTGACGAACGTGCCGATCGGCGGCAGGGCGCCGATCACCTCGACGTTGTCGCGTGAGAGCCCGATCTCCTCCTCGGCCTCGCGCAGCGCGGTCGCGAGCAGATCCTCGCCCTCGTCGCGACGCCCGCCCGGGAACGAGATCTCGCCCGCATGGCGCCGCAGGTCCGAGCGGCGCTCGGTGAAGACCAGCCCCGGGTTCGCCGGCCAGCCGTGCATGGGAATGAGGACGGCGGCATCGGTGCGGCCGTGGGCGTCGAGGCGCTCGGCTTCGGCCGGGTCGAGGAGCAGCTTGGCTAGATCAGATGATGACTTGGACGGTTCCGCCATCGACGCTCCAGGCGGCGCCGGAGGTGTAGGAGGCATGCTCGGAGCAGAGGAAGACGATGGCGCCGGCGATCTCCTCGGGCTCGGCCAGCCGGCCGATCGGGCGCTTGGAGCCGGCCTCGGCGAGCGCCTCCTCGCGGCTCGAATGGCCGCCGAGCTCCTTCGACTGGTCGAGGAGGCCGCCCTCGCCCATCCAGAGCTCCGACTTCGTCGGTCCCGGGCAGATCGCGTTGATCAGCACGCCGTGGGGCGCGTAGCGGTCGGCGTACAGGCGGGAGAGCGAGAGCTCCGCTGCCTTGGCGACCGAGTACTCGGGCATCGACGCCGAGGGGCGCTTGCCAGATGTGCTCGAGACGTTGACGATCCGTCCCCAGCCGCGCTCCCGCATCGGCGGAGCCGCGGCGCGCATCAGCCGCATCGGGCCCATCACGTTCACCTCCCAGGCCGCGTACCAGTCCTCGTCCGGGACGTCGTCGAGATCGCGCCACCGCGCCGTGCCGGCGCTGTTGACGAGCACGTCGAGCTGGCCGAAACGCTCGTCGGCCTCTCGGACGATGCGCGTTGCGGCGTCCGGGTCGGTGACGTCGGCGACCAGCGACTCGGCTCGGCCACCCGCCTTCCCGCCCGCCGCCGCGCACTCGTCGGCCGCTTCGATCAGCCTGTCCTCCGAGCGGGCGACCAGGAGGACGTCCGCCCCCTCTGCGCAGAGCATGCGCGCGGTGGCTCGGCCGATGCCGCGACTGGCGCCGGTCACCACACAGGCGCGGCCCTTGAGCCCCAGGTCCACCGGCTAGCCCCCGATCAGCTCGAGGGAGTCGTCGATCTCGACGTCGGCCCCCATCAGGGCCCGGTGGACCGGGCACTTGTGCGCGATCGTCAGGATGCGGTCGCGCTGCTCGTCCGTGAGCTCGGCGGGCGATTTGATCTCGACCTTGAACCTCGCGGAGGTGTCGGCGGTGGCCTCTGTGAAGTCGGCCGTGACCTCGACGTCGCCGAGGTCCCACTCCTTGCGGTTCGCATACATCTCGATCGTGATCGCGGTGCAGCTGGCGAGCGAGGCGGCGAGCAGCTCGGTTGGCGTGGGGCCCTGATCGCCGCCGCCGGTCTCCTCGGGCTCGTCCACGATCAGGCGGTGCTCGCGGATCTCGACCTCGTGCTCGTAGCCCTTGCGGCGGCGAGCGACGGCGTGCTTCATGAGCTTCCCTCCCTTCCTTCGAACATCTGGGGGTTCGGTTCGTCCGCGAAGCGAGCAAGGGCGAAGGCGAGGTCGGACGCGCGGTTGAGGTAGCGAAGGACGGCGTCCGAGGCGAGGTCCTCCGAGTCGCGGAGCTCGACCACGCGCCGCTCGGCGCGGCGGATCGCCGACCGGGCGACGTCCAGCGCCGCCGAGAGCTCGGTCCCTCCCGGGATGACGAAATGGGGCGGCAGGTCGACCTGGTTCATGTAGCGATCGATGTCCACCTCGAGTGCCTCGACCATCGCGTCGGTGATCCGGCTGATGCCGTCCTGCAGGCGGTCGGCCGCCTCGGGCGAGGTCGCCAGCTCGGCGCCGGCGACGAACAGGTCCTGCTGGAGGGAGAGAATGGTCGTGTGCAGGTCGGCCTGATTGTCGGCCTTGCAGAGGGCGCGCGCGACGCCGAGCGCGGAGTTGGCCTCGTCAATGGAGCCGTAGGCTTCGGTGCGGGCGTTCGTCTTGGGCACGCGCCCGCCGTACCAGAGCGACGTCGTGCCGTCGTCGCCCTTGCGCGTGTAGATCTTGACCACGTGCCGACGATATCCAACGGGCGAAGGAGACTGAATTGGCCATAGACGTGCTGTTCGCAGGGCTTCCCGTGGCGGAGCTGGGGCCGGCGGTCGACTGGTACGAGCGCTTCCTCGGTCGCCCTCCTGATATGGCCCCGAACGAGACCGAGCGGGCCTGGCAACTCACCGATGACGGCTGGCTCTACGTCGTCGAGGACAATGACCGGGCCGGCAACGGGATAGCCACTCTGCTGGTCGACGATCTGGATGCACGCATCGGGGAGCTCAGCGACCGTGGCATCGAGACCGGGGAGGTCGAGCGGCTCAACGAGTCGACCCGGAAGCTGGTGGTGAGCGATCAGGACGGCAATCAGATCGCGCTCGGCGAGGCGGTCAGCTCAGCGGGTTGAAGACCAACCCGCTGAGCAGCTTGGGGAAGAAGTACGTCGACTTGGGGGGCATCGTCTCGCCGGCGGCGGCGACGGCACGGACCTGATCGACCGGAGTGGGCCGCAGCAGGAAGGCCGCCTGGTAGTCGCCGGCGTCCAGCTTCGACAGGGCCTCGTCGACGCTGGGGGTGTAGCCGATCCCCCGCTTCGCGGCGATGTCGCCTTGAGTCATTCCCAGGATCCCCTTCAAGACGAGCTCCTCGAGGATCGCGGCGTCGAGCGCGCGGTAGGCGCCGGAGCGCTCCGTGAGCGACTCGTCGAGGCGCGCGGCCTCCCGCAGCCGCAGCCGGAAGCCCCGCCCGAAGTGCGAGTCGATGTAGCCGAAGACGCCGATGCCCTCGCTCCCGCCCGGCTCTAGCTCACGGGTCTCGACCTCCTCGACGTCGAAGAGCTCCCGAAGCCCGGTTCCCAGGGCCTCCTGCTTGGCCGGGTCGTCCGCGAGGCCGGAGATCAGGCGGTGGGTGGGGAAGACGGTGAGCCCGGGGTCCTCGAGCGAGACCAGCGCCATCAGGACATAGTCGGCCGGGCCGCCGGGCCCGACCTCCCGCTGGTAGGCGAGCGAGGTCTCGTAGCGGTGGTGCCCGTCGGCGATCAGGAGCTCGCCCGGCTCGAGCTCAGATGCGAGGGCGCCGTGGACGGCCGGGTCGTCGACCCGCCAGACGCGATGTGTGGTGCCCTCGGCGTCGGTGACCTCGCCCCAGGGCTCGCCGCCGAGGGACGGCTCGAGGTGCCGCCACGCGTCGCCGGGGTGGAGGGCGAAGATGGGGGAGAGGTTGTGCCGTGTGGCGCGCGTCAGCCGCAGCCGGTCCTCCTTCGGCCCGGGTTGCGTCCGCTCGTGAGGGCGGATGCCCTCGCCGTACGGAGCCAGGCGGACGCGCGCGAGAAACCCGCGGCGGGTCAGCCGAGAGCCGTCCGGCGCCGTGTAGTCCTGCTCGAGCGCCCAGATCGCCGGCTCGAGGTCGCGGGTCAGGATGCCCTCGCCGGTCCAGGTCTGGAACAGCTTCGCCGCGTGCTCGTAGGGGTCGCCTCCGTCCGGATCGCGCGGCAGGTCGAGCTCCACGACGTTGTGATCCGAGCGCCCGACGAGCTCGGCCCGCTGCTCGTCGTCGATCACGTCATACGGCGGGGCGACGACCTCGGCGAGCGAGCCGACCTTGGCGAGGTCGTAGTGCACCGCCTGGATTGGACTGACCTCGGCCACGAGCGCGGAACCCTAGTCGGGCGCGAGGGCGAGCCGCCGCTAGTGGAGACTTTTGGTGTCCATGGACACCCAAAACGTTCAGAAGCTTGCTGTCACGTGCGGCGGTCCTGGCTAGACTCGCCTCGATCGGGGCGTAGCTCAGTCTGGTCAGAGCGCCCGCTTTGGGGGCGGGAGGTTTCGCTGGTTCGAATCCAGTCGCCCCGATTTCCAGAGGCAGACCCTCTGCCTCCCGAGGTAGATTGCGGTGCGTCGCTCAACCCCGCAGCGGGTGGGAGAAGGTGAAGAGTTGAAGTCCGCGGTCCAAGGCAGGACCTACGCGTTTCTGCTGATCGCCGTCGCCGTGGCGTCGGCCGGGATCGCCCTGCTTCTCTACGCGACCGGCCTCTTCGAGGACACCGAGCGCTCGAGCGTCGACTCTCGTTTCTCGATCCGTGGCGATCAGAAGCCGCGCGACGACATCGTCCTGGTCCTGATCGACGACACGACGTCCCGCGAGCTCCCGGTGCGGTTCCCCTTCCCACGGTCGCTCCATGCCCAGGTCATCAATGCGATCAACCGCGACGGGGCCAAGGCGATTGCCTACGACGTGGAGTTCCTCCAGCCGACCAAGCCGGCGGAGGACAACGCGCTGATCAACGCCGTCGCGAACGCCGGCCCGAACAAGGTCGTCCTCGCCGACAGCCAGCCGGACCCGCAGGGACGCAGCGGGGTCTTCGGGGGCCAGCAGACCCTCGACCAGATCGGGGCCCGCGCCGGCAACGATCAGATCGGGGAGGATCCGGACGCGGTTCGCCGGCGGATCCCCTTCTCGGTCGGGCACATGGAGACCCTCCCGCTGGTCGCGGCGGAGGTCGCCGCGGGCAAGCCGATTACCACCGCCGACATGGGCGGCGATACGGCCTGGATCGACTACGCGGGGCCGCCGGACACATATCCGGCCGTCCCCTTCTCGCGAGTCCTGAACGGCCAGGTCCAGCCCGGGTTCTTCAAGGACAAGATCGTTGTGGTGGGCGCATCCGACCCCACCCTCAAGGACGTGGTCGATACGCCCACCAGCGGCTCCGACAACCTGATGTCGGGATCCGAGGTCAACGCCAACGCGATCGCCACCGCCCTCGACGGGTTCCCGCTCCAGTCGACCCCGCTCGCTCTCGACATGTTCCTGATCACCCTGATGGGGATCCTCGCGCCTCT
>DASXSZ010000113.1:0-2704 GCA_036505735.1 Solirubrobacterales bacterium
GAAACGTCCGCGTTCCCAGGAGCCTCGTAGACCCCTCGGTCAGGCTCGGCAGCCGCCCCTTTGACGAGCCCCGCCGCCCTCGAAGCCGCCGGGATGCGAGAGTAGCGCTTTGGACGAGAAGCAGCACTCGCGTCATCGCTAAAGCAAGGTTTGGCTCACGGATAAGGGCCGTAGAAGGGCCGGACGGTTTTGAACGCGCAGCCGAGACCTACTAGAAACGCACGGTTAGCAGGCCTTCCGAGAGCGCGCCCGACAGGATTCGAACCTGTGACCTTCGGTTTCGTAGACCGACGCTCTATCCAACTGAGCTACGGGCGCGTGGGGGCACTAGCGTAGCGACGGCCCGGCGAGCGAAGAGGCTCTAGGCGAGCTCCGGGATGTGTCGCTCCACGTGCGCGCTGATCGTCTCGCGGACCCAGCGTTGCATCTCGGAATCGGCCATTCGGTAACGGCCGAGGAGCATCTTCTGATCGTCGAGCGGTAGGCCGGCGATCTCCCAGCGGACGGCGAGCCGCTCGAAGAGCATCTCCCACCTACGCGCCCAGACATCCTCCATGGAAGCCGCGTCGCGGCGCGGCGGCTCGCCGATCTTCCTGATGGTCCGGGGGCTCAGTGACTGGCGCAGGGTGAGCACATTGCCCTCGGAATCGGTGTAGTCGACGGTCTCCACCGGCTCCCGATCGCGTCTCCTTCTCGGCATGGCGGAAAGGATCTCAGCCCGGCGCCCGCGGCGAGGCGCCGGGCTGAGCGATGACTAGGTGACCGAAGCGGCAGGGGCCGCCGGAGCGGCCGACCGCTGAGACATCAGGATGCTGGCGATGATGATCCAGATGCCGGTCAAGCCAAATGCGATGAAGCCCGCCGGCGTGAACTGCACGATGAACAGGACGAGCGCTGCCCAGCCGAGCCATCTCGGCAGCGCAGCTCCCGTCTTCAGGATCGCGCCTGCGGCCCCGAGCAGCATGATCCCGAGCGGCAACGCGAACGCGAAGAAGTCGTCGCTGTCGATCGCGTTGAGGGCCACCATCGCGTCCGGGCTGATGTTCTTGTCGCCGCCGTCGATCAGCGCGACATGGACTCCGACCGCAACGAGGAAACCCGCCACCGAGATGGCCCCGCCGATGAGCGCGACCGTAGGCCAGAAGTCTCCCCCAGCGCCCGTACCCCGCAGGTAGTCCCTGAGCGACACGACGAAGACCGCCAGGAAAAGCGTCGACAGCCCGACCAGGATGGCGGCCGCGATCTGGCTGCCCTGATGGTCGCCGTAGAAGTCGGCGATCTTCGATCCCGAATCGTCGATGTCCGGCGTATCGCCTCCGAAGACGGCGAAGCCCAGCACCAGCAAGACGACGAACACGATCCCACTCCATGGCGCGAGCCGTTCAGATCTCAATTACCGCTCCTCTCCGTTACCCAACCCAAGCCACCCTTGCGTACTGGACCCTATTGGGTTCCTGGGTCGGAATAGCCTTGCCGCGTCAACGAGCCGGTCAACATCGCTGATCTCGAGCGTCTCGCGTTCGAGAAGCTCGAGCCTGGGGCGCACGGCTACTTCGCCGGAGGCGCCGGCGACGAGCGCACGATGCGCCGCAACGCCGAGGCATTCGCGGAGTGGCAGCTCCGGCCGCGCGTGCTGGTTGACGTCTCCGATGTGACGACCGGGACGAGCGTCCTCGGGACCGAGCTCGAGATGCCGATCCTGGTCGCTCCCGTCGCCTTCCAGCTGCTCGCCCACCCCGACGGCGAGGCCGGCATGGCCCGGGCCGCCCGGGAGGCCGGCACCGTGCTCTGCCTCTCCAGCCTGACCAGCACGCGGCCCGCCGAGGTCGCCGAGGCGGCGCCGGGAGGTCGGCGCTGGATGCAGGTCTACCTCTTCAAGGACCGCGGCGTGACCCGCTCGATGGTCGAGGAGGCGGCGGCGGCCGGCTACCAGGCGCTGCTGCTCACCGTCGACGCGCCGTACGCCGGGCGGCGCGAGCGCGACCTGCGGACCGGGTTCCAGGTGCCGGCCGAGATCAGGGCGCCCGCCATCGAGGCGGCGGTGGGGCATCGCAGCCTGACCACAGCCGAGGTCTTCGACCTGGTCGACCCCTCGATCACCTGGGCCGACCTGGAGCAGCTCTGCGGGGAGTTCAACCTGCCGATCCTGGTCAAGGGGCTGATCACCGGCGAGGACGCGGCGCTGGCGCTCGAGCACGGCGCCGCCGGAGTGGTCGTGTCGAACCATGGCGGCCGCCAGCTCGACAGCGCGCCGGCGACGATCGACGCCCTCCCAGAGGTCGTCGAGGCGGTATCCGGCCGGATCCCGGTACTCCTCGATGGCGGCGTTCGGCGCGGGACCGACGTCGCCGTCGCCCTCGCGATCGGCGCGCAGGCGGTGCTGGTCGGCCGGCCGGCTCTCTGGGGCCTGGCGGTCGACGGCGAGGCCGGCGCCCGCCGCGCCCTGGGGATGCTCGCCGACGAGCTGCGGCTCGCCCTCGCCCTGCTCGGGGCGCCGAACCCGTCCGCTCTTAGCGCAGATCACGTTCAGCGCCGCCGCTGACCCTCGCTAGTCTCGCCCGCTCGTGGCGACGAAGGCCCCAGAGCGTCTCTCCGGCTCGGACATGTCGAACCTGAACGCGGAGCGCGGGCCGATCCACGTGCACGTCGGGGCCACGATCATCGTCGAGGGGCGGGCGCCCGGCTACGAGGAGCTGATCGCGCA
>DASXSZ010000114.1:0-4064 GCA_036505735.1 Solirubrobacterales bacterium
CTCCACCCAGGAGATCGAGAGCCTCCGCAAGCTTCGCCGGCTGGAGCCGGACCTCAGGCTCGGCTGGACCTACCCGAAGACCAAGCGGGACTGGACCCAATACGGCTGGGCCCAGCCGGCGCTGAAGGCGGGGCTATCGGCGCTGCGCCGGCGATTCCCTGGCCTGCTCGCGAAGCGCGCGCCCAAGCTCGAGGTCACCGCGACCTGGGTCTACCACCCGATCATCACGCCGAAGCTGGTGGCCACGGCGCACGAGATCGGCATCGAGCTGATCGCCTGGACCGTGGACGACGCCGAGCGTATCGGCGAGCTCGTCGCGATGGGCGTCGACGGGATCTGCAGCAATGACCCGCGGCTCTTCGATTTGGCCGAGCGCGAGCCCGGCGGCTCGGCTTCCTAGACGCGGCCGGCGAGGCCCGGCGTCTGGGCCGTCCCGCGGCCCTCGAAGAACCGCCACTCCACCTCGCCGAGCACGGTGGAGGGAGGATCGGCATAGACCCACTCGCGCATGATGCGGTTCCAGTTGGCGGTGGACCGCAGCTGCGCCAGCACCGCCAGGAGGCCCGTCTCCATCCGCCGCCCCATCAGCTCGTCGGCGGGCAGGCTCTCCCGGCGCACCAGGTCGTAGAAGTCCGAGCGCGGGTCCGAGGTCACCTCGATCATCTTCATCACCCGCTTCGGCGTGATCCTGACCTCGGCGTCCTCCATGTACCAGCCGCCGACCATCTTGACGTGCTCCATCAGCCGCTCCGCGTCGATGCGGCTCTTGTCCGCGACGAAGCCGAGGTCGTGCAGCGCATCGCGAAGGGCCTCCGGGTCGTCCCGCCCGGCGGCGTCCATCGCTCGCTGCTCGAGCTGAATCTGCTGGGGCGTCAGGCGCTTGGTCATCCCGAAGTCGAGGAAGGCGACCCGGCCGTCGTCCATCAGGACGTAGTTGCCCGGATGCGTGTCGGCGTTGAAGTGCTGCAGGTGGTAGATCGATCCGAAGCAGAAGCGGAAGACGATCTCGCCGAAGATGTCGCGCTCGTCCTGCTCGAGCCCCTTGATCTCGTCGAAGCCGCGACCCTCGACGTAGTCCGAGACCAGCACGCGCCGGCGCGAGAGGGCGGAGTGCACCTTGGGGACGAAGATGAACGGGTGCCCATCGTACGCGCGGGCGAAGGCACGCTGGTTCTGCGCCTCGAACTCGTAGTCGAGCTCCTCCAGGACACGCTCGCGGAGCTCGGAGGCGACCGCCTTGGCGTCGAGGCCGGGCGCGAGGGCCCTCGCCAGGCGCAGCAGGATCCCGGCGTTGGCGACGTCCGACTCGAGCGCGTCGGCGACGCCGGGGTACTGGACCTTGACGGCGACCCTGGTCCCGTCGTGGAGGGTCGCCCGGTGCACCTGGCCGATCGAGGCCGCGGCGAAGGCCTCCTCCTCGATCGACGCGAAGACCCGTTCGGGCCGGTCGTCGTATTCCTCGGCGAGCACGGTGTGCACCTTCTCCCAGGGCATCGCCGGTGCGTGCGTGCGCAGCTTGGAGAGCTGTTCGTGGTAGATCTCCCGGTACTCCGGCGGCAGGAAGTCGACGTCGATGAACGAGGCCATCTGGCCGATCTTCATCGCGGCGCCCTTCATCTCTCCCAGGACCGAGGCCATCTTCAGCGCCGTCTCGATGTGCCGGGACTCGAGGCGCTCCTGGGCCTTCTCGTCCGAGCGGACGACGTTGGCGGCGGTTGTCCCGGCGTACTTGGTGGCCTGGGTGCCGACCGCGGTGCCGAGCTTCGCCGAGCGCCGGAGCCGGGTGTGGGGGATCTCACCCTCCTGGCGCTCGGGCTCGGGCTGCTCCTGGCGCATCGCCGCGGAGCCCGGGTCGCGCCGAAGGATCTCTACGCCCCAGCTCTGGCTCTCGCCCTCCATATCACGGGTCGCGCTGTCGCGCGCCCTCTCATCATCCCTCTCGGGCTTCTCCGCTTCCGGCTCATCTCTGTCGTATCTGTCTCGGTCGCCGCTCATCACCCTCACACATTTTCTATCCTGGCGCCCGAGCGTAGCCTGCCCGGCGGTCCCGCCGGGTGTTAGGCGAGGGCGCGCGACAGCGCGACCCGTTCAAGAAAGTCAGCCATGGCACAGGATCGAGCCACCCTCAAGGTCTCGCAGCGCGACACTTTCGGGTCGCGCGCCACGCGGCGCCTGCGCCGGGAGGGGTTCGTGCCCGGAATCGTCTACGGACAGGGCGGCGAGGCCCGGCCCTTCCAGGTTCCCGCTCGCGAGCTCCGCGTGCTCCTCTCCGAGGGACACGCCCTGCTCGACCTGGAGCTCGACGGCTCCAAGGCCGTCCCGGTGGTGATCAAGGAGCAGCAGAATCACCCGGTGCGCGGCGACGTCCTGCACCTCGACTGCCTCGAGGTTCGTCTCGACGAGGAGATCCAGGCCGAGGTCGCGGTGGAGCTCGAGGGGGCGGACCAGGCGCCGGGCGTCCGCGAGGGCGGCGTGCTGGAGCACGTCACCCGCGAGGTCACGGTCGAGGCCCTGCCGACCGCGATCCCGGAGCAGATCACGGTCGATGTCTCCGAGATGGACATCAACGACACGATCAATCTTGCGGCCGTCCCGATGCCCAGTGGCGTCAAGCTGATGGCCGACGAGCCCGAGGAGATCACCATTGCCACCCTGAGCCCACCCCGCGTCGAGGAGGAGCCCGAGCCGGAGGTCGAGGAGGAGGCCGAGCTGGTCGGCGAGGGCGAGGAGGTCCCGGAGGGCGAGGAGGCCCCGGAGCGCGAGGGCGAGGGCGAAGCCGAAGCCGCCGAGGGCGAGGGCGGCGGCGAGCAGTCCGGCGGGGAGTAGCCGCTGTCTCTGTTTCGCCGCCGGTCGCGGCGCTCACGCCACGGCGGACGTCGCAACGCCCGGGTGGACGCCCTGATCGTCTGCCTCGGCAACCCCGGCGAGCGCTACGCCGGAACCCGGCACAATCTCGGCTTCGAGGTCGCGGCCGAGCTCTCCCACCGCTGGCAGCTCCCCAAGGCGCGGAAGCGCTACGGAGCGCTGATCGCCGATGGGCGCACCGGCCCCGGCGGGCCACGCGTCGCGGTGCTCCTGCCGCAGACCTTCATGAACGAGTCCGGCTCGGCGGCCGGGCCCGCCCGGGGGGAGCTCGGGATGCCTTTGGACCGAGTGATCGCGGTCCATGACGAGATCGACCTGCCCTTCGGCGAGGTGCGCAGCAAGCTCGGAGGCGGCGTCGCCGGGCACAACGGCCTGCGGAGCCTCAGCGAGGGGCTCGGGGGCAAGGACTTCTGGCGGGTGCGGGGAGGGGTGGGGCGACCCGACAGCACGGACCCCGAGGTCGTGTCCGGCTACGTGCTCTCCGGCTTCCGCGAACCCAGGGACGAGGTCGAGCGGCTGATCCACGCCGGCGCCGACGAGGTGGAGCGACTGCTGGAGCAGATGACCGGCCCCGAGACCGAGGCCGAGGAGGTCGTGGACTGATGCCGTTGACCAGCTACACGGTGGACGAGAAGCTGATCGCGCTGCTCCGCCTGGAGCGCCCGGAGGCGCGGAACGCGATCAACACCGAGATGCTCGATGAGCTGCTCACCCACCTGTCCAGGGCGAGGGAGGACAAGCAGGCGAGGGTCCTGGTGATCTCCTCGGGCGATCACCTCGGCCTCTCGGCCGGCGCGGACGTCAAGGAGGAGCTCGATGAGGAGGGCCGGGTGCACCGCATGGAGCTGTTCGCCCGGCTCTATGACCAGCTCACGGCCTTCCCGAAGCCGACCGTGGCCGCCTGCCACGGCTCGGTTGTGGGAGGCGGCGCCGAGATCGCGGTCGCCTGTGACCTGCGGGTCGGCGGCTCGAACCTCCGAATGCGGTTCCCCGGCGCCGAGCTCGGCGTGCCCGTCGGCCCCGCTCGCCTGGTGACCCTCTGCGGCCTCGCCACAGCCAAGTACCTGCTGCTCACCTCGCGAAACGTCGGCGCCGACGAGGCGCTCCGCATGGGACTCGTCCACCGGGTGGCTCCCGCAGCCGCCACCGAGGAGGCGGCGCTGGGGCTGGCCGCCGAGGTCGCGGCTCACCCCCCCGAG
>DASXSZ010000115.1:0-27163 GCA_036505735.1 Solirubrobacterales bacterium
GAGGCGGCCGGCAGCATCGGCAAGGGCGGAGGCCTGGTCGCGGCGCTCAGGCCGGGCGATGGCGCTCCGGTCTGGGTCGTAACCGGAACCGACTCGAAGGGCGTGGCCGCCGCCGCAAACCTGCTGGGCCCCGCGCTGCGAGACCACTACGCGGTCGCCACGCAGCCGGGTGCCGGCGCGATCGGGGTGCCCGTACAGTGAGATCGTCTCTTGCCTATACACCGGGGCGCAGCCCGCTCCACCGGGCCTCACCGGGGGCCGCCATCGCATATCTGGGAGCCCTGGCGGCGGTGGGGTTCATCTACTCCAGCCCGCTGGTGCTGGTCTCCGCGTGCCTGGCAACCGCTCTCGCGGGGGTCGCGGCCGGAGCCGCGCGGGCGGTCCGAGCCTCCCTTGCGCTCGCACTGCCGCTGATGGTCTTCATGACCATCGTCAACGCCCTCGTCACCCACCGGGGCGACACGATCCTGATCCGCGGCTGGGACGTGCCGGTGATCGGGAACACGGACGTGACCCTGGAGTCGCTCGCGGCGGGCGCCGCGATCGGCCTCCGGGTCGTGGCGGTCGTGCTCGCCTTCGCGGTCTACTCGGCTTGCGTGGACCCGGACCGCGTCCTGCACGTCCTCCGGCCGCTCGCCCGCCGCTCGGCGATGACCGCCGGGCTGGTCACGCGGATGGTGCCGCTGGCCGCCGCCGACGGCGCACGCATGAGGGAGGCCGTCGAGTTGCGCGGTCCGGGAGCGGAGCCGGTCAGGCGCGCCGTCATGGCGCGCCGGCTGGTCGAGGGTTCGCTCGACCGCGCGGTCGACGTGGCCGCCACCCTCGAGCTGCGCGGGCATTCGCTCGGGATTCGCCCTCAGCGACGCCGCGAGCGCTCCCGCGACGCGGGGCCCCTGTACACGACCGGAGCCGCAATTCTGGCCGCGGGCGTGGCTGCGAGGGTCGCCGGCGCCGGCGCTTTCGACACCTATCCCCGGATCTCGATGGGCGCCGGCGCGCTCACGCTGGCGCTCTGCGCGGCGCTGGTCGCGTTGGCGGCCGTCCCGTTCGCCGTGCGAAGGTGGCGATCGCGTGCCTGACACCGTTCTCCGAGCGAGCGGGCTCTCGTATCGCTACCCCGAGGCGCACACTCAGGCGCTGCGCGCGATCGACCTGAGCGTCGAACCCGGCGAGTTCGTCGTCATCGCGGGTCGCTCGGGCTCGGGCAAGTCCACGCTACTGCGCGCGGGCTGCGGCCTGGTCCCGCACTTCCACGGTGGCCGAATCGAGGGCGAGCTCGAGGTGGCCGGGATGGACGTCCGCACTCACGGGCCCGCCGAGCTCGCGGAGGCGGTGGGGATGGTCGCCCAGGAGCCGGAGACGCAGGTCGTCAGCACCACCGTCCGCGCGGAGATCGAGTTGCCTCTGGAGCTCCGGGGGGTGGCGCCCGGGGCGCGGTCCCGCGCGGTCGAGGAGGTCGCGCTGGCCCTCGCGATCGATGGCCTGCTGGAGCGGACCACCGACACCCTCTCCGGCGGCGAGCTCCAGCGGGTCGCGCTCGCCGCGTCCCTCGCCACCCGGCCCCGACTCGTCCTGCTCGACGAGCCCACCTCGCAGCTCGACCCGGTCGCGGGAGACGAGCTGATCTCGCTGCTGCGGCGCCTGAACGAGGAGTGGGGGGTGGCCGTGCTGCTCGGCGAGCATCGCCTGGAGCGCTGCCTCTCAGCGGCCGACCGCGTCCTCGCCCTCGAGGGCGGCGCGATCGCCTTCGACGGCGCCCCAGCCGCGTTCCTGACCTGGGCGCTCGCCCACGACCGGGCGCTGGCGACGCCGGGCGCGCGGCTGCTCGACGGGGTCGGGCTCCCTCCGCCACCCAGCGTGCGGCAGGCGAGGAGCACGCTGGCTCGGGCGGGCGTCAGGCCACACACACCACCGCCGGCGGAACCCCATCGACGGTCCCACCCGCGCGGGGCGGCGGTCGCCCTCCGCTGCAGAGACATCTGGGTGGAGCTGGGCGAGGGAGAGGAGCGCACGGAGGCCCTGCGCGGCGTGGATCTCGAGCTCTCTCCCGGCGAGCGGGTGGCCCTGATGGGCAGCAACGGGGCCGGTAAGAGCACGCTGCTGCGCGCCGCGGCGGCTCTCCTCGCTCCTCAGCGCGGCCGCATCGAATCGCCCGGAGGTGTCGCGCTGCTCCCGCAGAGGCCCGGCGACCTCTTCGTCCACGAGCGGGTCGGCGATGAGCTGGGCGGAATCGAAGGGGCCGAGTCCCTGCGGCGGTTCGGCCTGGAGGGCATGACCGACGTCGATCCCCGGGACCTCTCCGGCGGCGAGCGCCAGCGCCTGGCCCTGGCCATCGTCCTGGCCGGGCGAGACACCGCTGAGGGCGAGCTGCCCGGGGTGCTCATGCTCGACGAGCCGACCCGGGGCATGGACCGGACGCGCAAGGGCGAGCTGGCCGAGCTCTGCCGCGCGCTCTCGGGGCACGGAACGGCGGTGATGATCGCGACGCACGACGTCGAGTTCGCCGCGACCTTCGCCGACCGGGTCGTCCTGCTCGCGCGCGGCGAGGTCGCAGCCGACGGAACGTCCTCGGGGCTGCTCGCGGGCGGCTGGTACTTCTCCAGCGAGGTGGCGCGCATCCTCGATGGCGCCGCGATCACCGTCGACGAGGGGTTGGCGGCGCTCCGCGGCGCGACGAGTGGAGCCGGTTGTGCGCCGGCCCCGTCGGGAGGCGGTTCCCAGTGAGCTGGCAGGCGGGCGCGATCGCCGTACTCGGGGTGACGTTGCTCGGCGGCTTCGCCTGGTACGAGCGCTCCCGTCCCCCGTCGCAGATCGTCGCTCTCGTCGCTGCGCTCGCGGCGATCTCGGTGGCGGGGCGAGTCGCCTTCTCGCCGATCCCGAACGTGGTGCCCAGCACCGACCTCACCCTGATCGCGGGTTACGCGCTGGGTGGCGCGCCTGGCTTCGCGGTGGGTGCGCTCACAGGCCTCGTCTCGAACTTCTGGCTCGGCCAGGGCCCCTGGACGCCGTGGCAGATGGCGGGCTGGGGGATGACCGGCCTGCTCGGCGCCGGGGTGGCCGCGGTGACCGGCCGGAGGGTCGGCCGGGTGGGGCTCGCGGTGACCTGCTGCTTCGCGGGCTTCGCCTATGGCGCACTCCTCGACTTCTCCCTCATGGTCACCTACGGGGGCGAGCAGTCCCTCGACCGCTTCCTTGCGATCTCGGCGCGCGGCGTCCCCTTCAACATCGCGCACGCGGCCGGCAACGCAGCCCTTGCGCTGGTGGCCGGCCCGGCGATGGTGCGGATGTTGCTGCGCTACCGGCGGCGGTTCGAGTTCGCCTGGGGCCGGCGGCCGCCCGCCGCGGCCCGGCGGGCGGCCGGGGCCGCCTCAGGCGCCGCCTGCCTGCTCGCGGCCCTGGCGATCGTGCTTCCCGCGCTCCTTCCCCTCACTAATCGGGTTGCGCTGGCGCGCACCCTCGCGTCTACGGACGCGTCGGGTGGCGGGGCGGGATCGGCGATCGCCTGGCTTCGCGGCGCGGAGAACGGCGACGGCGGCTTCGGCTTCGCCCGGGGTGAGGAGTCGAGCCCCGCGATGACCGGCTGGGCGGTCCTCGGGCTGGAGGCCGCGGGAATCAACCCGCTCGACGTCGACCACGGCGATGCGACGCCGATCTCCTACCTGGCCGGCACGGCCCGCGAGATCAGCACCACGGGAGATATCGAGCGGACGATCCTGGTGCTGCACGGCGCCGGTCTCGACCCCCGCCACTTTCAGGGACGCGACCTCCTCGCGAGACTGCTCGCCCGCCGCGGCGGCGACGGGTCCTGGGGCGAGCAGGTGAACCCGACGGCGTTCGGCATCCTGGCCCTGAAGGCGGCCGGCGTGAGTGCGGGCAACTCCCGTTCCGCCGGCTGGCTGCGCGATCACGAGAACCAGGACGGTGGCTGGGGATACGCCTCCGGCGCGGCCAGCGATCCCGACAGCACCGGCGCGGTGCTCCAGGCACTGTCTGCAGCCGGCGGCCGAGCGAGCGTACGCGCCGGCGTCGGCTACCTGCGCTCCGTCCAGCGCCCGGGCGGCGGCTTCGCGCTCACGAGCGGCCCGATCAACGCCCAGTCGACCGCGTGGGCCGCGCAGGGACTGATCGCCGCCGGCGTCTCGGCATCGTCCGTGCGCCAAGGAGGACGCACGCCGCTCGACTACCTGGCCTCGGTCCAGGCGGGCGACGGCCACTACCGGTACTCCTCCGCGAGCGACCAGACCCCGGTCTGGGTCACCGGTCAGGCGCTGATGGCGGTCAACGGCGCCGCCTTTCCGCTCCGCGCGGTGGCGCGCCAGGCCTCGGTCCCCACGACGAAGCCTGCGGGAGTGGGCACCGCCCCCGCGGGCGGTGCTGCACCCGGCTCCGCCGGCCCCGCCCGCACGACGCCTTCCAAGCAGGGCACGACGAGGACCGCCGGCCAGGCCACTTCCGCGACCCATCCGGTTCCGCTGACGCCTGCCTCCTCCGGCCGGGACGGCGGGGGAGGGGGTGGAGTCCCGGCCTGGCTGATCGCGATCGCCGCCGCCGCCCTCTTTGCCGCGGCGGTCTGGGGCGGCTGGGTTCTGTATCGGCGCCGATTGCCCGGCTGACCGGACGAGTCAAGGCAGCGGCTAGCCTCCCGGCGATGGAAGTCGAGGAGGCGATTCGCACCCGCCGCACCCACAAGGCCTACCGGCCGGAGCCTGTCGACCCCGCGCTGCTCGAGCAGATCCTCGATCTCGCGCGCTGGGCCCCCAATCACAACCTCACCAATCCCTGGCGCTTTCGGGTGCTCGGCCCCCGGGCGATCGAGCGCCTCAAGGAGGCGGCGGGCCCCGAGTCGGCAGCGAAGCTCGACCGGGCGCCGACGCTGGTCGTCTGCTCCTGCGCGCTGACCGGAGATCCCATCCAGGACGAGGAGGACCTGCACGCCGCGGCCTGCGCCGCGTACATCGTCCTGCTGGCCGCCCACGGCCGCGGCCTCGCCACCTACTGGCGCACCCCGGAGATCCTCCGCACGCCCGAGGGGCTCGCGGCCGTCGGGGTCCCCGAGAACGAGCGCTTCATCGGGCTTCTCCACCTCGGCACGCCCGTGCAGGAGCAGCGCCCGCCCGAGCGGCTCCCGGCCGATCAGGTGGTCGAGTTCCTGGAGTGATCCGGTGATCTCGCGCAATGACGCGCTCCAGGCGCTGCAGGAGCACCCCTTCGATGTTGTCGTGGTCGGCGGCGGGATCACCGGAGCGGGGGTGGCCCTGGATGCGGCCTCCCGTGGCTACTCGGTTGCCCTTCTCGAGCGCGGTGATTTCGGCCAGGGCACCTCGAGCCGCTCCTCGAAGATGGTGCACGGGGGCCTGCGCTACCTGCAGAACTTCGACCTGGGGCTTGTGCGCGAGGCGCTGCTCGAGCGCCAGCTCCTCGTCCGTCTCGCACCGCATCTCGTCTATCCGACGCCCTTCCTGGTGCCTGCGCTGGGCGAGGAGCGCCGCAACCGGCGGATCGGGATCGGCCTCAACATGTACGACGTGATGGCGACCTCGCGCATCGGGCGCGGGCGCAGCCAGCGAAGTGAGCACGCTCGGGAGCCCGACTACTGGTCGCCGGACCGGCACCGCACGATCTCGGGTGAAGAGGCCGCCCAGTTGATCCCGGCGCTCGAGCCGATGGAGCCGAGTTCCGCCTATCTCTTCTACGACTGTCAGACGGACGACGTCCGCCTGGTGCTCACGGTTCTCGGCGAGGCCGAGCGCTTCGGCGCGGTGGTGCTGAACGGCGCGAAGGTGACAGAGGTTCTCGAGGAGGGAGCGCGGGCCGCGGGCGTCGCCTTCACGGAGGCGGAGACCGGCGCGCGCATCGAGGTGCGCGCGGGCAACGTCATCAACGCCACCGGTGTCTGGGCCGATCGGATCCGCCCCGACGAGCTGCTCACCGAGGAGGAGATCCCCAGGATCCGCCCGAGCCGCGGGACGCACGTGACCCTGTCGACCGGCGACATCGACATCGGCACCGCGGCGTGCATCGTCCCTGCGGGCGGTGACCGCACGATCTTCGCCCTGCCCTGGTACGGACGGGTGCTGGTCGGGACCACGGACAACGACTACGAGGGAGACATCGACCGAATCCCGCCGAGCGGGATCGACGTCGAATACCTGCTCGATGCTCTGAACGCGTACTTCGGGACGACGGTCGGCCCGGATCAGCTGACCGGGGCCTACGCGGGGGTCCGTCCCCTGATCTCGAGCGGCGATCCCAAGAAGTCCGTCGACATCTCGCGCAGGGCCGAGCTCTATGAGACCTCGTCCGGGATGCTGACCATCACTGGAGGCAAGTTGACCACCTTCCGGCGGATGGCGGCCCAGGTGGTCGATCGGATCGTCGAGAGGGATGGGCGTGAGGCGGAATGCCGAACCGACGACATTCCGCTGGGGATGTCCGCGCGCCCCGAGGACCTCGAGACCGGCCTCGAGCTGCCAGACGGCGCCGCCGACCAGCTCGCCTTCCGCTATGGGCACGCCGCCCGTGCCGTGCTCGATCTCTGCGAGCAGCGCCCTGCGCTGGCCGAGCCGATCGTCCAGGGGCACCCGGACCTGCTGGCCGAGGTCGTGATCGCTGCGCGGAGAGAGCAGGCCCGCTCGGTGGCCGACGTCCTGCTGCGCCGCACCCGCCTCGGGCTGATCGCCGCGCCCGAGCTGCGCGATGGCGAGCCGGTCGAGGCGGTGGCGCGGACGCTGGGCGGCGAGCTCGGCTGGAGCGATGCGCGGGTCTCCGCGGAGTCCGACGCGTGGCTCCAGGTGAGCGAGGCCGAGGGTCTCGACCCAGCCCGCGCGCTGGCCCAGTAGCTCTCAGCGCCTCGATTAGCATGCGGCGCTCGATGGCCCTCGCGGACCAACATCTCGCCGATCTGCACCAGCGCGCGCGGGAGCTCGGCGTGCCTCGGTACCGGATGCTGCCGCGCGACGAGCTGATCGAGGCGATCGAGGAGTATGAGGCGGAGGGCGGTTCGGAGCCGGCCGCGCGCGAGGAGGCGATCGATGCGAGATTCGAGCGGCCGGATGACATCGGCGACTCGGATGAGGGGGAACCCCCGGCCGAGGAGACCGACCCGGACGAGGAGCCCGTTCCCGAGCCGGTGGACGAAGCCGAGCCTGAGCCGGAGACCGAGCAGGTCAGCGGCGTCCTCGACCGGATGCCGCAGGGTTACGGGTTCCTGCGGCTGAGCGGCCTGCATGAGGCGGAGGGCGACGTCTACGTTTCCGCCTCGCAGATCCGGCGTTGCGAGCTGCGGCCCGGCGACGAGGTGAGCGGCCCGGCGCGGCAACCGCGCCGCGGCGAGCGCCATCGGGCCCTTGTCCGGGTGGAGTCGGTGAACGGGCAGAGCCCGGAGGGGGAGCGGCGCCACTTCAAGGACCTCACCCCGGCCCCGCCGGAGCGGCGGATGCTGGCGCCGGATGCGGCCGCTGATCCGCTCGTCCGGGCGGTCGACCTGCTCGGCCCGCTCGCCTTCGGCCAGCGGGTGCTCATCCTCGCCCAGCCGCGCTCCGGCCGGACGACACTCTTGCGGGCGCTGGGCGCCGCGGTCGCCGAGACGGGCGCGCGCCTCTGCGTGCTGCTCGCCGACGAGAGGCCCGAGGAGGTCCCGCAGTGGGAGCGCGCACTGCCCAGCGCCGAGATCTTCGCCGCCACGGCCGATCAGGAGCCGCGCGACCAGGTGCGTGAGGCAGAGCTCGCGATGGGACATGCGAAGCGCCTCGCGGAGGGGGGAGAGGACGTCGTCGCCTTGATCGATTCGCTCTCCCGCCTCGCGCTCGGCTACCGCGACCCGGCCAGGGTGAAGCGGATGTTCGGCGCCGGCCGCGAGCTGGCCGAGGACGGCGCCGGCTCACTCACCGTGATCGCCACCGTGCTCGACTCCGACGACCGCGGCGCCGAGGTCAGGGAGGCGCTCGAGACAACCGAGAACCTGCTGCTCCGCCTGGACGCCGGCCTCGCCGCCAAGGGGATCGTCCCGGCGCTGGTGACAGCCGACTCGCGGGCCTCCGGGGAGGACGTACTGCGCGAGCCGGAGGAGCTTGAGAAGGTGCGCACGCTGCGCGAGGAGCTTGGCGAGATGGATGCCGAGGAGGCGGCCCGCAGCCTCTCGGATCAGATCGTCGCGACCAGCAGCAACGCGGAGCTGCTGGCGCGCCTGTAGCTAGGCCCGGTCGCGGCCGCCGTAGGCCACGGTGCCCCAGGACGGCTCGGCGGAGAGCTCGATCAGCTCGGAGTCGCGGTCCGGCTGCACGTAGCCGAAGGTCTGGGTCGACTCGTCGAAGACGATGTCGAGCTCGCCCTCCTTGACGCGCTGGTCGAGCCAGGCGCCGCGGAAGACCAGCCGGCGCAGCCAGTGGACGAGGCTTTTGTTGGACGGACCGACCAGGTCCTCCCAGTTCTCGTTGACGTGCTCGCCGAGCGGGGAGCAGGGCTCCCGGATCTCGCCGTTGACCGCCAGCTCCAGAAGGTCCTCGAGCTCATGCTCGTCGAGGCCCTGGCGAACGAAGTCAAGCTTGACCGCCGCCTGCTCCACGCGCTGAGCGAAGTCCCGCTCGTTGAAGGAGAACCGGAGCTCCCCGTACTCGAGCACGTAGTCGGCGCCCGATTCGTAGTTTCCTCTGCGTGCGGTCTCGTCCACGGCGGTTTGGGCATCTTGGCGCATGAGCGATGCCATCGCCAGTTTTCCACTCGGCCTGAACGGCCGGTTGCAGCAAGAGGGAACCCGCGGCGAGCGTCGACGGTTTGCTAGCGGAAAGCACAGCCCGCGAGGTGGTCGTTGACCAGCCCGGCGGCCTGCATGGTCGCGTAGCCGGTGGTGGGGCCGACGAAGACGAAGCCGCGACGCTTGAGCTCCTTCGCCATCGCCGTTGACTCGGGAGTGATCGATTCGATGTCGGTGACCGTCCGCGGCGCCGGCCTCGAGTCCGAATCCGGGGCGAAGCTCCAGAGCAGCTCGTCGAGCGTCTCGCCGTTCGCGTGCAGCTCGCGGGTGGCCTTGGCGTTGCTGATCGCGGCCTCGATCTTCTTCCGGTTGCGGACGATGCCCGCGTCGGAGAGCAACCGCTCGACATCCTTCGCCCCGTAGCCCGCGATCCTCTCGACGTCGAAGCCGTCGAAGGCGCGGCGGAAGTTCTCCCGCTTGCGCAAGATGGTCAGCCAGGAGAGCCCGGACTGGAACGCCTCCAGCGTGAGCCGCTCGAAGAGCTGCGCCTCGCCGTGGAGCGGGCGCCCCCATTCGTTGTCGTGGTAGTCGAGGTAGTCCGGTGCCGCGAGGGACCACCAGCAGCGGTCCTTGCCGTCGGGACCCGGCTCGATTCCCTTTCGCGGCTCGCTCATCGCGTCAGGGTTGGTAGGGCGGCGCCTCGCCCCAGCCCCAGCGGGGGACCGGGGCCTCCTGCGGGACGTCGTCGGCGCCGGGCCGTGAGTTGTGGAGGGCGAGCCGGGTGCCCCACTCGACGTAGGCCATGAAGGCGGACCGGAACTCCGGGTCGGCGGGTAACTCCGCGTCGTCGGCGGCCAGGCTGATCAGGGTCGCGAAGCGGAGGCGCTGCTCCGGCGTGATGGCGAGGTCGCGATGCTTGCCGACCATGCGGTGGTAGCCGCCGAGCCGATCGGTGTAGTCGGCGGGCCCGCCGAAGACCTCGCACCACCAGAGGGTCACGTGGTCGCGGTGCTCCCTGCTCACCCCGCCGGGGAAGAGAGGCGAGATCAGCTCGTCGCCCTCGACGCGGTCGTAGAAGGCGTCGATCAGACGCTCGAAGGCCTGATGACCGCCGGCCCACTCATAAAGCGTCGGTGGCTCGGAGGATTCGCCCACCCCATGAAACTAGCGAGCGCGATCCGCGGGGCGAGGGCTCCGCCGAGCTCGCTGAAGTAGGGATGGAGGTCCCGACTCGATTCCGGACGCTCGAGTGGGCGGAGGTGCTCGGCCTCGAGGTACCGGTGGCGGACACTCGACTCAGTCGGCTGCTGGGGCTCGCCCTTCTTGCCCGCGATCGCGCGGGGCCCGGCCTGCTGATTCCGCGCTGTCGCAGCGTCCACACCTTCGGGATGCGATTTCGGCTGGAGATCGTCTTCCTCGACCCTAAGCGCCGGGTGATCGAGCTGCGCAGCGATGTGCCACAGCGGCGAATCGTTCGCTGTTCGCAGGCGGCCGCCGTCCTGGAGTTTCCGTCGCCAATCTGACGCGCTAGGGTCGGCTGCGATGGCGCGGCTCATCGGGATCAACCACGTTGCGCTCGAGGTCGGTGACATCGACGACGCGCTTGCCTGGTACGGGCGCTTCTTCGAGTTCGAGCTGCGTGGGCGGATCGGCACCTCGATGGCATTCGTCGACATGGGCGATCAGTTCATCGCGCTGGCAACGGGACGAAGCCAGCCTCCCGACCAGGCGCGGCACTTCGGGCTAGTCGTCGACGACAAGGAGGGCGCCCGCGCGGCGCTTCAGCAGGCCGGCGTCGATGTCCAGGCGAGTGGGTCGCTCGACTTCTCGGATCCATGGGGGAATCACGTACAGGTCGTCGGCTACCGCGATATCCAGTTCACCAAGGCGCCATCCGTCGTTCACGCGATGGGTATCGAGGGGCTCTCGAAGACCGACGCAGCGCGCGAAGAGCTGCGCAGCAAGGGCGTAACCGACTAGGGCGGGCGAGTCGCGTCCCGGGGTGGCGCCGGGACCGCGGGATCGCAGACAGGAGGCGAGGTAGGGGCTCCCGGATCCCGGTATCCGGATCGCTGGGACGGCAGCACGAAACCGAGCAGCCGGCTGGGCTCACCTGGTTTGGAGTCCAGTGGATCTCCAGCGTCCCTCAAGCGGCCTAAGCGACTCTCGCCAGGTCAATCCGCCACGCAGAAGGGGACCAGATGTCCGCCGCAGCTGCCCAGGCAACGCCACTCGAAGTGCAAACGCCCCGGAACGACCCGGTCTCTCCGAGCTCCGAGGTCGCTGGAGCGGAAATCGACGAGAAGCTGCTCGCTGGACGGTCGCCTGCCCCGCTCACCCTGCGACGGGCGATCGCCGACGCGCGGGACTTCGACCAGTTACAGGAGGTGGGACGAGAGCTTCACACCACCGCTGTGTCGCTGCACGGTGCCCAGGTCGGGCCCGCCCAGGCGAGCGCGATCATCTCGGACCTCGCCGACTCGCTCACCAGGCGGTCGATCGAGCTCTCGGTCTCAGAATTGGGTGCACCGCCGTGCCCGCTGAGCTGGGTGGTGCTCGGCAGTCACGGGCGACGGGAGCCCGTGCCGGGCTCAGACGTGGACTCAGCTCTGGCGTGGGACGGCGACGAGGACGATGAGGACGCGAAGAGCTACATGGGGTTGCTTGGCTCACGGGTTTGTGGCGCGCTCGCGCGGTGCGGTTTGACCGCCGACAAGCGCGGGGCGACCGCAGCCCAAGACTTGTTCGTTCGCCCAATCAGCGATTGGCGCCGGCTGATCCGCGAGTCCATCAGTGAACCCCGACAGGACAAGGGGTTGATCGTGATCTCGCTCTTCCTGGATGGTCGCGTCCTCCATCATGGGGGAGGCGCCTCCGGCCTACGACATGAGTTCCGGGCGGCGCCCCGGCGTGGGCTGCTTCGTCTGATGCTCAGCCTGTCCCTGGCCAACAAGCCCTCCGTCGGCTTCCTGCGTGACTTCGCCCTCGAGCGGTCGGGCGAGCACCGCGGTCTGATCGACATCAAGCACGGTGGGCTTCTGCCGGTGACGTCGATCGCCCGCTACGCGAGCCTGGCGGCCGGCGCGATCGACGCCGTTTCGACGCAGGAGCGGCTCAGTGCGGCCGACGCCGGCGGCACGCTCGACAGCGACTTCGCGCACAGCCTGAGCGACTCCTTCGAGCTCTTCCAGAGCGTCCGCCTCGAGCACCAGGTCCACCAGATCCAGCGCGGAGACGAGCCAGACGACCACCTCGACCCGAAGGCTCTGGAGCCGGCGAGGCGCTGCCAGCTGCGCGATGCCTTCAGAGAGGTCCGGTCCGTTCAGAGGAAGCTCGGCCGCAGACTGAGCGGCGAGCTCGCGTTCGCGTGATGGCCGTTCCCGTGCGGCACTCCGAGGCTGTCGAGGTCTACCTGCAGACGCTGCAGCCCCCTACGTCCCTTCCCTGGCGGGAGGCATCGTTTGCGGTCCTCGGCCTCGAGACAACCGGTCCCGACGCCCACCGGGATGAGATCGTCCGCGTCGCCTGCGTGCCGGTGGAGGGCGGGAGGGCGATCATCGGGAAGGCCTCGGAGGCGACAGTCGGCCCGGGAAAGACGCAAGGGCGGCTGATTGAGCTCGTGATCGAGGCGCTGACCGGCCGCGTCCTCGTCGCCCACGCCGTCTCGCAGCAGGCGGGCTTTCTCTCCGCCACCTTCGCGACGCAGGGGATACGGCTGAAGGCCCCGATGCTCGATACGGCCGCACTGACTGCGTGGGTGGCCCCGCACGCTGCCGCGGAGGGCGGTTGGTCACGTCCCTCAGCCGACATCTCACGGGGGCTGTTGAGGGCGGCCTCTGGAATAGGCCTCCCGGTCCACCGCCCGCACGAGGCGAGCGGTGCCGCCTTGACCACCGCTCAATTGTTCATGGCGCTGGCGGGCCACCTTGACCGCGTACACCCTCAGTCCGTCGGCTCACTTGCCCGGCTGTGCTCTAGCAGCGGGGGTTGCAACCGGGGCGCCACTCGGTAAGGCTCTGATCGGAGGAGGAACACCATCGACCGCCTCGATCGGAGCGTTGGAAGCCACCTGGCCGGCTACCGGCTCGAGGAGGTGCTCGGGCGGGGCGGAATGGGCGAGGTCTTCCGGGCGCGGGATGTTCGCCTCGGTCGCCCGGTCGCGCTGAAGGTGCTCGCGGCGAACGTCGCCGAGGACGAGAGGTTCCCGCAGCGCCTGCTGCGTGAGTCACGGCTCGCCGCCAGCCTCGACCACCCGAACGTGATCCCGATCTACGAGGCGGGAGAGGAGGACGAACGGCTCTTCATCGCGATGCGGTACGTCCGGGGCGGGGACCTGAAGGCGCTCCTTCGCCGGGAGGGAGCGCTGGCTCCGGCTCGGGCGGTGGCGATCTTCGAGCAGATCGCCGACGCGCTGGACGCGGCGCACCGGAGCGGACTCGTACATCGAGACGTGAAGCCGAGCAATGTCCTGCTCGATCGTGAGGGGGGACGCGAGCACTGCTATCTGGCGGACTTCGGCCTCACCCAGAGCGCATCGGATCAGGGTCCCGCCGACGGAACGTTCATGGGCACGGTCGACTACATCTCGCCGGAGCAGATCCGGGGCGATGCGATAGACGGGCGCGCCGACCAGTACGGCCTCGCGTGTCTGATGTTCAAGTGCCTCACCGGAACCGTGCCGTATCCACAGCGCTCCGATGTGGCGGCGCTGTTCGCGCATCTCGAGGAGCCCCCTCCGCGGGCGAGCCAGCGCGGCGCGGACCTGCCCCAGGAGATCGACCCCGTCCTGGGGCGGGCGATGGCCGAGTCTCCCGAGGATCGATTCGAAAGCTGCGCCGCGCTCGTGGCAGCTGCGCGGGAGGCGCTGGGCCTTGCCCCGGCTGCTCCCATTGCACGTCGCCGTCTGCTCCCGTTGATCGGTGCCTTGATTGTCGTGGTGGGAGCGGCGGTCGCCCTAGCCGCATCACTCGGCGGCGGGAGCGGCGCGGCCGCGGCGAAGGCGACGGGTTCGCTGGCACGCGTCGATCCAGCGACGAACAAGGTGACCGGCCGCACCGCGGTCCAGGGAAGCCCTGGTCAGCTCGCGGTGACCCCAGGCGGAATCTGGATGGCCGACTTCCGCTCAGGCGTGCTTTGGCGCTACGAGCCCGGAAGCGGTGCGCTCGAGCGCATCACCTCGGACGGTGAGCCGCGCGACGTTGCGGCGTTGGGCGACAAGGTCTACGTCGGTGCCGACGGACGGTACCTATCAGGTGTCGTCTCCAGCTACGACGCCTCGACCGCGGTCCGCCTGGATTCGATCGACCTCCTCGCCTGTGCCATGGCTTCGGGTGAGCATGTCGTCTGGGCTGCCGGCTGCCCCGCCGTACAGCGCCTCAGCACCGACAGCGGCCGCCTTCGGAAGCTGGTCGAGGTGCCCCTGCCCTATCGCTCTCGGTTGAACGTCGAGAACACCCGCGTCCAGCTCCGTGAAATGGCGGTCGGCGCCGGGTCGCTCTGGGTTCTCGGCGACGCACTCGACCGCCGGCTCTGGCGTCTCGACGCCAGAACCGGCAGGATCGAGGCGACGATCCCGCTCGGGTTCCCACCGACGTCTGTGGCGGTCGCCGCGGACAAGGCATGGATCACCGACGGACTCAACGACAGGGTCGTGCCCATCGACGCCGGAAATGACCGCCTACTTGCTCCGGTGCCGGTGGGGCATGGTGCGAGCGGTGTTGCAGCGGGCGCCGGAAGCGTCTGGGTCACGAATACGGTCGACGGCACGCTCTCCCGGATCGACCCGCGGACACGGCGAGTGGTTGCCGCAGTCGATGTCGGGGGCGCCCCCCGTGCCGTGGCGGTCGGGCGCGGATCGGTCTGGGTGACCGAACATGAGCCGTGAGGTCGGTCGCCGGCTGGCTTCGTTGTCAGCGCTCGCCCTGTTCGTGGCCGTCCTTACTGGCTGTTCCGGAAGCAAGCAGCCGTTCAGGATCGGCGTAATCGCCGACTGCGTCGGGATCAACCGTCCCCTACATAACGTCGAGTTGTCGGGGGCCGAGCTGCCGCTGCTGCAGCGGGGCGCCCATCTGCAGGGCGACCTCGCGGCGGATGGCATCAGCTCGACGGAAATCGCAGGCCGGACGGTCGAGCTGGTGCCCGGCTGCACGGAGATCTACGAGTTCAGCACGCTCACGACGGAGGTCCGGCGACTGATCGAGCGCGAGCACGTCGATGCGATCGTCGCTGCCAGCGGCGGAGCGGACGAGGTCGTTCTGCGAGAAGTCGCGCGACGCTACCCGAAGGTGGTCTTTCTGCCGGTCGTTCACGGTCCGAGGGAGGTCACCCTGCATAACCCGCCAACAAACCTGTTTCGCGTCGTCGGGGACCACGGACAGGGCGTGGCCGGGTTGGCCACCTACGCCTACCGCGAGCTGGGCTGGCGCCGCGCCGCCGTGGTGCTCGCCAACTGGGATACCGGTTGGGGCGAGCGCGACGCATTCGTCGCCGAGTTCTGCTCGCTCGGCGGCAGGATCGAGAGCCAGCTGGCCCTCGACCCCCCCTTCGACCCGGCGGGCCGGGACGTGGCGGACGTTCCGATGGGCGTTGACGGCGTTGCCGTGTTCGCGCCGCAGTTCTTCGGCCCGGCCGGTTTCCTGCAGCGGCTTGCGGCAAGGAATGAGAACCCGGCACAGCACATCGTCGTCGGCCCTTCGATCGCCGATGACCCGACACTGTTGGGAAGCACGAGGGGAGCGCTCACGGGCGTCGTGGGTAGCTCGTTTGCGGACACGGCCCGTATGAATGCCTACCTGGCCACCTACGCGCAGGCCTTCCCAGGAACGCCGACAGGCGTAGCGGGAGGTGAACTTGTCACCGGATACCGCGATGCCGTCGAGGCGCTGGTCACGGCCCTCGAGAAGGCAGAGAGAAGCTCCGCCCGGCGCGAGGGTGGCCGCGTCGTCGGCCCTCTCTTCCGCGGCTCCGCCCCGGTGTATGGAACGCAGGCGACCCTGCGGCCGTTCCCCTTTCCCGCGGCGCTCGCGAGCCTGGACCTAGACCTTCTCGGCGGTCCCGTTCGGCTGGACGACCACCGACAGGCCGTTGTCTCGACTTCGTTGGTGCGAATCGAGCCGCCGGGAACCGGCGAGCCGGGGACCGCGCACGTTCGGACCATTGGGGATGTTGACCAGTCGGTAGGAGGGCTTCTCCCGCCCTCGTCTCGGCCCAGCGCGAACCCGGCGAAGTGCCGGTCGGGGCAGCGACCTCCGCCCTGGGCGGATTGATCAGCTCCGCGCGGCGATCGTCCAGGTGAAGCGAGTCTCGCTGGTCTGCGGCGCCAGTCCTCCCGGCCGCAGCCCGCGCCGGACCAGGAGGGTGGTCAGTCCTGGAGTGGTGGCCAGGGCCGTGCGAGCCCCGCCAAGCCCTTCTCGGCGCCAGCGCTCGGTGAGACCGACGACCACCACCCCTGCGTCTCTTGCCGCCGCCACGAGCGCCGCCGGAGACGGCTCCACGATGACCGGGTCGGCCTGAACACCGAGCGCCTTCTGCAGCACGAGCGAGGCGCTGGCCAGCAGGCGGCTTGCATCGCGGCCCCCGGGGCCCGTGCTCGGCCCGGCGAGTTGCATCGGGCGGTCGAGCGATTGCGCGAGCCAGGCGCCGAGCTCGACCGCGGCCCAATCGTGCTCAAAGCCGGAGAAGGGGACGAGTACCGGCCCCTCGCTGTCGGGGGCATCGCCGACTACGACCGCCACGTCGCTAGGGGAGTCATCGAGCAGCGACAGCACCCGCGGGTCCTCGAGCAGGCCCTGCGGCGCATCGACCAGCACGATGTCCGCGTCCTGCTCCGTGGCCAGCCGCGCGAGGTCGGTCCCGGGGGCCACCGAGGTGAAGGCGGCGATCCGGGCCACGACACCCTGCCCAGCGAGGGGAGCGCTTGCCTCTCGCAGCAGCTTGGTGACCCCGAGCAATTCCTCCGAGGTCGAGACGGTCGAGGCCACCACGAGCTCGCGGTCGGGGCGGTGCGCCAGTGGGCCGCCCAGTGCGATCAGCTTCGGCAGCGAGCTCGTCACCAGAGCCGCGATCAGAACCGTTCTCGTCGATGCGGGGGTATCGGGCACGACCGCCGCCCCCTCGGCGTGAGGCGCGAGGCTCGGGTCGTGGCGAAGGATGGCGCGCTCGAGCTCTCTCAGCTCCTCGCTGGGCTCGATCCCGAGCTCCTCGACCAGCATTTCGCGAGCGTCGCGGTACGCCTCGAGCGCTTCCGCCTGCCGCCCGGCACGGTACAGCGCGAGCATCCGCAGCCATCGCAAGCGCTCGCGGAGGGGATGCTCGGCGATCAGAGCGTCGAGCTCCGCTGCCGCCTCGGCCTCGCGGCCGCACTCCAGGTCGGCCTCGATGCGGTGCTCGATGGCGGTGAGGCGCAGGGCGTCCAGCCGCGCCGCGATCGGCAGGACCGATGGGAGATCTGCCAGGTCGGACAGCGCCGGCCCGCGCCAGAGTGCGAGCGCCGCGGTCAGCTCGGCGGAGGAGTCGGCTGCGGATCCCCGGGCTCGCTCGGCCATCCCCGCCTCGGCCTGCTGCTCGAAGCGGTGGAGGTCCAGGGCGCCGCTCGGAACGATCACCGCGTAGCCGCGCCCGCGGGTGGCGATCACCTCCTTACCCAGCGCCTTTCGCAGCTGGGAGATGTAGCCCTGAAGCAGATTGGCCGCGCTCTCAGGCGGAGAATCGTCCCAGACGCCATCGATCAGGCGGTCGACGGGCACCGTCTGGTTTGAATGCGCGAGCAGAATCGCGAGCACCGCGCGCTGCTGGCGGCCGCCGAGGGACACCGGGGTGTCGTCCACGAGCGCCTGCAGCGGACCGAGGATCCGAAACTCGACGCTCACCGTTCGAACCTATCGCGCCAAGCGGCTAGGGGGAGAAGTTCGCCGGGCCGGGTCTCATCTGGCCGTGCTCCCCCAAGTCGAAGAACTGGCGACGGTGGTGGTCTGCGAGGACGACGATCCGACTCGCGAGCTGCTCTGCGATCACCTGACGGCCGATCGCTATCGCGCCCTGCCTGCGCCGAGCGCGTCGGACGCACTGCGGCTCTGCGGCTACAACCACCCCGACGCGATGCTGCTCGACCTGGGTCTGCCGGATGCGCAGGGGATCGATGTGCTGCGGGAGATTCGCGGGTGCGGCGACCGCTTCGACCCGGAGCTGCCGGTGCTCGTCCTGTCCGGTCGCACCAGCGAGGCGGATCGCATGCGGGGCTTCGAGGCCGGGGCGGACGACTATCTGCCGAAGCCGTTCCACTATCCGGAGCTGGTCGCCCGGGTGGCGGCGATCCTGCGCCGCCGAGCCGGTCGTCGCCAGGGGCCGATTCGCATCGGGGAGCTGACCGTCGACGGGGTCACCCGGCGGGTGCTTGTCGGGGAGCGCGAGGTGCGGCTCGCTAACAAGGAGTTCGCCCTGCTCCGGGCGCTGGCCTCGGAGCCGCATCGGGTCTTCACCAAGGATGAGCTGCTCCGGGACGTCTGGGGCTTCCGCTCGCAGGGGCGCACGCGGACGCTCGACTCGCACGCGAGCCGGCTGCGGCGCAAGCTCGACCCGGACGGTGCGCGCTACGTCTTCAACTGCTGGGGCGTCGGCTACCGGCTGCTCGGCGGGTGATCTCCCCCGGGCACAAGCGCGCGCTCAACCAGGCGCTGCACGAGCTCAGGCGACCTCTCCAAGCCCTCGTCCTGCTGGAGGAGAGCTCGGGGCGGCCGGCGGGGGCCCCGCCCGTCGCCAGCAGGCGAGGGTTGCTGGAGCTGGCCTCGAGCGCGCTTCGGGACCTCGACGGCGTCCTCAACGGAGCAGCGCCCTCCCGGTCGGCGCGCCGCTTCTCATGTCGTGAGGCGGTGCTCGCCTGCCTCGAGCGCTGGCGGCCCGTCGCTTCCAGGCCGGAGAGCTTGCGCGTCTACTGGGACGCCGGCCCCGCAGTCGTCGAGGGCGATGCCGGGCGGCTTGCGCAGGCCCTCGACAACCTCGTCGCCAACGCACTCGAGCACGGCGGCGTCCCCATCGTGGTGACTGGCGCCAGGGTGGCGGGCCGGGTGCGGATCACGATCGCGAACGGCGCCGGCAAGAGCCCGCCGACCGCCGGGGGCGATCCGCGGCGCGGGCACGGCACCGAGATCGTCTCGGACGTGGCGAGCGCGCACGGCGGCCGGTTCGCGCTCTGCCGCACGGGCGGAGGGTGCGTGGCCGCGCTCGAGCTTCCCCTGGCGGAGCCCGGGTACGCGCGGGCGGCGTGAGCCGTCGCGCTCGCGCCATCGGCTTCCTGATGGCGGCATTGATCTGCGCCGTCCTCGCGGCGGCGGTGGCTGGGCGCTACCGCTCGCGCGTGGAGGCCCGCTACGGGCCGCTGCGACCGGTCGTGGTCGCGATCGCGGAGCTGCAGGCGGGCCGGCCCGTCGGGCTCCGGCAGGTCAGGGACGCCCTGGCGGTTCGCCGGGTCCCCTCATCCTTCATCCCACCCGGAGCGCTGACGCGGCCGGGCGACGCCCTCGGCCGGGCCCCCGGAGCGACGGTTCCCGCAGGCTCGTATCTGCTGGGCGCCCAGCTCGCAGTGCCCCAGCCCGACGCACCCCCCACCCCCGGCGTGGGCCGGGGCAGGCGTCCGGTCGAGGTTCCGGTCGCGGGCGCCGCCGCCCTGACGGTCGGCGGGCGGACGCCAGAGGGCACCCGTGTCGACGTGGTGGTCTCACGGCAGGCCGGGCTCGGCCGCTCCGCCCGGGCCTACGTCGCCGCCACCGCGGTCGAGCTGCTGGCGCTGCGTGGCCCGGGCGGGCCCGGTGAGTCCTGGTCCGCCACCCTCGCGGTCACTGAGCAGCAGGCGCTTTCGCTGATCGGCGCGCAGAGCGCCGGGCGTGAGATCAGGCTGCTGCCGCGGGCCTAGGTCAGGAGGCCGGGATCTCGCTCAGTTGGGCCAGGCGGATCGCGTTGCCGGAGGGGTCGCGGAAAGCCGAGTCGATCCCGTAGGGGCGCTCGGAAGGCTCCTCCGTGAACTCGACGCCTCGGCCCTTGAGCTCCTCGTAGGTGGCATTGATGTCGTCGGTGGCGAGGAAGATCGTTCCGGCAAAGCCCTTGGACATGAGCTCCTCGACCTGCTTCTTGGTCGCAGCGTCCATGACCGGCGGGCCCGGGATCGCCATCAGGACGATCGCGATGTCTTCCTGGCCGGGGGGTCCGACGGCGAGCCAGCGGAAGTCACCCAGCTCGGGTAGCGTCACGTCGGCGCGGACCTCCATTCCAACCTTCTCGGTCCAGAAGGCGAGAGCCTCATCTTGGTCGTGCACCCACAGCTGCGCGGTGGAAATCCTGATCATCGGTCCTCCTGTCGTGTCTTAGGTTTCGGCCGCCAAGCTAGTCGGGGTACGCTCCGCTGTCTTCTTGAAACGTGCTGTCCTGGGTCGGCCGTAGAAGCGGAGGACACAGGTCGGCACGAGCGCCTGGCTGGCGGCCGGCGGGAACTCGGCCCGGTAGGCCGTAGGCGACATTCCGAAGGTTCGGTTGAAGCTGGTGGTGAAGGAGCCGACGCTTCGCAGGCCGACAGACATGCAGATCTCGGCGACCGAGTGGTCAGTCGTCCGCAGCAGGGCAGCCGCACGCTCCAGGCGGCGGCTGAGGAGGTAGGCGTGCGGCGATTCGCCGAAGGCGCGGCGGAACTCCCGGCTGAAGTGCGCGCGTGAGAGGCCCGCCGCACGCGCCATGTCGTCGACGGCCAGCCGCTCGAAGTAGCGTGCGTCGGCGAGGTCCTTGGCGCGAAGCAGATGACGGGCAGGTGGGACAAAGGCCATGGCTACCGGATGAGACTCCGCTAGCCCGTCTGGCTCATCGCAGCTCGAAACGCCGCCTCCGCGTCGTCGCCGCGAACGGCGAACACCACTCGCTCGAGGCCGCTGCCCTGATCGAGGTGGCGGTGGACCTCCTCGACCTCGATCCGCGCCGCCTCCTCCACCGGGAACCCGCCCACGCCGGTTCCGAAGGCGACCAGCGCCAGGCTCTTCGCCCCGAGCTCGTCGGCCTTCGCCAGCGTGCTGGCCGTAGCGCGGCGGATGATCTCGGCGGAGGTCGGGCCGCCCAGCTCCATCGTCGCCGCGTGGATCACCCACTGAGCGGGCATCGCGCCGGCCGTGGTCTCGACCGCCTCACCGAGCCCGATCGGAGCACGCTCGTCGCTCTCGGCCTGCACCGCCGGGCCGCCGGCCCTTGAGATCGCGCCCGCGACCCCGCCGCCGTGGCGGAGCCCGGTGTTGGCGGCGTTCGCGATCGCGTCGACCTGGAGCTTCGTGATGTCAGCCTGTGCGACCTCGATCTCAGGCACGTCCGCCTCGCAGGCTACTTTGATGCGAGGGTGCTCCGAGCGAAGTGAGGAGCAACCCGTTTAATGATGGCCGAGGGTCCTGATCGACAGCAGCTTCTCACGGCTCTCACCACCGAGCACTTCGGCCTCGCCGGGGCCCGGGCGCAGGCGACCGGCGAGAGCTCCGCGCGCGCGGCCCTCTACATCAGCGCGGTCTCGAGCACCCTGGTCGCGCTCGGCTTCATCGGCCAGATCTCGCAGGTCGGCGACGCCTTCAACGTCTTCGCGCTGACGGCGCTGCCCACCCTCTACGTGCTCGGACTCTTCACCTTCGTGCGGACGATCGAGGACGGCGTCGAGGACCTGATGCTGGGGCGGGCGATCAACCGGATCCGCAATTACTACCTCGAGATCGCTGGCGAGGAGGCGCGTTATTTCATGCTCTCGGCTCACGACGACGCCCTCGGGGTGATGCGCAACATGGGCGTCAGCCTCGAGCGCCGCCAGCAGTACTTCACCACCGGCAGCATGATTGCCGTGATCAACAGTGTGGTGGGCGGAGCGGCCGTGGCGATCGCCCTCGGAGCCCTGACGGGCGCCCCGCTCGGGATCTGCGCCGGGGCCGGTGGGGTTGCCGCGGTCGTCTCGCTGATCCGCCTGATGCGGATCGAGAACCGCATGTACCACGAGATGGGCGGCTTCACCGAGGTGCTCTTTCCCTCCCCCGAGGCCGAGGTCGACCGGGGCTAGTCGGGGGCGCTGATCGCTTAGACCTGGGTGGACGACCGCGTCCGCCGCAGGCACCTGGATCAGCTGGCCGCCGAGCTGCGCGGCCGTCTGGTCGAGCGCCGCCGGGCCCAGGCCGCCTCGCGCGGCGCGAAGCTCGCCCCCCTGTCCGAGGCCGTGCGCGAGCTCGTCGATGAGGATGCCGCGATCCTCGAGCCGGCGACTCGCGCACGCCTCTGTGAGCTGATCCTGCGGGAGGCGGTCGGTCTCGGTCCGCTCGAGGAGCTGCTCGCCGACCCGGCGGTGGAGGAGGTGATGGTCAACGGCCACGAACGCGTCTATGTCGAGCGCGCCGGGCGGATCGAGGAGACCGAGGTGCGGTTTCCCTCCGAGCAGGCGCTCAGGGACGCGATCGAGAGGATCCTCACCCCGCTCGGTCGCAGGGTCGACGAGCTCAGCCCGATGGTCGACGCCCGCCTCGAGGACGGTTCGCGTGTTCATGTCGTCATCCCGCCCCTGTCGGTCGACGGCCCATCGATGTCGATCCGCCGCTTCTCGGCGGTGCGCCCGGGCCCGCGCGAGCTGGTCGCGCTGGGCACCCTCACCGAAGAGCTCCATGACGAGCTTGCCGCTGCCGTGGAGGCGCGTCGCAGCATCCTGGTCAGCGGCGGGACCGGCTCAGGCAAGACGACCCTGCTCAACGCGCTTTCGGCGTTCATTGGATCCACCGAGCGGGTGATCACGATCGAGGACGCGGCCGAGCTGCGGCTGCGCCAGCCCCACGTGGTGCGGCTTGAGAGCCGCCCGGCCAACGTCGAGGGGCGGGGTCAGGTGGCGATCCGGGATCTGCTCCGCGGCGCCCTCCGGATGCGGCCCGACCGGATCGTGATCGGCGAGGTTCGCGGCGCCGAGGCGCTCGACCTGTTGATGGCGCTCAACACCGGGCACGAGGGTGCGCTCTCCACCGTGCACGCGAACTCTCCGGAGGACGCCCTGCGGCGGATAGAGACACTCGCGCTCATAGCGGGGGTCGGGCTGCCGCATGAGGCGATCCGCGAGCAGCTTGGTCGCGGGCTCGACCTGGTGATCCACCTGGCGCGGCTCAGCGACGGCTCGAGGCGAGTGGTCGAGGTCTCAGAGGTGGTCCGAACTGCGGGCTCGGTGGGCGTTCGGGACCTGTACAGGCTGGGCAGCGATACTGAGGGCCGCCGGTGGGCCAGTCGTCGCTGATCGCACTCGCCGCTATGGCGGGGGCTCTGGTCGTGATCGCGATCCGCGAGGCGCTTCTCTCGGCGCCCGAGGCCGCGTCGTGGCTGCGGGAGGCCGTCAGACCGCTCGGCCGGGCTGCCCGCGAGGGCTACGCGCCGAGCGCCGAGGAGCAGCGCCGCCTGGGGTTGCTCGGCAGCGGAGCGATCGCGGCCCTGACGATTCTGGTCGCGGGCCCCGGCCCACCCGCGGTGGCGGCCGCGGCGGGCCCGTGGACCGTCGGGGTTCTGCTGGCGCGTCGCAGAGAGCGCTACCGGCGGGCTGTGGAGCGCTCGGTCCCGGACGTCGCGGCGGCGATCGCGGACGCGATCTCGGGTGGCCACTCGGTGCGCGGCGCGCTGGCTGCGGTACCCGGATCGCTCGATGGACCGTCCTCGGCCGAGCTCGCCCGCGTCGCCGCGGATCTCGAGCTGGGCGCGTCGACCCGGGATGCCCTGGCCGCGATGAGCGGTCGGCTGCGATCGGAACGCGTCGATTCGCTGGCCACGGCGCTGCTCAGCCAGCAGGTCGTGGGCGGCGACGTGGCCGCCCTCATGCGCCGTCTGGCGGCCGCCGCGGCGGAGCGTGACCGGGTCGCGGACGAGGCGCGCGTGGCGACCACGCAGGCGCGCTTCACGGGGTTGCTGGTTGTCGCACTGCCCGCCGGGGCGGCGCTGTTCGCCGAGCTCCTTCAGCCGGGATTCATCTCCAGGGTGCTGGGCGAGCCTGCATCGGCGGCGATGCTGATCGCCGCCGCCGGCCTGCAGGTGGCTGGGTTCGCCTTGATCAGGCGACTGGGGAGGCCCTCCGAGTGACGGTCTCGCTGCTCCTGGCCGCGTGCAGCCTCCTGCTGGTGTTGATCGCGTGTGCCGAGCTGCTCCCGAGGCGGGAGGGGGCCAGTTCGGTGGCAGATTCAGATGCAAGGCCTCGGCCACCGGGAGGTCTGGGGACGACCCTCGCCCTCGCCGCCGCCCGCCTTGGGCTCGGCTCCCGGCTGGCAAGGGCGGGGCTCGGGGACCGGGTGTCCGTCACTGGCCTGCTCGCGGTCAAGCTCGGCGGGGCGATGGCCGGCGCCCTGTGGGCGCTGGTGGTCGCGCCGGCGGCGCCGAGCCGGCTTGCGTGGATCGTCGCCGTGGGCCTGCCGGCGGCTGGCTTCGCAGGTCCCGACGCCTGGCTCGAGCGGCGTGCCCGCCGGCGCCTGCGGGCGCTGCGCACGGGGCTGCCCGACGCGCTCGACCTGCTCGCCGTCGCGACGGCGGCGGGGCGGAGCCCGCTCGCCGGCCTGGCGGAGCTCGGCGCGGGGAAGGGCCCTCTGGCGCGGGAGCTGGCCATGCTCTCGGCCGAGAGCTCGTGTGGACTGCCGCAGAGCGAGGCGCTCGCGTCGCTGCGCCGCCGGGCGCCGGTGCGCGAGGTCGCGGCGATGTGCGGGGTGATCGAGCGCTCCCGCCGCTACGGTTCGCCCCTCGCCGACCAGCTTCGGGACCAGGCCACAGCGCTCCGCGGCGTTCAGCGGCGGCGGATCGAGGAGCACGCGGCGCGGGCGGCGCCCAAGATCCAGCTCGCGGTCGCTCTGCTGCTGGTGCCCTCGGTGCTGCTGATGATCGCCGCCGGGCTACTGGCCAACGTCGACCGGTTCCTGGCCGGCTTCTAGACGGCTTCGCCGTAAAACGGGTGGCTCCTCGGCTTCGCCTATGGAGCCCGCTTGCGTAGACAGCGCAGACAGGCGCGAAAACCGTCGGTCCGAGCCGCCCCCGCGGTCCGACCATGTCATCCTCCTGGATCGCGCGACTCGGGATGAAACGCCTGCCGCAAGCCGCGCGTGAGATGGGCCCCGCGTCTGCGGCTAGCGGCCCCATCGGATCGGTTCGAACTCGTAGCCGCAGTGGGTACAGACGCGCCGCTCGAGCCGGACGCGACGGCCGCAGCGGTGGCAGGGGCGCGTCGGGGCGCGGTGCAGGAGGGTGACGGCGACCAGGAGTGCGACCAGCCCGAGCGTCGCGAGGCCGAAGCTGGTCAGGTTGAGCAGGACGGCGAGGGTGCCCGGCATCCTCCGATTGTGCCCGTGATCGGCTCCGGCCGCGTTGGGCGAATCCGGAAGAGCTCGAGCCGATCGTCCTCGCTGCAACGGCACTTGCAGGATCGGGCCCGCTCGGGTCGCGAATCGGGCCCGGTCGCCTGCGCCGGAAACCGCATCGGAATGGGCTTTTCAAGGCCTCCGCGACCCGGCTAGCAATTCCGTCCGACGGATCCGGTCCAATCCACCGCGCCGCGCTGTGTTGCAAAGTGGGACAGAGTGGGTTAGCGTGGCGAAGCAGAGTTGGTCATAGGGCCGGGGTGATGAGGCTCCTCCCACCTCACCACCCCGGCCCGCTCCGAACCACGGACCGACTTCTACATCTCCGGAGAGGAAGCCCACCTTGTCGTTTCTCGGTCAGTACGAGCACAATCTCGACTCCAAGGACCGCCTCACGGTCCCGTCGAGGTTCCGCGCGGCACTGGCCGATGGAGTCGTTCTCGCCAAGGGCCTCGACCCCTCCGTCTGGGTGTTCGCGCCCGCGGGCTACGAGCGCTTCACCCAGCAGTTCCTCGGCAAGACCAATCCGCTCGGCCGCCAGGGCAGGATGATGCGCCGCCATTTCCACGGCGGCGCCTTCGACGACTCCCTGGACTCCGCGGGGCGCATCCGCCTCCCCAAGAAGCTGATCGAGCACGCGGGCCTGGGGGAGGGCCCGTGCGTGATCGTCGGATCCGACGACTGGTTCGAGATCTGGAACGCCGAGCGCTGGGCCTCCTACGAGAAGGAGATGGACGCCGAGGTCTCCGATGTCGCCGAGAACCTCTCCGAGGACGAGCGAGGAGGCTGAGATGGGCGTCGAGACCGCAACGCACCGCGTGGTGGGATCGCCGGCCGCGTCCGCGAACCTTACGTACGTGCCCACCGAACACGAGCCCGTCCTCGCCGAGGAGCTGATCGACCTCCTCGATCCCCGCCCGGGGGAGACCTTCGTCGACTGCACCTTCGGCGGCGGTGGCCACGCGCGCCTGATCGCGGAGCGCCTTGGACCGGACGGCGAGCTGATCGCCGTCGATCGCGACCCCGCCTCGGAGGCGCGCTGGACCGAGTTCGCGCCCAACGCCCCCAGCCGGGCCCGCTTCCTGCGCGCCGACTTCGCCGCCGCCCTCGAGGGCCTGCGCGGCGAGGGGGTGCGCCCCGACGGAATCGTCTTCGACCTCGGCATGTCCTCGATGCAGGTCGATGCCTGGGAGCGCGGCTTCTCCTACGCCTACGACGCGCCGCTCGACATGCGGATGGACCCGATGCAGAGCCTCTCGGCCGCGACGGTGGTCAACGAGTGGCCGCAGGACCGCCTCGCGCGGGTGATCCGCGAGCTCGGCGAGGAGCGCCGGGCCGGATCGATCGCGCGCGAGATCACCAAGCGCCGCCCGATCGAGACCACCGGTCAGCTGGTCACCGCGATCAAGGCGGCGATCCCGCCCTCCGAGCGCTTTGGGCGCGGCCATCCGGCCAAGCGCACCTTCCAGGCGATCCGCATCGCGGTGAACGGGGAGCTCGAGGCGCTCGACCACGCGCTGCCCCTGAGCTGGGCGATCCTGAAGAGGGGTGGGCGGCTCGGCGCGATCTCGTTCCACTCCCTGGAGGACCGCCGGGTGAAGCGCTTCCTCGCCGATCGGGCGCGCGGCTGCGTCTGCCCGCCCGAGCTGCCGGTCTGCGTCTGCGGGCGCGAGCCCGAGGCCGAGCTGCTCACCAAGCGGGCGATCGCCCCCGGCGCCGAAGAGCTCGAGCGAAACCCGCGCGCCGCCTCGGCGCACCTGCGTGCCGCGCTCAAGATCCGCGAGGCGGAGGAGGCGGGCTGATGGCCGCCGCCGCGACCGCCCGCAAGGCCCCGGCGGCTCGACCCGCGCCGAGTGCCAAGCCAGGCAGCGCTCCTCGCGCTGCGGTGCGCAGGACACGTCCCCGCGAGGCGCCCGCCGCGAGGTTGATGAGACCGGCAGTTGCGGGCGCCGCCCTGTTCCCGCAGGCAGTCGGGCGGAGCGCCGGAGCGGTCCGGGACATCTCGGATTCGAGCCTGATCATGCGCCTGACCCGAGGCCGCGGGTGGATCGCCGTCCTCGGCGCGCTGCTCGTCGGGATCGTCGCCCTCAACGTGATCAGCCTCAGCCTGACC
>DASXSZ010000116.1:0-9121 GCA_036505735.1 Solirubrobacterales bacterium
CCGGCAGCGAGCACCAGGCCGGTGACGAACCGCTCAGCGGGCTGCGCCACCGGGAACGCCCTCGGCGCTGAAGCTGTCGCGGCAACCTTCCGAACAGAAGTAGTAGCGCTCGCCGTCACGCTCGAGCTGGATGCTCGCCACGCTGACGGCGACCTCCATGCCGCAGACCGGATCGATAGCCGCCTCGGTCGGCGCGGAGGCCGGAGCCGCGGCCGGCTCCGGTGGCGCGGAAGCGTATGCCTCAGCCGTCCCCAGACGCCTCAGGGCGACGATCTCGGCGAGGATCGCCAGCGCGATCTCCTCGTGCGTCTCGGCTCCGATCTCGAGCCCCGCCGGGGTGTGGAGCTCGGCGAGCAGCTCTTCGGGCAGGTCGAGCGATTGCCTGACGGCATCGCCCCGAATCTGGCTGGCCACCAGCGCGACGTACGGAACGCGGGACCGTAGGGCCGCCGTGAGAACGCGCTCCTCGTCGTGTCCGTGCGAGGCGACAACGACCGCGGCGTCATCGGGGCTGGGTTCGCTCGCCTCGGCCGGGCCCAACTCGACGGCATAGCCCAGCCGCCTCGCCAGGTCCGCCAGGGCGATCGCGATCGGGCTCTCGCCGACGACCCTCAAGGTCTCCGCTGGCAGGTGCGGCTTCAGGAAGATCTCCAGGGCGCCCCCGCTGAGGCAGGGATTCTTGACCGTGACGGCCCCCTCGGACTCGGCCGCGCCACCCTCGGCGCCCCCCGGCAGGATCCGAAGCAGCATCGGCTCGCCCGAATTCATCACCCGGAGCGAGTAGAGGCGGACCGAGGACTCCGCGCAGGATCCTCCCACGAATCCCTCGATCGTTCCGTTGGGCCGGACGATCGCCGCATCCCCCGCCCTGACACTGGTCGGGCTCTGGGCGCGGACGACCGTCGCCTCGACGAATGGGGCGGTGGGGTCCATCCCGTCCTCCGAATGCCCGCGGGGCTCACGCCCGATCATCGAAACCAAGGGTACTCCCGAGCCAATGCCGTCCCGCGACCGCTGGACCAGATCCACGCCTAGCCGGTGGGCTGCGCCGCCTCGACCCTGTAGACCGTCTGGGCGTCGAGCGAGCCCTCGACGCCTTCCGGAAGCTCGTAGCCGCCGAACGTCCTCGCGGCGACGGCCTGGATTCTGACGCCCTCCGGGTCGCCCCCCTCGGCGAACCAACGGCCGTTTCCGAAGCGAAGGGCGTCCGGCGACACGCCGAGCATCGACGCCGCTACCAGCGCCGCTTTGTCACGAAGCTTGCGAGCCGTGATCGCGACGTTCTCGACCACGGCGCCGCTCGGGGCGCCGCTAAAGCTGTTTCCCTCCCCGAAGCGATCCGTGTCCTCATGCACGGCCTTGACATCCTCGGGCGGGATCCCAAGCTCCTCCGACACGATCTCGGCGAGCTTGGCCTCCTCTCCCTGGGACTGCTCGCTGAGGCTGAGCACCGCCTTGCCGGTCGGGTGCATACGCAGAAACACCGCTCTGTAGACACCGCCGTCAGCCATGCAGGGATCTCGATACTAGTGCGTGCCCGCTGGCGGCCGGCACGGCCCCCGCCGGCTTCATCGCGTGGTCCAGCCGCGCTTTGGGCCATAACCGCTCGGCATCGGAACGGGCTTCTGGGCCTCGGTTCGCTCGGCGCTCGGCCAGGATGGCTCGACGCCCTCAGCCGCTGGCGACGACCAACCCGCCGCGGACGAGGGAAGATCGCCGGCGCCGATCGCGCGGGCCACCTCATCGAGGGCGTCGACGGAGTCACCGCTGACCAGAGCGTCGCAGTGGGGCAGCGCGGCCGCCATCCCGCCGGCACCCGGCGCGAACCCGGGTGCGCCCGCGCGCGGGTTGACCCAGACGATGCGTTGCGCCAGCCGAGCCAGCCGCTCCATCTCGCGGGCGACCAGGGCGGGATCGGAGCGCTCCCATCCATCCGAGAGGATCACCACGACCGCGCCGCGAGCCATGCCTCGGCGCCCGTACTGGTCGTTGAAGCTCTGAAGCGCCTCTCCGATCCGGGTGCCGCCCGACCAGTCCGGGGGGATTGCGGCGGCCCGTTGAATCGCAGCCTCGGGGTTCCGCCCGCGGAGCGCCCGCGTCAGGCGGGTCAGGCGGGTCGCGAAGACGAAGGCCTCGGCCGGGGCACCGCTGGCGACCGCCGAGGTCAGGAGATGCAGATAGGCGCGGGCGTACGGCTCCATCGACCCCGAGATGTCGCAGAGCAGCACGAGGCGGCGCGGACGTGTCCGCCGGCGGCGTCTCGCGAGACTCATCGGGTCGCCGCCGGTCCGAAGGCTCGCGCGCAGCGTCCGGCGTAGGTCCAGGTGCTCTCCCCGCCTCGCGCGACGCCTCCTTCGAGATCGGCGCCGCGGGGTGGCCAGAGAGATCTCTGTCATCAGGCGGAGGATCTGTTCGAGCTCGTTGGGCGCGAGCGACTCGAAGCTCTTCTTCCTCAAGCGCTCTTCCCGGCTGGCCAGCGCCAGGGGAACCTCGATAACCCGCGCCTCGTCGCGAGCGTCGTGCACCGACCGGGCCCCTCGCATGCCACCCGGCTCAGAGCCCTGTTCCCCGGGGACGGACCGGGCGCGCGGACTCGGGGGCCGCTCGCTCTGCTGAGAGCCGCTGAGCGCCGGAGAGTACGGGTCCCCGCGCTCCTCGTCCGGCTCCAGGGCAGGGTCGAAGACCGCCGCAAAGACCCGGTCGAACGTCGGCAGCTGGGCCTGCGAGGACACGAACACCGACCGGGCGGTCCAGTACAGCTCGGTGCGCCTGACCGGCGCGACGAGCGCCAGCGCTCGCGCAAAGCGCGCCGCTCGCTCCGGAGTCGCGGGTACGCCGGCCGCGCGCATCCGCTGGCCGAGCGCGGTCGCCAGGGCCGGGAGGTCGATCCTGTCGAGCTCGACCACGCTCAGCTCCAGGATCAGCCGGCGATCACTGCGGCGGCTCGGCCTTGCCCTGCATCGCCGCCCAGACCCGCGCCGGGCTCAGCGGCATGTCGATGTGGGCGACCCCGTGGCTCTGGTAGAGGGCATCGCAGGCGGCGTTGACGATCGCGGGCGGCGAGCCGTTGGTAGCCGACTCACCGACGCCCTTGGCGCCGATCGGGTGGTGGGGACAGGGGGTGACGGTCGCGCCGAGCTCCCAGTCGGGGCACTCGAGCGCGGTCGGGATCAGGTAGTCCATCATTGAGCCGTTCAGGCAGTTGCCCTGATCATCGAAGCTGATGACCTCCATCAGCGCAATCCCGACGCCCTCCGCCAGGCCGCCCTGGATCTGGCCGTCGACGATCATGGGATTGATCCGCACCCCGCAGTCGTCGACGGCGATGAACCGCCTCACCTTGACCTCGGCTGTCTCGGGATCGACGTCCACGACGCAGATGTAGGCGCCGCACGGATAGGTGAGGTTGGGAGGGTCATAGACCGACTGGCCGTCGAGCCCGCCCTCGAGGCCGTCGGGCAGCGGCGCCACACCGTAGGCCGCCTCGGCGATCTCGTTGATCGTGGCCCCCTTTGCGGGGTCACCCTTGACGTACCAGCGGCCCTTTTCCCAGACGAGGTCGTCGGCGGATGTCTCCAGCATTCCGGCCGCGATCAGGCGCGCCTTGTCGCGCACCCTGCGGGCGGCGACGGCGGCGGCTGCGCCGGACACCGGCGTCGAGCGGCTCCCATAGGTCCCGAGCCCGAAGGGCGTGCGGTCGGTGTCGCCGTGGCGGACCTGGATGTCGTCCGGGGAGATGCCGAGCTCCTCACCGACGATCTGAGCGAAGGTCGTCTCGTGGCCCTGTCCCTGGGTCTGGCAACTGATGCTGAGTACCGCCTTGCCCGACGCGTGCACCCGGAGATCGCAACCGTCGGCCATGCCCTGTCCGAGTATGTCCATGTGCTTCTTCGGCCCCGCCCCGACGACCTCGGTGAAGAACGAGACGCCGATCCCCATCAGCTCGCCGCGCTCGCGCTTCTCCGCCTGCTCCTTGCGGAGCTCGTCGTAGCCCGCGATTCGCATCGCCTCCCGCATGGTCTTCTCGTAATCGCCGGAGTCGTAGGTCCAGCCGGTCTTGGTCTCGTATGGGAACTGCTCGGGCCGGATGAAGCTCTTCATCCGTAGCTCCGTGGGATCGACGTCCATCTCGAGCGCGAGCTCGCCGACCAGCCGCTCGATCAAGTAGATCGCCTCGGTGACCCGGAACGAGCAGCGGTAGGCCACGCCGCCGGGTGCCTTGTTCGTGTACACGGCCTTGACGCTGCAATGGGCCGCCTCCAGGTCGTAGGAACCCGCGAACACATGGAAGAAGCCTGCGGGGAACCTCGAGGGCTGCGCCGTGCTGTCGAACGCGCCGTGATCCGCGATCACGTCGACCTGCGCGCCCGTGATCCTCCCGTCCTTGGCACAGATCCGGCCGCTCATCACGTAGTCGCGCGCGAATCCCGTCGACATCAGGTTCTCGGAGCGATCCTCAACCCACTTAACGGGCTTGCCGGTGATGATCGAGCCGACGATCGTGCAGACATAGCCCGGATAGACGGGGACCTTGTTTCCGAAGCCGCCCCCGATGTCGTTGGTCATGATGCGAATCATGTGCTCGGGCAGGCCGGCGACCTGCGCGTAAACGGTGCGGTGCAGATTCGGAGCCTGGTTGCCGTTGTAGATGTCGAGCTGACCCGTCTCCGGGTTCATGTCGGCGATCATGCCGCAGGTCTCGAGGGGCGCCGGGTGGCAGCGCGGATAGATCATGTCGCGCCTGACCACGACGTCGGCCTCGGCGAAGACACGCTCGCACTCCTCTGCGTCGCCGGCCTCCCAGAGGGGGGTCGCCAGATTGTCGGTCTGGTCCGGCTTGTCGTCTCGTATCACCGGTGCATCGGGATCCAGGGCCTTCCGAGCATTGACGACCGCAGGCAGAGGGTCGTACTCGACGTCGATCAGGGGCAGGGCATCTCGAGCCGAGTAGCGGTCCTCGGCGATCACGAAGGCGACCTCTTGGCCCTGGAACCTCACCTTGTCCCCGGCCAGGACCGCCTGTGAGTCGTAGGAGATCGTCGGCATCCAGGCGAGGCCGAGCGTCTCGAGGTCCTTGGCGGTGATCACCCGGTGCACCTTGGGGTGAGCGAGCGCAGCCGAGGTGTCGATCGAGACGATCCGCGCGTGCGCGTATGGGCTGCGCAGCACGGCGCCATAGAGCATTCCAGGCAGGACGATGTCGTCGAGGTACTTCCCCCGTCCCCGGATGAAACGCGCGTCCTCCTTGCGCTTCATGTTGCCGTGGCCGATGGGCGTCTCTTTCGCGGCGGTCGTCGCCATTGTCATCTCCTCGATTCGGCGGACTCGTGCTCCGCGGCCCAGCGCACAGCCCTGACGATGTTGGCATAGCCGGTGCACCGGCAGATCGCGCCCGAGATCGCTGTTCGGATCTCAGCCTCGGACGGGTCGGGCTTCTCGTCCAGCAGAGCCCTCGCGGTCATGATCATGCCGGGCGTGCAGAACCCGCACTGGAGTCCGTGTTCCTCGTGGAAGCCCTGCTGGACCGGATCGAGCCGCCCGTCGACCTCCAGCGACTCGATCGTGCGAATCTCGTGCCCGTCGCAGCTCGCGGCGAGCGTGGTGCAGGACTTCACTGGCCGTCCGTCGAGATGCACGACGCAGGCGCCGCAGTTCGAGGTGTCGCAGCCCCAGTGGGTGCCCGTAAGGCCCAGCGTGTCCCGCAGGAAGTGGACGAGCAGCAGAGCGGGCTCGATGTCCCGTGTGACCTGCTCGCCGTTGACGTGGACCGTGACTTCCATTCAGGCCTCCTGGTTGGGTGCGCGCTCCGCGGCGCGCCCCAGTGCGCGTTTGGTGAGGACCCCGGCTAGGTGCCGTTTGTAGTCGACCGGCCCGCGGCCGTCAGGCATTGGGGAGCAGTCTTCCGACGCGAGCTTCCCGGCCTCGGAGAAGAGATCCTCAGACGGGCTCTTGCCGCGCAGCAGCTCCTCGGATCGCGTTGCGTGGATCGTGGTCGGCCCCGCCGCGCTCAGGGCCAGCCCCGCGTCGGCGATCGAACCTCCCTCCATCCATAGTGCTGCAGACACCGCGACGATCGCCCAGTCGCCCGCACGCCTCTCAACCTTCTCGTGGGCGCTGCCGGCACCCGGCCGCAGAGGCAGTCGGATCTCGGTCAGTATCTCGGCTTCCTCGATCGCGGTCATGTAGGGGCCGACGTGGAAGTCATCCATCGAGACGACTCGCTCCCCGCCTGAGCCGGCAATGACGACCTTTGCTTTCAGTGCGGAGCAGACGGCCGAGAGGTCCTCGGCGGCGTCCGCCTGGGCGAGAGAGCCGCCGATCGTGCCGCGGTTTCGCACCGGGGGGTCGGCGATCACCGTCTCGGCATCAACGAAGATCGGGAAGTGCCTGGCCAGCAGCTCCGATTCGAGCAGCTCACGATGGCGAGTCATGGCGCCGATTCGGATCTCCCCGTTCGTCTCCCTGATGTAGGAGAGCTCGTCGAGCTCGTTGATGTCGATCAGGCGCTCGGGGTTCGCGAGCCGCAGCTTCATCATCGGCAGCAGGCTGTGTCCGCCCGCCAGAATCCGGGTCTCGGGACCGTACTTCTCGAGCAGCTCGATCACGTTCTGGACGCTCGTCGCCCGCTCGTACTCAATTGGTCCCGGGGTCTGCACTGGAGAACCTCCTACCCGTACCTATTCGACGCGCTCGACTCATCCGACGCCGAGTCGCCGCCCGCAGGGGCCTCCGTGCCGATCGTCGGGGACCTGGGCCGGTGCCTGGGCCCTCCGGGCTCATCGGCGACGGGGCCGCTGGGATTTTGGTAGAGCGAGCGCGCCGCGGCGCTGGAGTAGGTCGCGTCCCTGAGTGCGACGCCCGACATCGCTCCAGCGCCGAGCGGGCTCTCCCGTCCCAGCCGCGCCAGCTGCACCGCACCCCTCGTGTACACCTCGTCGATGTTCTTCACCTCCCCGGTCCTGCCCTGGCGCTCCAGAACGGAGGCGCCGGCGCCCGGAAACACCGACTCGACCAGTCCCGCGGCATCATCCTGGCCCGCCTTCTTGTCGAGCAGGCCCTCGAGCAGATCGGTGCCCGCGGAGAGGTCCTTGTTGATTGACTCGACCACGCCGTTCACCGGCCTGCTCTTGCTGACGATGCCCCCGACCGACTCGATCACCGCGTCCAGCCCGGCGGTGATCTTCCGCAACTCCAGGATCACGGCAACCAGGTAGACGACCAGGGCCAGGATCACCAGGACCACCGCGATTAGGGTGACTACGGCGGCGGGCTCCATCTCAGGCGTCCTCGAGGATCGTGTCCAGTGAACCGCCGTAGTCCGCGACCACGGCGACCGTCTGGCTCACCTGCTCCTGGGTCGTGTTGAGCAGCTCCACAGCATCGAGGTCCTTCGACGCGGCTTCCGCAACAGGTCGCAGCGCATCGACCGCCTGGCCAGTCGCCTTGGCCGCATTGAGCACGCCTCGCAGCAGGATCGCCACCACTGGCACGATCACCAGGAGCAGCACGGCATTTCCGATCCACCAGAGCGTCATCGCTTCTCCACATGCTCCGCGACGATCGCCGCCTTCTTGGCGACCGACGGCATCAGCCCGATGATCCCGTCGAACTGCGCGTTGATCGCCTCGACGGCCGGGCGCAGCGGGCGCAGGTGCTCCTCCTCCACGGTGCTCAGGGCGGCGCCCAGATCACCGAGGTCGCTTGCGATCGATTCGAGCCGACGGCGGATCTCGATCAGCGCCAGCGCGAGGACGACCACGAGGACGATGGCCTCGACCACACTCAGGACGATCAGTAGCGAGGTGCTCATTCGGGCCTTCCGTACCCCTGCGAGAGCGCGTTCATGTACCCGTCCTGGACCACCCCTTCGGCGGCGATCTGCTCGAGCACGGGCGCGGTCGCCTCGAGCTGGGGGATGTTCGCTGTGTTCTCGGCGACCTTCCCGGCGGATCCGAGCAAGCCCGTGACCCCCGTTTGGATCCTGCGCAGCAGATTGAGCAGCATGAGCAGCATGAGCGCCACCACCAGAGCCACCACCAGGCCCACCGCCAATGTCACGTACCAGAGGGTGCGCTCCGAGCTGGCCAGGGCGACCACGACGTCCATCAGTGCCCCACGGCCGCCTTTCTGAGCGCCCGAGCCGCATGCAGGATCCTGACGCCTGAATCGTTGATTTTGGCGATGCCGCCGAGCTGGTCGGTCTGCGAGCGGACCACCTCGACTGCATCGTTCGCGGCTTCGGCCTGGCCGGCGATCCGGTTCGCCAGGACCAGGATGGTGCCGACGATGATCACCGCTACGACCACCACGACGGCACCGAGTCCCAAGCCTATGTACCAGGAGGTTGTGTCAGCGCCGATCAGCATTCCATTGCCTCAACCCCGGCGGTACCGCTCATTGCCGCGACAGTATTACAACCGGATTCGAGCATTCAAGGACCCCAGGGAGGTCAGAGCTCCGCCAGATTCTCCGAGAACTCTTTGATCATTCCCTCGGTGACGGCGGCGATCACTCCCTCCCCCATCTGCGCAGCCTTGCCCGTGACGTTGATCTGCGAGTGAAGCGCGACTTCGGTCGCCTCGCCGGTGCCCGTCAACTGCATCGAGACTTTGGCGTCGGCGTTGCCCTGCCCTCCCGCTTCCTTCGCCCGCGCGTTCATCACGGCCCGATGCCCGGAGTCGTCCGCTTCGACGATCTCCGCGGGCCCGGAGTAGTTCATCGTCATCGCGCCGAGCTTGATCTTGACCTCCGCCGTGACGGCCCTGTCGGCCGTCTTCTCGATGATCCTCGCTCCCGGAACACACGGCACCACGCGCTCGAGATCGATCATGGTGTTCCAGACCTCGTCGATCGGCTTCTGGACCGTGAACGAATTGTCGAACTCCATCGGGACCTCCTCTCCTTGCGGATAGCGTGTGGCCATGCCGATCATGCCAGGCACGCACAAGCTGGGACCGGAGAAGGCCAGCCTTCGCATCGAGACCAAGCGGACCGGAGCGGCTGCGAAGGCGGGGCATGACCTGCTGATCCAGGTCAAGTCATGGCACGGGACCTTGGAGGTCGCCCAGGACCTGGGCCAGAGCAGCCTCACGCTCGGCGCCGACAGCGGCTCCATGGAAGT
>DASXSZ010000117.1:0-1591 GCA_036505735.1 Solirubrobacterales bacterium
ATCGACATCATCGGGCTGAGGAGCTTGTAGGCGCCCTTCGGGATCATCTCGAGCTCGTGGTCGACGCGGGTTCGACCCCCGAGCTCGGTGAAGGTGAAGCGGTGGCCACCGGCGAGCGATCGATGGTGAGGGACGATCCGCGCCCGGTGGTTCGGCTCGAACTCCTGCAGCTCCTGCCTGACGGCGCCGAACCCCCGCAGGTCCCACTCGAACGTCGTCCCCTCCCCGATGGGGTCGGGCGAGAGCTGACGCGAGCTCTTGATCGTGGGGTTCCACGAAGCGAAGTCGCCGGCGTGGATCACCACGTCGAACACGTCGGCGACAAGGCGGTCGATCTCCTGTGTGTGGTGGAGGACGGTCATGGCCCGAGCGCAAGCCTACGCCGGTCGGCCGACTCCATCGATCCCCTCAAGCGGATGCTCGTCCTGCGTGGTCGGGGATAGGCTGTTCCGGACTCCGGCGCAACGGCGTTCGACACCGAGGAGGCGGAGTGGCCGGGCGCATCGCCGACATCGACCGAGCACGAACGGCGGTCGAGCAGAAGGCGTGGTCCGACGCGTACCAGGCGTTCCGCGTCGTCGACCCCTCCGACCTGACGCCGGAGGACTGGGAACGGCTCTCCGACTCGGCCTGGTGGACCGGGCGGATCGAGGAGTCGATCGCGGCCCGGCAGAGGGCGTACACGGGCTACGTGGAGGCGGGTGAGGAGCGCCCGGCCGCCTGGATGGCGGCGCGCTTGTGCATGGACCACTCCCTCCGAGACGAGCCGGCGGTCGGCGCCGGGTGGTTCGCCCGCGCGCAGCGACACGCGAAGGACCTGCCCGACTGTGTCGAGCTCGGTTTCGCGACGCTCCTGGAGGCGACCTTCCTGCGGTTCACCGGCGACCCGGCATCGGCGCTTCCGCTCGCCGAGCGAGCGCACGAGATCGGCCGGCGGTTCGGGGATCGGAACCTCTCGGGGATGGCGATCTTCACGCAGGGCCTCATCGTGATCGCGCAGGGCCGGTTCACCGCAGGGGTGGCCCTGCTCGACGAGGCGATGACCTCGGTGGTCGCCGGAGAGCTGAACGACTACTTCACGGGCGCGATCTACTGCGGCGTGATCGGCGCCTGCCTGGAGGCCGGCGACGTGCGCCGCGCGGGGGACTGGGGCGAGGCCGCACGGGCGTGGGCCGAGTCGCTTCCGCCGGAGTCGCCGTATCCGGGGATGTGCCGGATCAACAGAGCCCAGCTCGCGAACCTTCGGGGGGAATGGTCGCGGGCCGAGGCGGAGGCGATCCGGGCCACGGAGGAGCTCATCGGGTTCAGCCCTGCCTTGGCCGCGGAGGCCCTCTACGAGACCGGCGAGGTGCGCCGGCGACGCGGCGATCTCGAGGGAGCCGAGGAGGCGTTCGCGCGGGCGCACGAGCTGGGGGCCGAGCCGCAACCGGGGCTGGCGCTGCTCCGGCTCGCGCAGGGCAAGGTCGATGCCGCCCTGACGGCGCTGCGCACGGCCGTGATGGGCGCGTCTGGCAGCCAGTTGCGTCGGGCCAGGCTGCAGGGAGCCCTGGCCGACGCCGCGCTCGCGGCCGGGGACCTGGACGCCGCGAGG
>DASXSZ010000118.1:0-4868 GCA_036505735.1 Solirubrobacterales bacterium
CGCCGCGGTCCCGCATCAGGCGCGCCACCTCGAGCACTTCGTCTCCCTCGTTCGCCGTGACGACCCCCGCGGTCATGATCTCGCGGAGCTGCATGGGGGGACTGTATCTTGGCCGCGATGCCGCTTATCTCCCGCAAGAGCGGGCCGATCGCGCTCTACGGAGCCACCGGATACACCGGCCGGCTAGTCGCCGCCGAGCTGGCCGACGCCGGCGCCGAGTTCATCGTCTCGGGCCGCAGCCGCGCCAAGCTCGAGAGCCTCGCTGCCGAGACGAACCGGGATGTCGCGGTCAAGGAGGCGACGCTTGACGACCCAGATTCGCTGCGCGCGCTGCTTGCCGATTGCTCGGTTGTGATCAACTGCGCCGGGCCGTTCGCCCGGTTCGGCGAGCCGGTGCTTGCCGCGGCCGTGGAGACGAGCACGCACTATCTCGACACGACCGGCGAGCAACCCTACATGAAGATGGCCTTCGAGCGCTATGGACCCGGCGCATCCGAGGCGGAGGTCGTCGTTGTCCCCGCGATGGGATTCGACTTCGCGCCCGGGGACATGATCGCCTCGCTGACCGCCGACGGCATGGGCGAGCTTGACGAGCTGTCCATGCACTATTGCTGGCAGAACTTCACGCCGAGCCAGGGAACGGCGCGCACGACCCTGGAGATCATGCGAGGCGGGGGTGTCGAGTGGCGCAACATGAAGTGGATGGATGCGAGGGGCGCCGCGGGGCGCGGGACCTATGAGTTTCCGGCGCCGGTCGGCAAGCGGCACATGATGTGGTACCCGGCAGGCGAGCAGATCACGGTGCCTCGCCACATCCCCACACGGAACGTCCGAACCACAATCAACGCCGGTGGGTTCTCGAACGAGCGCGTCGCACCGATCTTCGCAGCGATGATGCGGCCGGCCAGTCTGGCGATGAAGACACCGCTGAACCGCCTCGCCAACGCGCTGATCTCGCGTCTCCCCGAGGGACCGACCCCCGAGCAGCGCGAGCGCATGCGATGGATGATCGTCTGCGAGGCCAAGCGCGGCGAGGTCGAGCGCAAGAGCGTGATCAGCGGCAAGGACGTCTACGGCCTCACCGCCGCGGCTATCTCAAGGGGGGCGATCCTGGCCGCTCGGCGGGGCTTCGAGGCGCGCGGAGGCCTGGCGCCGTCTCAGGCCTTCGATCCGGAGAGCTTCCTCGCCGATCTGGAGCGGTTCGAGGTGCGCTGGCAGGTCTCGGACTCACGCGCCGCGGCGCCCGTCGGGGGCTGATCGGAAATGCCGATCGGATTGGGCACCCGAAAGGGGCGGGCCGTGACGCTCGAGCAGGGGGCCGAGCCGGGCACCGCGCGCTGTCCGGCGTGCGGTGAGCCCCTCTTCGTCTGGGTAGAGGCCGCCGGGTACGGCCCGCTCCAGGACCAGGTGATCGATCGCTGCGAGAACTGCGGCCTCGCGGTCGCCCGCGAGGCGGCGCCGTCCCCCGATGAGGCGACCGACGCGCTGCTCTCCGGCCGGGAGCAGCGAGGGGACCGGATCGCCGTCCGCGTGGACAACGCGGCCAGCCTGCAGGCCTGGCTCGGTGCCGAGAACTGGGCGGCTCTCAGGCCCGGGGGAGCGAGGATCAAGCCGACGCCGCGGGCCGCCTCCCTCCTGCTGGCCCGCCGGGGGCTGGAGGTCCGGAGGGTCCGTCACCTGCTGCGGCCGGGGATGGCCTCGATGTGGCAGACCCTCCTCAACCTGCTCACCTTCCACCGCGACTTCGCCTCCGAGGCCGTCTCGCGCCGTCTGCGCCCGGGCACCGGCCGGGGCCGCGCCGCCTTCTGGATCGACGCCGTCGTCACCGTTCTCGCCGCGATCCCCACCGCCTTCGTTGCGGTCCTCCTCGAGGGCGGCGCGGTGCTCGCCCGCCGGGGCGGAGTGATCGAGGTCCAGGCAGAGCGGCTCCCGGCTACCGGGTGAGCTCGAGAGCAAGCGCGGCGACCTCGTCAGCCGCTCCGAGGTGCGGCGGCAGCTCGCCTGAGTCCACCTCGCACGCGGAGCTCGCGGCAAGGTGCCGAGCCAGCTCGCTTGAGGCGTCGCGGATCAGCGGCGGCGTCGAGGGCGCGGTGACGATCGCGGACGGGCCCTCGACGGCCGCCAGGCGCGGCAGCGGCGTCCTCCAGCCGGCGGCGATACCGAGCTCGGCGATCACGCTCGCAGGACGTTCCCGCGCTGTCGTAGCCACCTCCTTCGGGAGCCTGCTGACGCCGGACCCGAGGGCCGGGAGCCCGCCCGACAGGTAGATCTCGATCACGTCCTCGCCCTTCGCGGCGGCGACCTCGAGGCGGCCGCGGTCATCGGAGAGAGCCTCGGTCGCCGGGGGCAGCAGCTGGAGGAGCGGTGGCTCGATCAGCAGCGCGCCGGAGACGACGTCGGCGCGCCGTAACAGCAGATCGAGTGCGATCACAGCCCCGAGGCCGGCGCCGCAGACCAGGGCAGGCGTCCCGGCGACGGCCTCGATCAGGGCGGCGGCGTCCTCGCTCTGCTCCTCGACCGTGGTGCGCCGGTAATCGACGGGGGCGCTCGAGTCGCCCCAGCCGCGGCGGTCATAGGCGATCGCGCGCGAGCGCTCCGAGAGCGCCGTCGCCAGCGCTTCCCAGACGGCGCCAGTGGCAGCGGTCTCGTGGATCAGGACCGCGGGCTGCCCCTGCCCGCGCTCGCTCCACGCGATCTCGACGCCGCGGACCTGCAGCGTGGGCATCGGATTCAGATGTTGCGCCAGAACCGGCTGATCAGGGGCAGCGCGACGGATCGCGGGCTGTGCTGCCCGGCGAGGGCGGTGGCGCGGTTGAGCGCCCCGGGCACCACCACGCGCTTGTCGTGCTTCGCGCCGTCCACGGCGTGCCGGGCGATCTCCTCGGCCGACATCCAGACGGCTCCCGGGGTCCTCTCCTCGACGCCGCCGAAGCCGGCAACCTCGGTGAACTCAGTCTTCACCGGGCCGGGGCAGACAGCGGTCACCGTCACTCCGGAGCCGCGCAGCTCCGTCCGAATCGCCTCGCTGAAGGAGAGGACGAAGGACTTGCTCGCGGCGTAGACGGCCGATCCAGGCAGCGGCTGAAAGGCGGCAGTCGAGGCGATGTTGATCACGCTGCCGCGCCCGCGCTCGACCATCTGGCCCAGGAAGCGCCCGGTGAGGTCGACGACCGCCTCGACGTTGACGCGGACCATCTCCACCAAGCGCTCCGGCGGGCTCGTCGCGAAGTCGGCCTGATGCCCGAAACCGGCGTTGTTGACAAGCACCTCGACCGCACGGCCCCGAGCGGGGAGCTCGTCGGCCAGCCGGTCCCGCTCGGCGGGATCGGCCAGGTCGCAGGCGATCGTCTCGGCCGCCACCCCGTACTCGGAGGCGAGATCGGTGGCCAGGCTTTGAAGTCTCTCCTCGCGCCGCGCGACCAGGGCGAGCGAGTATCCGCGCGAGGCGAGCTCCCTGGCGATCGCGGCGCCGATCCCGGAGGACGCCCCGGTGACCAACGCCGTGCTGCTCACGGATGGCTCGGGCAAACCCATGGATCGGCCGGGGCTCAGGGCCGCGGCAGCGAACCCCGCATCAGTCCTGCAGGCCCTCCCGGGCCTCCCTGACCAGGGTCACCGCCTCGGGGAAAACGATCCTGATCGCGTCGCGAACCTGAACGGCCTGCTCGTCGCTCGAGCCGCTCAGGTCCAGCGAGCTGATCGCGGCGACCGTCATCTCCACCGCGAGTTTGATGGCGTTGTCGGCCCAGGCGACCTTCTGAGCGCCCTGCATCTGCTCCTGGAGCTCTTCCATGCGCCGGCGCATCTCCTCGGGATCGCCGAACAGGCCACCGAAACCTTCCATGCTTCGATCATAGAGCGCGGCACTCATCGTTCGGTGATTCGGCGCGGACCGCGCGCCCCGCGTCACACAAGCGGGTCGAGCGTTCGCCGGTGTCAAATACGCCGCCAGCGGTGCATCGGGGAGCCGCCTCGGTTGAGTACGTCGCGCTCGCGGGCGTCGTCGGCCTGCTGATCGTCGCCGGCGTCGCAGCTCTGGTGGCGGCACCCCCACGGCGCGCAGATCGCGAGCTCGGCGAGATGCTGGCCAGGCGGATCGCCTGCGCCCCCCGCTACCCGGTGCCCTGCGGGCGCAACCCACTGGCGCTCGCCTACGGGTTCCCACTCGGAAAGCTGGTTCGCTACCTGGCGCCGGACCCGTCCGCTGAAGGCGGCGAGCTCCCGGTCGACTTCCGCTACTGCCGACGGCCAAGCTGCGCCGCGTCAGGATCGGACTCGGGATTGACCGCCTCTGGTCGGCGGGTGACCGAGTTCATCTCGGTCGAGGACCGGCGCCTCGCCGGCGGTCTCGTCCGCATCACCTACTGGCTCTACCGGCCAAGCGCTGGCTGGCAGCAGACCGTCCGCACCGCCGGCGCCGCGCAGATCGCGGCCGCGCACTCGATCAGGCTGCGCCTAGAGGACGACCCCGCGTTGGTCCCGCTGGAGACCCTGCCCGGCCGGGACCACTACCTGTTCCCGCCGGGCGAGGAACCTCCCTGGCGCTGGTCGATCGTCTCACGACCGAGCGGTCGTCCCTTGGGTTAGAGCTGCGATGCGAGATAGCCGCTTGCATAGAAAGCAGTACTCCATTTCGAGATACTGCGCGGGCGATGCCGCAGGAGAGCCTCGAAGATCTCATCCGCTGGCCCTTCATCGCCGAGCGCGCCCACGCTCAGACAGCGCCACTTTGATGCGGGCCGCCGGTATCAGCGAGTTCGGCGGTGCTGTCGGGCGGATCGACCTCCCAGATCCGCGCCCCCTCGCGGACGACGAGGTCCTAATCGAAATCCGGGCCGCGGGCGTCGGCAACTGGGAGGAGTTCGTCC
>DASXSZ010000119.1:0-20762 GCA_036505735.1 Solirubrobacterales bacterium
TGACAGACGCTCCGCCATCGGAGTCCAAACGCTAGGATTCGCCGCCCCTCCGGCCTGCCGGAGGGTTGACTTTGCCAGGTGGGGGGCAAGGCTTTCATGCGCTCATTCGACATCGACAGACCAGATGACGCACCCAGGCATGGCCGCGGGTTTCGGCGTGGGGATGGCTCTTGTCTACGCTCGCCTTAGACGGTTCTAGCGGCGCCGTCGGCGCGTCCCGCATGGCCACCGCACTTCGCTACTTCGACCTCGTCCTGCTCGTGGCGGCGCTTCCGGTGTTCATCGCGGCGGATCTGCCTATCGCGGGCTACGTCGTGATCGCCTGCGTCTGGCTCGTCCAGCACGCGATCGAGCTCTGGGCCGACCGGGCGGTGGCGAAGGCCGCCGCCGCGGGCGATCGCCGCGCCGCCATGGGCTGGATCGGCGCGACGACGCTCGCCCGCGTCTGGATCGTCGCGCTCGCCGTCTTGCTCGTCGGGCTGCTCTCCAGCAAGGACGCGGGTCTGGCGGCCGCGGTCCTGGCAGCGATCCTCTTCACCGTTCACCTCGGCGCCCGCCTGCTCGGCCGCGCGCTTGCGCCTCCCGGTGACGCCGGGGGAGTCTGATGCTTGCCTCTCTGTCGACCAAGCAGAAGGTCCTGATCGGGCTCGGGACGTACTTCGCGATCACGATCGCTTTGTTGCTGATCTTCGGCAACGACGGCAAGAACGAGGAGTTCAAGCCCCAGAACGAGTTCAAGCTTCACAACTGGATCCCGATCCACATCGCAGGAATCAACTTCTCGATAACAAGGGCCGTCCTCTACCTCGTCCTGGCCAGCGCCCTGACGATCTGGGTGATGGTCTACATCGCCCGCCGCATGCAGATGAAGCCGAACCGAGTGCAGACCGCGGTCGAGGTCGCCTACGACCTTACGAAGAACAACATCACGGGCGGCAACCTCGAGTCGTCCTACGCGATCAAGTGGTTCCCCTTCATCGCCACGCTGTTCTTCTTCATCGCGTTCTCGAACATCCTCGGCTACCTGCCGCTGCCGACGAACAGCGAGGAGACGATCGACATTTTCGGGCTCGGGATCCCATCCTTCGCGATCTATGCGGCAACCGCCAACATCTCGTTCGCCCTCGTCCTCACCCTCGTGGTCTGGTTCTCCTACCACGTCGAGGGAATCAGGGCCAAGGGACTGCTCGGCTACTTGAAGAGCTTCCTGCCCGCGGGGTTGGAGGACATGAATCCAATCGGCAAGGCGCTGATCTTCGTGATCGAGATCCTCTCCCACTTCATGCGGCTGGTCTCGCTCTCGGTGCGACTCTTCGCCAACATCCTCGCGGGGCACCTGTTGCTGCTATTCATGGGCGGCGGGCTCGCAGTGCTTCTGGGCCTGGCCGCGCTGGGTGCGCTCACCTTCCCGCTCGCGTTCGTGTTCTTCGTGCTGGAGGTGGGGCTGATCGCAACGCTTCAGGCGTTCATCTTCGCCACCCTCTCGGCCATCTACATCGGCGGCGCAGTCGCCGAGAGTCACTAGAAAAGGAGCTGATGATTCATGGCTGACCTGTTGATCCCGATTGCGCAGGCCGCGCAGGGCGTCACCGACACGGGGATTACCGACGCCGGCAAGGCGATCGCCCTCGGAGTCGGCGCCGGGCTCGGCTCGATCGGCGCCGGCATCGGCATCGGCATCATCTTCGGCAAGGAGATCGAGTCGGTCGCCCGCCAGCCCGAGATGAAGGATGACCTCCAGGCGATCCGCTGGCTAGGCTTTGCGCTGACTGAGGCGGTCGCCTTCTACACCTTCATCTTCGGCCTGATCGCCTTCTTCCTCTAGGCCCATGGTGCCGTTCGCCGACATAGCCGGATCCCTGCCGGTTGCCGCGGAGGATTCGGGCGGCAGCTTTCTCGTCTCGCCGGCCCTCGGCCTGATGATCTGGACGCTGCTCGTCTTCCTGTTCACGATGTACGTGCTCAGCAAGGTCGCATTCCCGCGGATCCAGGAGGCACTGGACAAGCGGGCCAACGCGATCCGCGACTCGATCGATCAGGCCGAGAAGACGCGCCAGGAGGCCGATCAGATCCTCGAGGAGTACCGCGCCCGCCTTCGCGAGGCCCGCGAGCAGGCCGACGACATCGTCGCTCGCGCCCGCAAGACGGCCGAGACGACGACCACCGAGGCCACACAGGAGGGTCGCGAGAAGCGAGAGGAGCTGCTCGCCGCCGCCCGGCGCGACATCGAGGCGGAGACCCGGCGCTCGCTCGAGCGTATCCGCAAGGAGGTCGCCGACCTGACGGTCCTCACCACTGAGAAGGTGACGCGCAAGGCGCTCACGGGAGACGACCAGAAGCGGCTGGTCGACGAGGCCCTCGCCGAGGTCGACTTCTCCAGCCTGAGCGGCGACGGCGAGGTCACGGAGGAGGCCGCGGGCTAGAGATGGAAGAGATCGCGCGCGTATACGCGGAAGCCCTCTTCGAGGCGGCCAAGGAGAGGGGGAAGCTCGATGTGATCCGCGAGCAGCTCGGCCAGTTCGCCGACGCCCTGGCGGACAGCCGCGAGCTCCAGCTCTTCTTCTTCAGCCCGTACTTCTCCTCGGCCGAGAAGGAGGACGGCCTGAAGCGGGCGATCGCGGACGCCGAGCCCGAGCTGGTCAACTTCCTCGAGCTGCTGATCGAAAAGCACCGCATGCCGGTCCTGTTCCGGATCCGGCGCCAGTTCGACGCGCTCTGGGCGAAGGAGAACAAGCGGCTCGGTGTGACCGTGACCAGCGCCGTCGAGCTCGACCCCGAGATCGCGAAGCGGATCGGCTCGGAGATCGAGCAGCAGACCGGCAACACCGTCGAGCTGCAGAGCAAGGTCGACCCGGACATCCTCGGGGGCCTCGTGGTGCAGGTGGGGAACATGGTCCTGGACACGAGCATTCGCAACAGGCTCGAGAAACTTCGAAAGAGCGTCGCTTCCGCGGCGTAGGCAAAGGAGTGACGTAGAGAGATGGAGATAAAGCCGGACGAGATCGCAAGCATCCTGCGCGAGCGAATCGAGGGCATGGACACCGACTCAGCCGACCTCTCCGAGGTCGGGACCGTGCTCGAGATCGGCGACGGAATCGCCCGCATTCACGGGGTCGACAACTGCATGTCGCTCGAGATGCTCGAGCTGCCCCACGACGTCGTCGGCCTGGCGCTCAACCTCGAGGAGGACAACGTCGGCGTCGTGCTCTTCGGCGACTGGGACAAGGTCTCCGAGGGCGACACCGTGAAGCGCACGGGAAAGCTCCTGGAGATCCCAGTCGGCGAGCAGCTGCTCGGCCGCCTGGTCGACCCGCTCGGACGCCCGCTCGACGACAAGGGCGAGATCCACACAAGCGAAACGCGGGCCGCTGAGCACAAGGCGCCCGGCGTCGTCCACCGCCAACCGGTCGTCGAGCCGATGCAGACCGGCCTGAAGGCGATCGACTCGATGATCCCGATCGGCCGCGGCCAGCGCGAGCTCATCATCGGCGACCGCCAGACCGGCAAGACCGCGATCGCGATCGACACGATCATCAACAACCGCGACTCGGACCTGATCTGCATCTACGTCGCGATCGGCCAGCGGATGTCGACCGTCGTCCAGGTGATGGAGACCCTGGAGGAGAACGGTGCGATGGAGAACACGATCATCGTCGCGGCACCCGCCGACGAGGCCGCGCCGATCAAGTACATGGCCCCCTACGCGGGCTGCGCGATGGGCGAGCACTTCCTCTACCAGGGCAAGCACGCCCTCTGCATCTACGACGACCTCTCCAAGCACGCGGCCGCCTACCGGCAGATGTCGCTTCTCCTGCGGCGGCCGCCCGGTCGCGAGGCGTATCCCGGTGACGTCTTCTACCTCCACTCGAGGCTGCTCGAGCGGGCGGTGAAGCTCTCCGACGAGCAGGGCGGCGGGTCGCTGACGGCGCTGCCCGTGATCGAGACCCAGGCCGGCGACATCTCCGCCTACATCCCCACCAACGTCATCTCGATCACCGACGGCCAGATCTTCCTGGAGACGGACCTGTTCTACTCGGGCGTCCGGCCGGCGATCAACGTGGGCACCTCGGTCTCCCGGGTGGGCGGCAACGCGCAGACGAAGGCGATGAAGAAGGTCGCCAGCCAGCTGCGCCTCGACCTCTCCCAGTATCGCGAGCTCGAGGCGTTCGCCCAGTTCGGCTCCGAGCTGGATCCGGAGACCCAGAAGCAGCTCGCCCGAGGCGAGCGGATGGTCGAGGCGCTCAACCAGAAGGAGCGCCAGCCGATGCCCGTCGCCGAGCAGGTCACCTCGATCTACTCAGGCACCGGCGGCTACCTCGACCGGATCAAGACCGAGCGGGTCGCCGAGTTTCTCGCCGACCTGATCGCGAGGCTCCATGCGGAGGACAAGGGCCTCCTCGATCGCATCAACGAGTCTGGCCAGCTCTCCGATGAGGACGAGGAGACCCTGGGCAAGGCGATCGAGCAGATGGTCGACGACTTCGGCCCCGACTTCGACCAGGAGGGCAACCCCCTGGAGGAGGGCGAGTCTGACCGGATCAAGTCGCGCGAGGAGGCCACTTCGGACGGGGCGGGTCCCGACCAGCAGCCGGCGGAGGAGCGCGAGGAGGCGGGCGCCACCGCCTGATCCATGGCCACCCGCAAGGAAGTCAAGAACCGGATCGCCTCCGTCAAGAACGTGCAGAAGATCACGCGCGCGATGGAGATGGTGGCGGCGGCTCGGCTGCGCCGGGCCGAGCAGCGAATCGACGCGCTCCGTCCTTATGCCCGCGAGCTTCGGAAGATGACGCGCCAGGTCGCGGAGGCGGCCGGCGTGGAGGCGCGCAACCTGCCCGTGCTCCAGGAGCATGAGGAGGAGCGCATGGTCGGGATCCTGCTGGTCACCGGCGATCGCGGCCTGGCAGGCTCGTTCAACTCGCAGATCATCCGGGAAGGGGTGCAGCTGCAGCGGTCTCTCGGCCAGGAGGGGAAGAACGTCCGCTTCTCGGTCGTGGGCCGGCGCGGTGTCTCGACGATGCGGTTCCGGGGCGAGGAGCTCCATGGCGAGTACGTCGGCTTCACGGACCGCCCCGCGTTCGCGGACGCGAGGGAGATCGCAGACGAGCTGGTCGCCTCCTACGTCGACAAGGAGCTCAACAGGGTCGACCTGATCTACAACCGCTACGTCTCGCCCCTCACCCAATACGTGCGCAGGCAGACCCTGTTGCCGGTGCAGCAGGCGGACGTCTTCGGCGAGGGCGTGGAGGAGCTCACCCCCGACGACGACGCGGAACTCGACGAGGAGCTGGCCGAAGCCCACCGCAAGGCGCTCTGGGACTACGAGCCCGAGCCGGAGGAGTTGCTCGGCGAACTGATTCCCGAGTACGCGCAGCTCAACGTCTTCCGGGCCCTGCTGGAGTCGACCGCATCCGAGCACGGCGCGCGGATGACCGCGATGCGGAACGCGGCCGACAACGCCAAGGAGGTGATCTCGGACCTGACCCTGGAGATGAACCGGGTGCGGCAGGCGGAGATCACCCAGGAGATCCTCGAGGTCGTCGCCGGTGCCGAGGGTCTCTCATAAGACTTGAAAGAAGAGAAGGAGACGAATGGCTGACAAACATGAAAAGGGTGGCGCCGCGCCTCCGGCTGCGGCGCCCCCTCGCACCAACGTAGGAACGGTCGAGGAGGTGACGGGCGTCGTCATCGACGTCGTCTTCCCCGACCACATCCCCGAGATCTTCCATGCGCTCAGGATCGATATTCAGCCCGAGGGTGGGCGCACCGAGGGAAGGTTGATCCTCGAGGTGCAACAGCATCTCGGTGACGACCGCGTCCGGGCGATCGCCATGGACGCCACCGACGGCGTCAAGCGCGGCGACAAGGTGATCGACACGGGTTCGCCGATCACCGTGCCGGTCGGCAAGGAGACGCTGGGTCGGATCTTCAACCTGCTCGGTGAGCCGATCGACGAGGGCCCGGACGTCGAGGGTGACGACCGCTGGCCGATCCACCGGCCGGCCCCGGAGGTCGAGGACCTCACTCCGTCTCAGGAGATCCTGGAGACCGGGATCAAGGTCGTGGACCTGCTCGCGCCCTACGCCAAGGGCGGCAAGGTCGGGCTGTTCGGCGGCGCCGGCGTCGGCAAGACGGTGCTGATTCAGGAGCTGATCCGGAACATCGCCGAGGAGCACGAGGGCCTCTCGGCCTTCTGCGGGGTCGGCGAACGCTCTCGCGAGGGCAACGACCTCTGGCTCGAGATGAAGGAGTCCGGCGTCCTCGACAAGACGATGCTGGTGTTCGGCCAGATGAACGAGCCTCCGGGCGCCCGCCTGCGCGTGGGGCTCTCCGGGCTGACGATGGCGGAGTACTTCCGCGAGCAGGGTGGCCAGGACGTGCTGCTCTTCATCGACAACATCTTCAGGTTCGTCCAGGCCGGCTCCGAGGTGTCGGCGCTGCTCGGCCGGATGCCCTCCGCGGTGGGCTACCAGCCGACCCTGGAGACCGAGATGGGCGGGTTGCAGGAGCGAATCACGTCGACGAGGGAAGGAAGCGTGACCTCGGTCCAGGCGATCTACGTTCCGGCCGACGACCTGACTGACCCCGCCCCGGCGTCGGTGTTCGCGCACCTCAACGCCACGACGGTGCTGACCCGCTCGCTCGTGGAGCAGGGGATCTACCCGGCGGTCGATCCGCTCGACTCCACCTCCACGATCCTCAAGCCGGACATCCTCGGCGAGGAGCACTACGAGACGGCGACCCGGGTCCAGGAGACGCTGCAGCGCTACAAGGAGCTTCAGGACATCATCGCCATCCTCGGCATCGACGAGCTCTCCGACGAGGACAAGCAGACGGTGTCGAGGGCGCGCAAGATCCAGCGCTTCCTCTCGCAGCCGTTCTTCGTCGCGTCACAGTTCACCGGGCGGGATGGCGAGTACGTGCCGGTCAAGGAAACGGTCCGCGGCTTCAAGGAGATCGTCGACGGCGAGCACGACGACATCCCCGAGCGCGCCTTCTACATGCAGGGCCCGATCGACCAGGTGCTCGAGACGGCCAAGGGCATGAAGGCGGAGGAGCCCACCGAGGCGGCCGAGGCGGTGGCGTCCGAGCAGGAGGAGCAGCTCGAGACTGAGGAGGCCGCGGCCTAGCTGGCCGACCCATGGCCGAGCACAACGTCGACGTCCGTGTCCTCACCCCCGAGGGCGAGGTATTCACGGGCGAGGTAGAGCAGCTCTCGACGCGGACCTCGGTCGGCGAGATCGGCATCCTGGCCAATCACGTGCCGGTGCTGGCACGCCTCCTGCCGACGGAGCTCCGCCTGCACATGCCCGATGGCGAGGTGCGGCGCTGGGCACAGGCCGAGGGGTGGCTCCAGGTGTTCGCCAACCGCGCGACGGTCCTCGTCGGGGAGGCGATCCCGCCGGAGAACCTGGACCCCGGCGAGCTGCGCAGCCGGATAGAGGACGCCGAGGCCAGGCTGCGCGAGTCCGAGGAGGGCTCCGGCGCGCACCGCCAGGCGGAGAAGGACAAGGACCGGGCCGAGGCGTTCCTCCAGGTCGCCGGCTCTGAACGCTGACCCACCTAGGATTGCCGCGTGGACGAGCTTGCTCTCGCTCAGCGGCTGATCGCCTTCAACACCTCGAACGCGGAGGGCCTGCGGCGCGCCGCGGAGTTCGTCGGCGGCTGGCTGGAGTCCAACGACATCAAGGCCGCCCAGACGGAGTCGCGGGGGCTGCCTGTCACGGCAGCCGAGGTGGGGCCGGCGGACGTTCCGACGCTCGTGCTGCACGGCCACATGGACGTCGTCCCGGGAGGCCGGGACCAGTTCGAGCCCCGGATCGACGGGGACCGTCTCTTCGGCCGCGGCTCCTATGACATGAAGGGCGCGCTCGCCGTGATGCTGCTCGTGCTGCGCGACCTCCGCGACCAAGACGCGGTGCGCCTGCGGCTGGGAATCGTCTCGGACGAGGAGTCGGAGGAGGAGATGAACCGCGGATCGGATGCGCTGGTCGCGAGTGGCTTCGTCGGGGACTTCGCAATCACCGGGGAGCCGACGAACCTCCAGGTCGGGGTCCAGGCGAAGGGTGTGCTGGCGCTCAGATTGGAGGTCCAGGGACGCTCCGCACACGGCGCCACGCCGTGGCTCGGAGACAACGCCGTGGTCAAGGCGGTCGAGGTGTTCAGGGGCATCGAGTCGCTACCGTTTGCACGCCACAGCTCCGCCCTGTTCGACCGGCCCTCAATCAATCTCGGTCGGATCATGGGCGGCGACGCCCTGAACAAAGTGCCCGATTCCTGCGTCATAGACGTCGATATCCGCTTCCTGCCGGACCAGGATCCCGACGAGATCCTCGGGCAGGTGAGCGGCCTCCCCGATACGCATGTGCTCGCCACCTTCAGGCGGCCTCCCGCCGTGGTCGAGGCCGATTCGCCGTTCGTCCGCGGGCTCTGTGAGGCGGCGTCCCCGCACCACCCCGAGCAGGTGATGAGCGTTGGCCGCGACGGCGCGTCGGATGCCGTTTCCTTCCTCGCCGCCGGCGTGCCGGCGGTCGAGTTCGGGCCGATCGGGGACGGTCACCACGGCCCGGTCGAGTGGGTCTCGATCAACTCGCTGCGCAGCTACCGGCACGCGCTCGAGAGCTTCGTGACGAGCTTCCCGGGAATGACGACGTGAGTCCACCGAGTAATGGCGGGGACGAGGGCGAGGAGCACCGCCCCGAGGACACCGAGGAGTTCCGGCTCGGCGACGAGTTCATCGACGACCCCGAGGACGAGCAGCCCGACGAGGACGGGCCGGAGGAGGAGGATCTCGGCGAGCCGGAGGAGGAGGAGGACGTCGAAGACGAGGACCTCGACGAAGAGGAGATCGACGAGGATCTCGACGAGGACGAGCTCCCCGAGGAGGACGAGCTAGAGCAGGTCGTCTCGGCCGAGACCCAGGAATGGGATGGGCTGGAGGCGGCAGAGGCGGAGGCCGACGAGCCGACCGTGGTGGCGGCAGCCGGGGCGAGGATCAAGAAGGCCGGGTCATCCATCACCTCCGGCTTCGAGAAAGTCGAGAAGGCGGCCGGGTCCAAGATCACCTCGGGCTTCAAGGCCGTCCGCCGGCACCTCGGCTTCCCGCTCTGGCTCCGGTTCCTGACCGCCTCCTTCGTGATCGTCGCCTCGATCGCCGCGGCGACCTCCGCCAGCCTGATCCTCTACCTCTCCGACATCGCCAGCGCGCTCAAGGACAACAGCATCGGGCAGGAAGTCAAGAACATCCTCGACGACGTTCCCAGCAGCGGCGCGCAGACGATCCTGATCCTCGGCTCCGACAAGCGCAACCAGGAGATCAGCGGCAAGTACGGCCTCTCCGACACGACCATGCTGCTCCGGCTGGATCCGGATCGGAACGCGATCGCCCTGCTCTCCCTGCCGCGCGACCTCAAGGTCGAGATTCCGGGCGTCGGCACGGACAAGCTCAACGCCGCCTATTCGCTCGGCGGCCCGAAGCTGACGCTCGAGACGGTCAAGCGCCTGACCGGGCTCCAGGTCAACCATCTGGTCAATGTCGACTTCACCGGCTTCGCCCGGGCGGTCAACGCGATCGGTTGCGTCTACGTGGACGTCGACCACCGCTACTTCCATCAGAACGTCCAGAACGGGACCTCGGCGGACGACTACGCCGAGATCAACCTGCAACCGGGCTACCAGGCGCTCTGCGGCTTCGACGCCCTCTCCTTCGCCCGCTACCGGCACACGGACAACGACATCGTCCGCGCCGCGCGCCAGCAGGCGTTCCTGCGTGAGGCGCGCGCCAAGGTCCCACCGTCCCGCCTGATCGACGATCGGAAGAAGCTGATCAAGATCTTCACGACCTACACGAGCTCCGACATCAACGACTGGGAGCAGATGCTCCAGGTCCTGAAGCTGTTCTTCGATCTGCGCGGAGCCCAGATCAAGGAGATCCATTTCAACGGGACGCTCGGGCCCTCATACGTCTACGCGACCCGGGGGGAGATCCACACCGCCGTCAATCAGTTCCTGGGGGTGCAGGGGACCCCGGGCCCGGCGGGCTCATCGGCCAAGCCGAGCAAGAGCGTGGCGCCCGAGGAGCCGCCGGACTACTCCAAACCGGCCCCGGCGACCCGAAAGCGAAAGAAGAGTGCGTCGGCCTCGACCAACCTCACCGAGACGTCCTACGGCAAGCAGCTGGCCCGGGCGATCAGGGCACGCAAGGAGAAGGTGCCGGTCTTCTACCCGACCAAGCTCGAGGTCGGCAGCGATTACGCGCAGAAGCCGCGCGTCTACAAGATCAACGGCAAGGGCGACGAGTCCCCGCCGCGGTCGGAGCGCGCCGCCTACAAGTGGGTCTTCTCGCTGCCGACGATCGGCGACTACTACGGCTTCGAGGGCACCCGCTGGAAGGATCCCCCGATTCTCGACAACCCGAGCGACGAGAAGACGATCGGCGACCGGGACTACAAGCTCTACTACGACGGCGACCGCCTGCGGATGGTCGCCTGGCAGACCGACCAGGGTTCGTTCTGGCTCTCGAACTCGTTCATCGAGACGATCTCCAACGCGGACATGCTGAAGATCGCCAAGAGCTTCCGGCAGCTTCCGGGGACCTGAGCGGGAGGGCCTACGTGAACGAGAGGGAGCCGATTGGGGTCATCGGGGCCGGCTGGGTGGGACTGGTCACCGCCGCCTGCTTCGCCGAGCTGGGACACGGCGTGGTGGTCCGAGAGATCGTTCCCGAGAAGGTCGAGGCGCTCCGCCGTGGTGAGGTCCCGATCCACGAGCCCCAGCTCGCCGAGTTGATCGAGCGAAACAGCGAGCGGCTCACGTTCACGACCGAGATGCGCGAGCTGCTCGACGGGCCGCGTCTGCTGTTCGTCTGCGTCCAGACCCCGCCGACGCACTCGGGCGACGCCGATCTCTCGGCCGTGCAGCGCGCCGTCGAGGAGATCGGCGAGCCACAGGGCAAGGCCCTGGTGATGAAGAGCACGGTGCCGGTCGGCACCGGCCGGACGATCCACCGCGACGCCCCCGAGCTCGCCTACGTCTCCTGTCCTGAGTTCCTCCGCGAGGGGACAGCGATAGACGACTTCATGCACCCGGATCGGGTCCTGGTCGGGGCCGACCCGGGCAGCGAGTGGGCTGGGGACGCCGTTGCGGCGGCCTATGAGCCCCTTGGAGCGCCGATCGTCCGCACGGATGTCTCGAGCGCCGAGATGGTGAAGCTCGCCTCGAACGCCTTCCTCGCCACCAAGATCAGCTTCATCAACGAGATTGCCAACGTCTGCGAGGAGCTCGGCGCCGACGTCTCCGACGTGGCGCAGGGGATGGGCCTCGACGACCGCATCGGCTCACGCTTCCTGCAGGCGGGCATCGGCTACGGCGGGTCTTGCTTCACCAAGGATGTCTCCGCCCTGAAGATGCTGGCCGCCAACTCCGGCTACCACTTCCAGCTGCTCAACTCGGTGATCGAGGTGAACGAGCTGCAGAAGCGCCGGGTGATGGCAAAACTCTCCAAGCACCTCGACTCGCTGGTGGGCAAGAGGGTCGCGCTGCTCGGGCTCGCCTTCAAGCCGGACACCAACGACATGCGCGGCGCTTCCAGCCTGGTCCTGGCCAGCCGGCTCGAGGGTGAGGGCGCCAAGGTGGTCGCCTTCGACCCGGTGGCGGAGCCGCGCGCCGCGGAGCTCCTTCCAGACGTGGAGATGGCCGCCTCGGCGATGGACGCCCTGGAGGGGACCGACGCCGCCGTGCTCGTCACCGAGTGGCCGGAGTTCGCCGCGCTCGACTGGCCCGAGGTCGCCAAGCGGATGAACAACCCGGTCCTGGTTGACGGCCGGAACTTCCTCGATCCGGAGGCGATCCGAGCGGCGGGGATGGCATACGAGGCGATCGGCCGTCCCAGCATCGCGGACCGCTCGGCGGTGGGCTGACGGTGGCCCGGTGCAGGCGCTGATCCTGGCGGGCGGGGAGGGAACTCGCCTGCGTCCGCTCACCTACACGGTCCCCAAGCCGGTGCTGCCACTGGCCGGGCGACCCCACATCGCCTACCTGATCGAATGGCTGGTCCGCCACGGCGTCGACGACGTGGTCGTCTCCTGCGGCTTCCTCGCCGAGGGGATACGCAGCGCGCTCGCCGCGCCCGAGCCCGGGGTCGGGATCCGCTACGCGGAGGAACCCGACGCCCGCGGCACCGCCGGCGCAATCCGCTTCGCGGAGGACATGCTCGGCGACCGCTTTCTCGTGCTCAACGGCGACGTGCTCTGCGACCTCGACCTGACGGCGCTGATCGCACAGCACGAGCGCACAGGTGCTCAGGCGACCATCGCCCTCTACCCGGTCGCCGACCCAACCGGCTACGGCCTCGTCCACCGCCAGGACGGCGAGATCATCGAGTTCCTCGAGAAGCCGACGCGCGAGCAGATCGACACCGACGAGATCAACGCCGGCGCCTACCTGCTCGAGCGCTCGGTGCTCGATCGGATACCCCCGGACCGCGCGGTCTCGATCGAGCGCGAGGTGTTTCCGCATCTGATCGGCGAGGGCCTCTACGGGATCCGGCTGGAGGGCTACTGGATCGACATCGGGACCCCCGATCGCTACCTGGAGGCGAACTGGGACATCCTCGAGCGCCGGGTCTCGACGTTCAGCGACGATCTCCTCGACGGCCCGGCGATGGTGGGAGAGGGATGCGAGATCTCCCCGGAGGCGGAGCTGCGGTCGCCATGCGTCGTCGGCCGGAACTGCCGGATAGAGGCGGGAGCGGTGATCGAGCGATCGGTGCTGCTGGACGGCTGCGCAATCGAGGAGGGGGCCAGGCTCTCGAACAGCATCTTGAGCGGTGCCGTGACGGTCGAGCGGGGGGCCGAGCTCGATGGCGCCGTGATCGGGGAGGGGGAGCGGGTTGCTGCAGAAGTTGGGATTGTGCGAGGGCGCTCCGATCATGCAAGGGCGCGCGACAGCGCGACCCGTGAGAAGTCGGAGGAGCGACCCGTTTAATGATGACCGTCATCGGCGGGGACATGCTGGACGCGGTCAAGGCGATGCCCGACCACCTGCGGGACGCGCTGTGGCGGATCGAGAGTGCGCGCGCCCCGACCATGGAGGCGCCCGCGGCCTTCGTCTGCGGAATGGGGGGCTCGGCGATCGGCGGTGACATCGCCGCTGCCACGCTCTCGGACCGGCTCACCAAGCCCTTCCTGGTGGCCCGCGGCTACGCGCTGCCGGCCTGGGCCCCCGCAGGCTCCGCGGTGCTCTGCTCGAGCTATTCGGGCGAGACGGAGGAGACCCTCGCCTGCTACGCGGCCGCCGAGGCGCTCGGCGCGCAGCGGCTGGTGGCGACGACGGGCGGCGAGCTCGCCGACGCCGCCCGGGCCGACGGCGTCCCCGTGATCGGCCTGCCGGCCGGCCTCCAGCCGCGGGCGGCTGTGAGCTACATGTTCTGCGTCGCGGCCGAATTGGCGGCGCTGGCGCTGGCAGGCCCGCGGATCAACACCGAGATCGACGCCGCGGCCTCGCACCTCGGCGTGGCCTTCGAGGCCGCCGAGGCGCAGGCGCAAGAGATGGCCGCCGCGATCGGCGAGGCCACGGTGGTCGTCTACGGCAGCGACTTGACCGCCCCGGTCGCCTACCGCTGGAAGACGCAGGTGAACGAGAACGCCAAGCTGCCCGCCTTCTCGTCGGTCCTGCCCGAGGCCGACCACAACGAGCTCGAGGGCTGGTCGGGCGCGGAGGGCCGCTTTGCGGCGATCTTCCTCGGCGACCGCGACCAGCACCCCCGCGAGCGCAAGCGCTTCGAGCTGACCGCGAAGGCGATCGAGCCGCACGCCGCCGCCGTGATCGACGTCGAGACAGAGGGCGAGACCCGGACGGAGCGGATCCTCCACGCCGTCATGCTCGGCGACCTGCTCGCGATCGAGCTCGCCAAAGCCCGTGGGGTGGACCCAGTCGCCGTCGACGTGCTCGAGGGCTTCAAGAAGGAGATGGGCCGGCCCTAGCCGAGCCGCTCCTCCAGCCGCACCGTCACCGAGTCGCCTTCTTCCTTGCCGATCGCCTTGCGAACGTCGGTCTTCACCGGCAGCTTGTGGGAGCCGTCTCCCAGCGCCATGAACGAGCTGCGGAACGGGTGGCCGTCGATCTTGCCCCGCACCTTGACGAGCCCCCTCGTGCCGAAGAACTCGGCCGAATCGGGCATCACGACGTAGGTCCAGCCACCCTTGCTCGGGCTCTTCTGGAGCGTGGCCTCGAATTCGCGGTCAAGCGTCGCGCTTGCCATCTTTGCCTCCTTTCTCGCGATCTTCATCTGATGAGACTCCTGTTCGCCGCCCCGGTCATCGCCCCGAACAGACGGTCAATCCTCGCTCGGAGGCCTTCTCTGCGCCTTTCGCTCTGATCTCCGCCGCTTCACCTCCAGGCGGCGCTCGCGGGCCGCGCGGGAGGGTCTGGTGGGGCGACGCGGCTTCGGCCGCACCAGGCCGGCGGCGAGCTTCTCGCGCAGCCGCTCCAGGGCGAGCTCGCGATTGCGCGCCTGGCTGCGGGCGTCCTGCGCGACCGCGCTGACGCGGCTGCCGAGGCGGCGGAGCAGCTGTTCTCGCTGCTCGTCGGTAAGCGCCTGGGATGCCTCCACGTCGAAGACCGCCTCGATCCGCGAGGCAGTCACGTTCGCGTGCTGGCCGCCCGGCCCCGATGAGCGGCTAGCGCGCAGCTCGATCTCCTCCAGGGGGATCGCGACGTCGTCATTGAGGCGCAGCTCGCCGTCCATCATCAAACGGGTTGTAGCCTTTCCCGACCCTACTTTCGGAATTCAAGGAGCCGAGGGAACCGGCTCCGGACCTCGACCCAGGAGAGCAACCACTTCATGAGCACCGCCGCCAGCGCACCGACGACCACCGGCCTCGACTTCAAGGTCGCCGATCTCTCCCTGGCCGACTTCGGCCGCAAGGAGATCCGCCTCGCCCAGCACGAGATGCCCGGCCTGATGGCGACGCGCGCGGAGTTCGCCACCTCGAAACCCCTGAAGGGCGCCCGGATCACCGGCTCCCTCCACATGACGGTGCAGACCGCGGTTCTGATCGAGACGCTGGTCGCACTTGGGGCGGAAGTGCGCTGGGCGAGCTGCAACATCTTCTCGACGCAGGATCACGCCGCCGCCGCGGTGGCGGTCGGCCCCGAAGGCACCCCCGAAGACCCGAAGGGGATCGCCGTGTTCGCCTGGAAGGGCGAGACCCTGGAGGAGTACTGGTGGTGCACGAGCCAGGCGCTCAGCTGGCCGGAGCCGGGGCGCAGCGGCGAGGCCGGCCCCAACATGCTGCTCGACGACGGCGGCGACGCGACCCTGCTCGTCCACAAGGGCGTCGAGTACGAGGCCGCGGGAGCCGTGCCCGGACCCGAGACTGCCGGCTCCGAGGAGGAGAAGGTGATCCTCGACGTGCTGCGCGAGAGCCTCGCCGCCGAGCCCCAGCGGTTCACGAGGATGGCCGAGGGGATCAAGGGCGTCACGGAGGAGACCACCACCGGCGTGGTGCGCCTCTACGAGCGGCAGGCGACCGGGACGCTGCTCTTCCCGGCGATCAACGTCAACGACTCGGTCACCAAGTCGAAGTTCGACAACATCTACGGCTGCCGCCACTCCCTGATCGACGGGATCAACCGCGCCACCGACGTGATGATCGGCGGCAAGACCGCCGTGATCTGCGGTTTCGGCGACGTCGGCAAGGGCTGCGCCGAGTCGCTGCGGGGGCAGGGAGCCCGCGTGATCGTCACGGAGATCGACCCGATCTGCGCGCTGCAGGCCGCGATGCAGGGCTACGAGGTGCGCAAGCTTGAGAGCGTCATCGAGGAGGGCGACGTCTTCATCACCGCGACCGGCAACCGCGACGTGATCACCGTCGACCACATGGCGGCGATGAAGCACCAGGCGATCGTCGGCAACATCGGCCACTTCGACGACGAGATCCAGATGGCCGCGCTCGAGAAGGTCGACGGGATCGAGCGGATCAACATCAAGCCGCAGGTCGACGAGTGGCGCTTCCCCGACGGCCACTCGATCATCGTCCTCTCCGAAGGTCGCCTGCTCAACCTGGGCAACGCCACCGGCCACCCGAGCTTCGTGATGTCGAACTCCTTCACGAACCAGGTGATCGCCCAGATCGAGCTGTTCGGCAAGGCGAACGCGTACGGCAAGGAGGTCCACGTGCTGCCGAAGCACCTGGACGAGAAGGTCGCGCGCCTCCACCTCGAGGCGCTCGGCGTCGAGCTCACCGAGCTCGATCCCGAGCAGGCCGCCTACATCGGCGTCCCAGTCGAGGGCCCCTACAAGAGCGACCACTACCGCTACTAGATCTGTTGAGCCGTCCGGCCGTGATGAGGGCGATGATCCTCGCGGCGGGGCTGGGCACGCGGCTGCGGCCGCTCACCTACTTGATGCCGAAGCCGGTCGCGCCGGTGCTCAACCGGCCGATCGTCGCCTGGATCGCTGAGCTGCTCGCCGCGCACGGCTTCAAGCAGGTCGTCGCCAACCTTTCCTACCTGCCCGAGCAGATCCGCGAGGTGCTCGGCGACGGCTCCGGCTTCGGCCTCGAGATCACCTACAGCGAGGAGGTCGAGCCGCTCGGAACGGCGGGCGGGGTCGGCAAGGTCCGCGACTTCCTGGGCGAGACCGACTCCTTCCTGATCATCTCCGGGGACGCGCTAACCGACATCGACCTGACCGCGATGCGCGAGGCGCATGAGGCGAACGTCGAACGCGGTGCGATCGCCACGCTGGCCACCAAGCGGGTCGACGACACCACCCAGTTCGGGGTCGCGATCACCGACGAGGAGGGCCGCATCCAGGGCTTCCAGGAGAAGCCCGGGCCCGCCGAGGCGCTCTCGGACCTCGCCAACTGCGGCATATACATGTTCCGCAAGGAGATCTTCGATCACTTCCCGCCTCCGGGTCAGATGAGCCCGGCGGGGGACCACGATCAGCCGGAGGGCTTCGTCGACTGGGCGATGGACGTGTTCCCCGCGCTGCTCGACGGCGACATCCCGTTCTACTCGCACGAGATCGATGCATACTGGAACGACATCGGGTCGGTTGGCGAGTTCGTCCAGGGGAATCTCGACGCGCTGTCGGGGACGGCCCGAATCGAGCCCTCGGGAGCGGAGGTCTCACCGGGCATCTACGCTGGGGACGGCTCGGACCTCGACGGCGTCAAGGTCAAGCCTCCGGTCCTGATCGGCGAGCGCTCCCAGATCGGCGGAGGTGCGAACCTCCACGGCCCCGTCGTCGTCGGCGACGGCTGCCACCTCGGCTCGGGTGCGATGCTCCGCGACTGCGTCGTGCTGCCGGGTGCGGAGGTCCCGGCCGGGGGGCTCGTCGTCGGCGGGCTCTACGGGGTCGCCACCGACCGTCCGCTCGGCTGAGAAAGCTCGTTTCGGATTTCGCTCCGCGGGTACGGGCTAGGCGGTGTAATCGCTGCTGTTGCGAATCAAGGAGGACGAGGACATGCAGCGAGCGAGAGTCTTCCTGTCACTCCTGGGCGCAGGACTTGCGGTGGCCGCGTTCGCCCCTCAGGCCAGTGCCACGCCCGCCGCGAACGAGGGTCCGGCGGTGCTCGCCTCGGGACCTAGCCCGATCGTGGGTTGCGATGGGGATCAGCCAACTTCGGGGACCAACTTCCCGAACAGCGAGGTCGAGCCCTGGATGGCAGTGAACCCGGCCAACCCGAGCAACCTGCTCGCCGCCTGGCAGCAGGACCGCTGGAACAACGGCGGCAGCGAGGGCCTGGTCACGGCGTCGAGCTTCAACGGCGGACTTACCTGGACCACCAACGCGAACACCAAGTCGTCGTTCTGCACGGGGGGCAGCCCGGCCAACGGTGGCCTCTATGAGCGCGCCTCCGACCCGTGGGTCGACTTCTCCCCGAATGGGACCGCCTATCTGATGAGCCTCTCGGTGGACACCAACGCGGGCGGGATCGGCATCCACCCGAATTCGATGCTGGTGATGCGCTCGACCACTGGCGGGAGGAGCTGGAGCGACCCGATCACGCTGATCCGCGACGAGAACCCGAACGTGCTCAACGACAAGAACTCGCTCACGGCCGACCCCAACGACTCGAGCTTCGTCTACGCGGTCTGGGACCGCCTCGCCCCGCCCGCGGAGATCGCACCGACGATCGCCTTCGAGAACGCGGTGGCCAGCCGGGGGCCGACCTGGTTCGCGCGCACCACCAACGGCGGCACAAGCTGGGAGGCCGCGCGGCTGATCTACGAGCCGGGCACGCTGAACCAGACGATCGGAAACCAGATCGTGGTTCTGCCCGACAACGATCAGTTCGACGGCCAGCTGGTCGACTTCTTTGACCTGATCCACTTCAGCAACAAGCCGCCGGGTCGCGACTTCAGCATCGCCCTGGTGCGTTCGGATGACCACGGCGCCACCTGGGACAAGAGAGCGACGGTCGTCGACCGCCACAACACCTTCCAGGGGCTGGTGGTCGACCCCGACGACCCGAACCCCTCCACCCGGCTGGTCCGAACCGGCGACATCATTCCGCAGGGCACCGTGGACCCGAACACAGGCGCGATCTACCTGGTCTTCCAGGACATGCGCTTCGGGGGCGTGCGCAGCAGCATCGCCTTCACCCAGTCGCTCGACGGCGGGCGCACCTGGTCGCGGACGATCAAGATCAACAAGACGCCGACGGACATCGCCCTGGGCAACCAGCAGGCGTTCAACCCGGTGGTGAGTGTGCTGGAGGACGGCACGATCGGGGTCCGCTACTCGGACTTCCGGGCGAATCAGGACACGCCGGCGGTCGGGGTCCTGGCCACCGACGAGTTCCTGATCCACTGCCACCCGACCACGCCGACCGCCTGCACCGATCCGGCCAACTGGGGCGATGAGGTGAAGCAGACGGATACCTCGTACAACATCCGCCAGATGCCGTTCGCGCGTGGCTGGTTCCCAGGCGACTACGTCGGGATGGACACCGACGGCGCGGATTGGCTGCCGTTCTGGGCGCAGCCGTCCGGAGGCGATCCCGCCAACGACTTCGTTCGGCGGGTCGGCCTCATCACCCCCGTGCCCTGACGGCGAAACAGATAGTGCGCACCGGGGGCCGGCGTGTGCCTGCCCCTCGCGCTCGTAGCGAGGTGGTCAGGCCTGCAGCTCGCGGATCACGTCGTCCGCCCAGGGGTTGTCGCCCAGCCCCTCCTCGTCGCAGACGATCTTCTCGCCGTCCGGCCATTCGAGCGTCAGCCGGGTCGTGGTCTGGCGGCGCTCTGTGCCGACCTTGAGGCCAGTACGGTCCCAGGACGCCGCCTCTTCCTTGATCGTGATGCCGTTGCGGCCCGACTTGTACTTGAAGGCGTAGAGCTTGTCCGGGGTGACCGCGAGCACGAACTGCCCCGGCAGCCCACCCGCCTTCTTCTTGCCCAGCTTGTGGGCTGCTCCGTAGGCCAGCGCTCCCACCTGGAACTTGCTGATCGCCATCTTCGTCCCCGCGCCGGTAGGTCGGAATGCGCCGACGGCGAGGACGTCTCCATTCACGTGCGGCTCGACGGAGGCGCGGTATTTCCCGCGCCATTCCTCCGCCATCTCGGGAGTGATGTCGAATCGTCCCATCGCTTCTCCCCTCGGTTGCGGTCCCCTTGCGTTGTGAGCTGACCTTACTTCCTTGGCACTCCGTGCGCCCTTCCTGACGAAGGATCGTCCAGGCTCGTCTCATTCCGCCCGGAGTGATCGAGCAGCTCATCTCGCTGGTGGCGCCGCCGCTCTGCGCCTCCTGCGGCTCCGCGCGCCCGCTCGCGGCAATCCTCTGCGATCGCTGCCACGCGGACCTTGCCGCGGCCCCCCGCGTGATCGAGCTGGGTCCGCCAGGCGTCGAGCTGGCGATCGCGGCCTCGCCGTTCGAGGGTCCGGCGCGGCTGGTGGTGCACGGACTCAAGTACGCGCGCAGGTTGTCGCTGGCGGCGGTGGCCGCGGAGGTGATGGTGGCGGCCCTACCCGATCGAGGTGTCCCGGAGGCCGTGGTGCCGGTGCCGCCGGGGCCCTGGAGGTGGCGCTGGCGGGGATTCGACCCGGCTGAGGAGATCGCAAGGGCAGTCGCCGCGCTGACGGGGTATGGGCTCTGGACGTGCCTGGGCCGGGCCGGCGGGCGCCGCCAGGTCGGCCGCCGACGCTCGCAGCGCCTCTCGGATCCGCCCAGGGTCCGGGCGGCCGCCGACGTTCCCGGCGAGGCGCTCCTCGTCGATGACGTCTGGACGACGGGCGCGACGCTGTCGGCCTGCGCCCGGGCGCTGTGCGACGGTGGTTGCCGCAGGGTGATCGCGCTGACGCTCGCCAGAGCGCTCTAGCGCTCTCGGCCGATCGAGCGTCCAGTCGCTTGCCGCAGCCCAGCGGCGGGCGTAGCATCCGGGTCCGCCAACTCGACGGAAGGAGGCCAACGTGAGGATCGAGGTCCGGGGGAAGAACGTTGAGGTGACCGACGAGATCCGGGAGGCGGTGATCCAACGGTTCGCGCGGGTTGGGAAGCAGGTCTCGGAGCTGGCCACGCTCGAGGTCGAGCTCTGCGAGGAGAAGAACCCCAGGATCGCCGACCGGATGGTCGCCGAGGCGACCCTGGGGCTGAAGGGGGTGACGCTGCGCGCCAAGGAGGCGTCACCGGACATGCTGCACTCGATCCACGAGCTCGCCGAGGACATCCGGCGCCAGGTGAAGAAGCACCGGGACAAGCGGCGGAAACGGCAGACCACCCGCAAGATGATGCAGCGCATGCGGGGCGAGATGCCTG
>DASXSZ010000120.1:0-21545 GCA_036505735.1 Solirubrobacterales bacterium
AGCTCGGGCTTCAGCTCCTGCTCGTAGCGCTCGCGCAGCCGCGGCGGCGGGGCGGCCTGCTTCTGCTGTTCGGTCGCTGCTTCCATTGGCGCTCTAGTCCAGATCCCTTCCGGTGCGGGCCGCAAGCCGCTTGCGCTTCCCCTCGGTCCGCTCGACCCGGATGCGGGTGGGCTTGTTGTCCTCCTTGTCGAGGAGCATCACGTTGGAGACGTGGATCGGCCCCTCCTTCTCGATGATCCCCCCGACCTCGCCGCCCTTTTGGGCGTCCTTGACCGAGCGGGGCCGCTGGTGGCGCTTGATCATGTTGAGCCCCTCGATGAAGACGTAGCCCTTCTTCGGGTCGGTCCGGATCACTCGGCCTCGCTTGCCACGGTCCTTCCCGCCGATCACGATCACGTCGTCATCCCTGCGGATTCGCATCGACTTGCCCATCGCTAGCGGTGCCTCCTTTCGCGGCAGCGCGCGGCAGCCGCGCGAAAACCGAGCTGGTCGAGGACGCAGGGCGCAGCCTTTGCTGGCGGCAAAGGCAAGCCCGAGGACGAAGATCCAGCGAAGGTTTGCAGCCGACTGACGCGTGCTGTCGTGGAAGGAGGCACCGCTACAGCACCTCCGGGGCCAGGGAGACGATTCGCATGAAGTTCTTCTCGCGCAGCTCGCGCGCGACCGGGCCGAAGATGCGCGTTCCGCGCGGGGCTCCCGTGGTGTCGATCAGTACGGCGGCGTTCTCGTCGAAGGCGATGTACGTGCCGTCGCCGCGGCCGAGCTGCTTTCGGGTGCGCACGACGACGGCCTCGACGACCTCTCCCTTGCGGACTCCGCCGTGGGGTGTGGCCTGCTTGACCGTGGCCGTGATCACGTCCCCGATCCGCGCGTAACGGCGGTCGGATCCGCCCTTGACGCGGATGCAGAGGATCTCTCGCGCGCCGGAGTTGTCGGCGACCCTGAGCTTGGATTCCTGCTGGATCAAGTGACCGACCTCACTTCGCCTTCTCGAGGATCTCGACCAGGCGCCAGCGCTTCGTCCGCGAGAGCGGACGGGTCTCGACGACCCTGACCAGATCGCCCTCGCCGGCCTCATTGCGGGCATCGTGGGCGTGCAGGGTGCGCGAGTGGCGCACGATCTTCTCGTACTGCGGATGCCGTCGGGCGACCTCGATCTGGACGGTGATCGTCTTGTCCGGCTTGCTGGAGACCACGCGGCCCTGCCTCGTCTTGCGGCCCGCGGAGCGCCGCTCGGCCGGCGGGGTGCCGGTGCCGGCCTCCGTCTTGCTGCGGCGCTTGACCCGATAGGAGGAGCGTCGGCGGGCGGCCTGCTTGCGAGCCTCGGCACGCCCGGCCGCGCGCTCTTCCGGACTCTGCTGGGGACGTGGCTCCGCCGGGCGTCGGGATCGCTCCAGGCGGCGTCGCGACTTCCAATCGAGGCCTTCCATCTCATCCGGACCAGCACCTGCCTCGGCCTCGGCTTCCGCCTCGTCCGCCTCGGCTTCCGGCTCCTCGTCCTTGGCGGCCTCCTCGGCAGGGGCCTCCTCCGCAGGAGCCTCCTCGGCGGGAGCCTCCTCGGCCTGGGCCTTCTCAGCCGGAGTCTCCTCCGCCTGCGGCTCCTCAGCCGGAGTCTCCTCCGGGGTCTCTTCCTGCTGCTCCTGCTTCTCGTTTTCCTCGGTCATGGGGCCCTCAGCTCTTGCTCCAGGTCGATGCCGCGCTCCTTCGCCAGGGTCAGGAGCCGGGCGACGTCGCGACGCACGGCGGTGATTCGCGCCGTGTTCTCCAGCTCGCCCGTGGCGTGCTGGAGGCGCAGCGCGAACTGCTCCTCGCGCGTCTGGCGTATCCGCTCCACCAGCTCGTCGTCCCTGAGGTTGTGGGCCTCGGAAGCCTTCATGACGACGACTCCGCCCCCTCCCGGTAGACGAATTTCGTGCGGATCGGAAGCTTGTGCCCAGCGAGCTTCATCGCGTCCTTCGCCAGGTCCTCAGGGACTCCGGCCAGCTCGAACATCACCTTGCCCGGCTTGACGACGGCGACCCAGCCCTCCGGGTTGCCCTTGCCCGAGCCCATTCGCGTCTCCGCCGGCTTCTTGGTGATCGGCTTGTCCGGGAAGACGTTGATCCAGACCTTCCCGCCCCGCTTGATCTTGCGGGTCATCGCCACACGGGCGGCCTCGATCTGGCGGTTGGTGATCCAGCCACGATCGAGGGCCTTGAGTCCGTACTCGCCGAACGCCACCGTGGTTCCACCCTTGGAGTAGCCACGGCGCCGGCCACGCTGCTGCTTGCGGTAGCGAACCCGCTTCGGCATCAACATCAGCGGCCGCCTCCGTCCTCATCGGCCAGCTCGGAGCGGTAGCCCTCCGGCATGACCTCGCCCTTGTTGATCCAGCACTTGACGCCGATCCGGCCGGTGGTGGTGCGGGCCTCCGTGAAGCCGTAGTCGATGTCGGCGCGCAGGGTGTGGAGGGGCACGCGGCCGTCCGAGTAGCCCTCGGTGCGCGCCATCTCGGCGCCCCCAAGGCGGCCGGAGACCTGCACCTTGACGCCCTTGGCGCCGGAGCGCATGGCGGAGGTGAGGGCGCGCTTCATCGCGCGCCGGAAGGCGACGCGGTTCTGGAGCTGCTCGGCGATCGACTGGGCGACCAGCTTCGCGTCCAGCTCCGGGCGCTTGATCTCCTTGATGTTCACCTTGACCGGCTTGCCGGTGAGCTTGTGGAGCTCGCGCCGCAGCGCGTCGACCTCGGTGCCTGACTTGCCGATCACGATGCCCGGGCGGGCGGTGGAGATGTCCACCTCCACCTCCCCGGAGCCCTTCTTGATGGTGATCTCGGACAGCCCCGCGTGCGAGAGCTTGTTCTCGATGTGCGAGCGGATCATCAGGTCCTCGTTGAGGTAGTCCGCGAAATCGCGCTCGTTGAACCAGTTCGACTTCCAGTCGTGGATGTAGCCGACCCGGAATCCCTCTGGATGGATCTTCTGTCCCATTCGGCTCCTCAGTCCTCCGGCGTCAGCGCCACGGCGATGTGGCTGGTTCGCTTGTTGATCCGCGTCGCGCGCCCCAGCGCCCGCGGCCGGTAGCGGCGCAGCGTGGGTCCCTCGTCGACGTGGATGTCCTTGATGAGCAGGTCGTCCGCAACCAGGTCATGGTTCGCCTCGGCGTTGGCGGCCGCGGACTCGATCAGCTTGCGGATGTCCTGTGCCGCGCTGCGGGTGGAGAAGCGGAGCAGCGCCCGCGCGTCCTCGATCGGCAGTCCGCGCACCTGGTCGGCGACCAGGCGGGCCTTGCGCGGCGCCACCCGCACGTAGCGAGCGCGGGCGTTGACGACGGGGCGCTCGGGCTCCGCCTTCGGCTTCGCGGGGGCCTTCTTGGCGGCTGGAGCCTTCGCCTTGGTCTCAGCCTTGGCGGGAGCCTTCTTCGCGGGCGCCTTCCTGGCTGCGGGCTTCTTCGGTGCGGGCTTCTTCGCCGCCGGCTTTCTGGCAGCCGGCTTCTTCGCAGCCGGCTTCCTGGCGGGCTTCTTCGCCTGTGTCTTCTGCTCGGTGTCCTTCTTCTCCTCAGCCATCACTCTCTCTCCGAGGCGCTGCCGGCGCCCGAGTGGGCGCGGAAGGTACGGGTCGGGGCGAACTCGCCGAGCTTGTGGCCCACCATCGACTCCGAGATGTAGACGGGCACGTGCTTGCGGCCGTCGTGGACGGCGATCGTGTGCCCGACCATCTCCGGGAAGATCGTCGAGTGGCGCGACCAGGTCTTCAGCATCTGCTTCTGGCCTGACTCGTTCATCGCGTTGATCCGCTTCATCAGGCGCTCCTCGGCCCACGGCCCCTTCTTGGTCGAACGTCCCATTACTTCCTCTTCCCTCGGCGACGGCCGCGCACGATCAGCGCGTCCGAGCGCTTGCCCTTCTTGCGGGTCCTGTAGCCGAGCGTCGGCTTGCCCCACGGGGTGACCGGGTGGCCGCCGGGCGTGTGGTGCGCCTCGCCGCCGCCGTGCGGGTGATCGACGGGGTTCATGGCGACGCCGCGGGTCTGCGGCCGCTTGCCCTTGTGGCGGTTGCGGCCGGCCTTGCCGATCTTCACGTTTTGATGCTCGGCGTTCGAGAGTGTGCCGATTGTCGCGCGGCACTCGCCGCGCACCATCCGGACCTCGGACGAGGGGAGGCGCAGGCTCACCAGCGCGCCCTCCTTGGCCACCACCTGGATCGCCGTGCCGGCGGCCCGGCCCAGCCGGCCGCCCTGCCCCGGGATCAGCTCCACGTTGTGGACGACCGTGCCCGTCGGGATCCTCGCCAGGGGCAGTGAGTTCCCGGGCGCGATGTCTGCGCCATCGCCGGATACGACTTCCGCGCCCACCCGGAGGCCCTGCGGGGCGAGGATGTACCGCTTCTCGCCGTCGGCGTAGTTGAGCAGCGCGATGCTGGCCGAGCGGTTGGGGTCGTACTCGATCGACGCCACGCGTGCCGGGATCCCGTCCTTGGTGCGCTTGAAGTCGATTCGCCGGTAGCGGCGCTTGGCGCCGCCCCCGCGGTGGCGCGCGGTGACCCGGCCGGCGGTGTTGCGACCGCCGGAGGATGCCCTGCCCTTGGTGAGGCTCTTGTTCGGCTGTGCGCCGCTGAGCTCTTCCCGGATCGAGTAGGTGCCGAAGCGCCTGCCCGGGCTGGTCGGTCTGGTCTTGCGATTCGCCATGGCTAGATCAACCCTCCACCGCCGCGCCCTCGAACAGCTCGATCCGCTCGCCGGGGGCGAGCTGCACGACGGCCTTCTTCCAGGAGCGCGAGCGCCCCGAGTGGAGCCCGCGCCGCTTCGGCTTGGACTTCACCGTCGAGGTTCTGACCTCGCGGACCTTGACGCCGAAGATCTCCTCGACCGCCTGGGCGATCTGGAGCTTGTGCGCCCGGTCGTGCACCCGGAAGGTGTACTTGCCCTCCGACATCAGGGCGTAACTCTTCTCGGACACGACCGGTCGGACGATCACCTGGCGCGCGTCCATCAGAGGGCTCTCCCCTTGAGCTCATCCAGGGCGGCCTCGGTGATCACCAGGGAGGTAGCGCCCATCACGTCGGCGACGCCCGCGGCGCCCGCCTGGGCGACCGTGACGCCCTCGATGTTGCGGAAGCTCTTCGCCACGGGCTCCTCCTCGGTCGCGATCACGACCAGGGTGGGCGAGTCGGCGCCCCACTTCTGTAGGGCCGTCGCCGCCTGCTTGGTGGCGGGCTCCCCGAACGCGGAGCCGTCGAGGATCGCGACCGTGCCGCGCTCGGCGTGAACGCTGAGGGCGGCGCGCAGGGCCTTCCGGCGCGCCTTGCGGTTGACCTTGACCGTGTAGTGCCTGGGCTTGGGCCCGAACGCCGCGCCGCCGCCGTAGCGATGCGGCACGCTCAGAGCACCGGCGCGGGCGCGGCCCGTGCCCTTCTGGCGCCAGGCCTTGGCGGTGGTCATCGCCACCTCGCCGCGCGTCAGGCTCGAGTGCGTCCCCCGGCGGCGCGCGGCCAGGTCGGCGCGAGCGGCCTCGTGGACGAGGGCCTCGTGGAAGGGCTCGCCGAAGATCTCCTTCGGCAGGTCGGCCTTCGCCTGCTTGCCGAGCGTCGTGGCCTTGATCGCCGCGCTCGACTTCGCCGCGCCCGACTTCTGCGTGCTCTTGCCAGCGGCCTCAGCCATTGCTGCGTACCTCCACCGTGGCGTTCTTGCCGCCCGGGACCGAGCCGCGGATCAGGAGCAGGTTGCGGGCCGCGTCGACCTCGACCACCTGGGCGCCGCGCTGGGTCACCCGGCGCGAGCCCATCTGACCCGGCATGCGCACGCCCTTGAAGACGCGGGCGGGATCGGCGCTGGCGCCGATCGAGCCTGGGGCGCGGACGTTGTGCGAGCCGTGCGTCTCGGGCCCGCGGCTGAAGTTGTGGCGCTTGATCGTCCCCTGGAAGCCCTTGCCGATCGAGACCGCAGAGACCTTCACCCGCTGTCCCGGCTCGAAGCTGGCGACGGTGACCTCATCGCCGACCTTGGGCTCGGCGGAGGCGGCCTCGCCGCCCTGATCGCCCTCGCCCTGGGCTTCGCCTGCACCCTGTCCGGTGGGGATCTCCGCGTTTCTGAACTCGACGAGCGTGCGCATTCCCGGTGCTCCCGCCTTCTTCAGATGGCCGGCCTCGGCCTTGGTGAGCCGCTCGGCGTCCATCGGCACCGCGGCGAGCTGCACCGCGTCATAGCCGTCGCGGTCAGCCCTGCGGATCGCGGTCACCCTGTTCGGCTCCGCCTCGATCACCGTCACGGGCACGGCCGAGCCGTCCTCGAGGAAGACCCGCGTCATGCCCAGCTTCTTCCCGACGATCACGGACATGATCAGAGTCGGATCTCCACGTCGACGCCGGCGGGAAGGGTCTCCATCCGCTGCAGTTCGTCGACCGTCTTCGGCGTGGGCTGGTGAATGTCGATCAGCCGCTTGTGGGTCCGGATCTCGAAGTGCTCGCGCGAGTCCTTGTCCTTGAACGGGGAGCGGATGACGCAGTAGACGTGCTTGTCCGTTGGCAGGGGGATCGGGCCGGCGACGGTCGCGCCGGTGCGCTCGGCGGTGCCCACGATCTCCTGGGCAGCCCGGTCTATGGCGTCGTGGTCGTACGCCTTGAGCCGGATCCTGATCTTTCCCGATGTGAGTGAAGCCATTCGTGCCTATATCTGTTCTGGTCTCTTCGCGCAGCTAGGGCGCCGCCCCGAATGCTTTAGGGCCGCGCCCTGGTCGTATGTCTTTGCAGTTGTCGCGGCCCTTGCCTGTCGAGGGCCGCACTGAGAACGGGCCCCCGAGGGGGCCCGTTTGAGCTATTCGATTACCTCGGTGACCACCCCCGAGCCGACGGTGCGCCCGCCCTCTCGAATGGCGAACCGCAGGCCCTGGTCCATGGCGATCGGCTGGATCAGCTCGACCTCCATCTCGGCGTTCTCGCCGGGGGCGACGAACTCGCGGCCCTCGGGGAGCTTGACGACGCCGGTGACGTCAGTCGTGCGGAAGTAGAACTGCGGCCGATAGCCGGAGACGAACGGCGTGTGGCGGCCGCCCTCCTCCTTCTTCAGGCAGTAGACCTCCGCCTTGTACTTGGTGTGCGGGGTGATCGACCGGGGCTTGCAGAGCACCTGTCCGCGCTCGATCTCCTCGCGCTTCGTGCCGCGGAGGAGGCAGCCGACGTTGTCGCCCGCGCGACCCTCGTCGAGGATCTTGCGGAACATCTCGACCCCGGTCACCACGGTCTTGCTGGTATCCCGGATCCCGACGATCTCGACGTCGTCGCCGGTGTTGACGACGCCCTGCTCGATGCGTCCGGTGGCGACGGTGCCGCGGCCAGTGATCGAGAAGACATCCTCGACCGGCATCAGGAAGGGCTTGTCGAGGTCGCGCTCGGGCTCGGGGATGTACTCGTCGAGCGCCGCGGCCAGGTCGATGATCGACTGCTTGGCCTCCTCGTCGCCCTCCAGCGCCTTGAGCGCGGAGCCCTTGATGATCGGCACGTCGGCTCCCGGGAACTCGTACTCGGTGAGCAGGTCGCGGACCTCCTCCTCGACCAGCTCGAGGAGCTCCTCGTCGTCGACCATGTCGGTCTTGTTCAGGTAAACGACCACGTAGGGGACGTTCACCTGGCGCGCCAGCAGGATGTGCTCGCGCGTCTGGGGCATCGGGCCGTCCGGCGCCGAGACGACCAGGATCGCGCCGTCCATCTGGGCGGCGCCCGTGATCATGTTCTTGACGTAGTCGGCGTGGCCCGGACAGTCGACGTGGGCGTAGTGCCGGTTGTCGGTCTCGTACTCGACGTGCGAGGTGGCGATCGTGATCCCGCGCTCCTTCTCCTCGGGCGCGTTGTCGATCTCGTCGAAGGTCTTCACCTCGGTGCCGCCCTTGTCGGCGAGTGTCTTCGTGATCGCGGCTGTCAGCGTGGTCTTGCCGTGATCGACATGGCCGATGGTGCCGACGTTGACGTGCGGCTTATCGCGATCGAACTTCTCCTTGGACATCTCGCTCCTTTGGGGGTGTAGTGGGTGTCTTTAAGTCTGTTTTCGGGGAATTAGTTCGGCTTTTGACCAACCTGGGGAATATAGCCAGCAAAGCGGGAATTCGGGCTTAGGCACCGGCTCCCACGGGCTCGCCGGAGCGGTGCTCGACGATCTCGTCTTCGATGTTCTTGGGAACTTCCTCGTAGCGCTCGAACTGCATCGTGTAGCTCGCCCGACCCTGGGTCGAGGACCGGAGGTCCGTGGCGTACCCGAACATCTCGCCGAGTGGGACGAAGGCGTGCACGGCGAGGGCGTTGCCCCGCGTCTCCTGGCCCTGCACCTTGCCGCGACGCCGGGAGAGGTCGCCGATCACGTCACCGAGGAACTCCTCGGGCGTGACCACCTCCACCGACATCACCGGCTCGAGCAGCACCGGCCTGGCCTTGCGGGCGGCCTCCTGGACGGCCATCGAGCCGGCCACCTTGAAAGCCATCTCCGAGGAGTCGACGTCGTGGTAGGAGCCGTCGATCAGCTCGACCCTGACGTCGACCATCGGATAGCCCGCCTTGACGCCAGACTGCAGCGCCTCCTCGATCCCAGCCTCAACCGAGGGGATGAACTCGGAAGGGATCGTGCCGCCCTTGATGGAGTTGATGAAGTCGAAGCCCTCGCCGGGCGCCGGCTCGGCGTTGATCACCGCGTGGCCGTACTGCCCGCGGCCGCCGGTCTGGCGGACGAAGCGGCCCTCGACCTTCTGCACCGGCTGGCGAATCGTCTCGCGGTAGGCGACCTGCGGCCTGCCGACGTTGGCGTCGACGGCGAACTCGCGCAGCATGCGGTCGACGATCACCTCGAGATGAAGCTCGCCCATTCCGTGGATCAGCGTCTGCCCGGTCTCCTCGTCCGACTCGACCTGGAAGGTCGGGTCCTCCTCCGCGAGCCGCGCCAGGCTCGAGCTGAGCTTCTCCTGGTCGGCCTTCGTCTTGGGCTCGATCGCGACGGCGATCACCGGCTCGGGGAACTCAATCTGCTCGAGCTCGATCGGCGCGTCCGGCGCACAGAGCGTGTCGCCCGTCGAGGTCTGCTTGAGACCGACGCCGGCGACGATGTCCCCCGCGTAACACTCCTCGACCTCCTCGCGGTGGTTGGCGTGCATCATCAGGAGGCGCCCGATGCGCTCGGTGCGATCACTGGAAGCGTTGAGGACGCGGCTCCCGGCGGCGAGCTTGCCGGAGTAGACGCGGAAGTAGGTCAGCTTGCCGACGTAGGGATCGGCCATCACCTTGAAGGCGAGTGCGGCGAAGGGCGCGCTGTCGTCGGCGGGACGCTCGGCCTCGGTCGGTCCGCCGTTCTCGCCCTTCTTCGGCGGCTGCATCCCCTTCACGGCAGGGACCTCGAGCGGGGAGGGCAGCAACTCGACGATCGCATCGAGCAGCGGCTGGACGCCCTTGTTTTTGAAGGACGAGCCGAGCAGGACCGGCGTCACCTTGATGTCGAGGGTGGCGCGGTGAAGGGACTTCGCGATCCGCTCGTGAGGGATCTCCTCGTCGTTGAGGTAGGCCTCCATGAGCTCGTCGTCGTAGTCCGCGCAGGCCTCGATCAGGTGCGTGCGGTGCTCGTGGGCCTCGTCGACGAGATCCTTGGGGATGTCGATGTACTCGAACTCGGTGCCGAGCTCGTCCTTCCAGACGAGCGCCTTGTTCTCGATCAGGTCGACGACGCCGGTGAAGTCGGCCTCCTGGCCGATCGGGATCTGGATCGGCAGCGGGTTGGCGCCGAGGCGCTCGCGCATCGTCTCAACGGCCTTGAAGAAGTCGGCGCCCGTGCGGTCCATCTTGTTGACGTAGGCGATCCTTGGGACCGCGTATTTGTCGGCCTGGCGCCAGACCGTCTCGGACTGCGGCTCGACCCCGGCTACGGAGTCGAACAGCGCGATCGCGCCGTCAAGGATCCGGAGGCTGCGCTCGACCTCGACGGTGAAGTCGACGTGGCCCGGCGTGTCGAGGATGTTGATGCGGTGGCCCTGCCACTCGCAGGCGGTCGCGGCCGAGGTGATCGTGATGCCGCGCTCCTGCTCCTGCTCCATCCAGTCCATGACGGCTGCGCCCTCGTGGACCTCGCCCATCTTGTGGGTGCGGCCCGTGTAATAGAGGATGCGCTCGGTCGTGGTCGTCTTACCGGCATCGATGTGGGCCATGATGCCGATGTTGCGCGTCTTCTCTAGGGGGAAGCTTCTGGGCATGGATCCTGTCGGTCGTACTGGCGTGAGGGAGATGTGGAACGGCTAGTCTGAGTTCGGAATTCGCGCAGAAAAAAGGCCCTTGCGGGCCCGAGCGCAAACGTCTCTTCGACCCGAACTGCTCCTATGTCGCGCCGTTCTCCATCGAAACGGTTTACGCCCACGGGACTCTCTGGGGGAGCCCCGGAGCGACGGACGATGATAGCAGCGGCATGATGGCTCCCAGGAAGGGATTCCGCCGCCGGTTGGGCGATCGCAAGCGGTCTCGTGATGCGAGGGCGCGCGACAGCGCGACCCGTGAGAGGTTGGACGAGCTGACGGAGCAGACCCGCCGGGAGGCGCGGGCGATGAGCCGGCGGCAGCGGGCCGAGGCCCGCCGGGCCGTTCGCCCGCAGGCCGACCTCGGCGTCAGGCTTCGGGGCGCGGCACTCGAGACCCGCCGCCGCCTGCGACCCGTATTCAGGCCGGTCGCCGCGCTCTTCGGGTGGCTCGGCCCGTACATCACCCGAACGCTGCTCTTCGTGATCCAGCTGATCGGGGCCCTGATCGCGCTCGTGCTCGAGATCGGTCTACTCGTGATCCGCTGGGTCGGCGCTCGCCTGGTCGACGGCGCGATCGTCACCGGGGACCTGGTGCGGCGGAACGTCAGGCCCCTGCCCACGGTGGCCTTCGTCGGCATCGCGGCGGCCGTCGGGCTCGGGGCCTCCCAGTTCTTCGACTACCACGGCGTCGAGGTGGATGCGCCCGGCTACGCCGGGAAGCTCGGCGCTGAGGTCCCGGCCCCGATGACCGCCACCGAGACTGCGGGCAGCGCCCATCTCTGGATCCTGCTGCCGCTCGCGGCCGTCGCGCTGCTCCTGATCGTCGCCACCGCCCGGGGCCGGCCCCGCCTCGCGGGCGCGGTGTCCGTCTGCGGTGTGCTGGGGATCGCGGTCGCCTTGGCGATCGACCTGCCTCAGGGGCTCGACGCCGGCCGCGCCGGTCTCGCCTTCAGCGGCGCCAAGGCCGAGCTGCTTCAGGGATTCTGGGCCGAGGTCGCCTCCTCGGCGGTCCTGATCATGTGCGGAGGCCTGCTCGCCCTCTACTCTCGCGATGTGGCTGGAGAGAGGAGACGGCGACGGCGCCCACGGCGCGGCGCCGAGCCCAGCCGAGGCTCCCATCCGGAGGCCGGCGGCATCCCGCCTGGGTTGCAGGCGGAGTCGTGAGCCGCCGCCCGCGGACCGAGACGCTGCTGGTCCTCGCCTGCGCGGCCGGGGCGGGCATGCTCGGCGTCTCGCAGTTCACCGACATCTTTCACCTCACCCCGCCCGGCGGCGAGGCGCTGAAGGCGATCAGCGCCTCCGATCAACACGGGTACGCCACGCTGGTCCTCGCGATCTTCGCTCTGATCCTGATGGTCGTCGCCATCGCCGCGCGCGGGGACCAGCTGGGGCAGATGGCGGCCGTCGCGATCGCGGTCTGCGGGGTCGTCGCCCTGCTGATCTTCCTGATCGGGGATCTGCCCAAGGTGAACAACGTCGGCACCCTCGACGACCCGCGCCAGTCGTTCATCGACGCCGAGGCGAAGCCGGTCGCGGGCTTCTGGCTCGAGCTCGTCGGAGCGCTGGTGCTCACCGTCTGCGGTGCGGCCCTGGCGACGATGCGGCCCGGCCAGACAACCTCGGCGGAGGTCCACGGCGGGCGCTCTCACGACGGTGCGGTCGCCGAGACCGCTACCCCCCGCTTGGAGCGCACCCGCCGCCGCTAGTCAGCGCGTCCGGCGAATGGCGACCGCTACCAGCGGTAGTGGGCGAATGCTTTGTTGGCCTGGGCCATGCGGTAGATGTCGTCCTTCCGCTTCCAGGCGTTGCCCTGCTGCTTTGAGGCATCGAGGATCTCGTTGGCGAGTCGCTCGGCCATCGACTTCTCGTTGCGCGCCCGGGCGAACTCGACCAGCCAGCGAACGGCCAGGGTCCGGGCCCGGCGGGCGGGAACCTCGACCGGGACCTGGTAGGTCGCTCCGCCGACACGGCGCGAGCGAACCTCGAGTACGGGCGTGAGCTGCTTGATCGCACCCTCGAGCTCCTCGACCGGGTTATTCCCGGTCCGCTCTCCGACCAGGGCGAGGGCGTCGTAGGTGATCTGCTCGGCCAGCGACTTCTTGCCGTCCGCCATCACCTTGTTGACCACCTGCTGCACGAGACGGCTCCGGTGGACGGAGTCGGGCTCGAGGAGGCGAATGGTGGCCTGATTGCGCCGCGGCATCTATGACGCCTTGACGCCGTACAGCGAGCGGCCCTGCTTGCGGTCCGAGACCCCGGCCGCATCGAGGGCGCCACGAACGACCTTGTAGCGCACGCCAGGGAGGTCCTTGACGCGTCCACCGCGGACCAGGACCACCGAGTGCTCCTGAAGGTTGTGCCCCTCCCCCGGGATGTAGCTCGTCACCTCGAGCCCGTTGGTGAGCCGAACCCTGGCGATCTTGCGAAGGGCCGAGTTCGGCTTCTTCGGCGTCACGGTCGCCACGCGGGTGCAGACGCCGCGGCGCTGGGGTGCCGCGACTCGCTTCTTTCGCCCCTGCCCCGACTTCAGGCCCGGCGTCGACATCTTCTTCTTCTTGTGGGTTCGCCCCTTGCGGACGAGCTGGTTGGTGTTCGGCACGGCCGCGCATGGTAGCGGCCGACGTAATCTGCCGGAGACCATGCCGCTGTTTCGCAAGAAGGCACGAAACGATGCGCCGGTGCTCGCAGTCGACATCGACGGGGTGATCAGCCTCTTCGGCTTCGAAGCGCCGCTGGAGCCCCGGAGCGATCCGAGAGAGCTCCCCGGAGAGCTCCACCTGATCGACGGGATGCTCCACTGCATCGCCATGGACACCGGTCCCCGGCTGCTCCGCCTGACCGATTCATACGAGCTGGTCTGGGCCAGCGGCTGGGAGGATCGCGCGAACGACCACCTGCCCGGGATCCTGGGCGTTCCGGAGCTGCCGTACCTGATCTTCGACGGCCGGGCGCAGTTCGGGACGGCGCACTGGAAGCTGAGCGCGCTCGAGCGGTACGCCCGTTCCCGGCCCCTCGCCTGGATCGACGACAGCCTGGACGAGAGTTGCTACGAGTGGGCCGAGGAGCGAGAGGAGCCGACGCTGCTGGTCCCGACCCAGTCCCCGGTGGGGCTCGTCGACGCTCACGTTGAGGCGCTGGAAGCCTGGGTCCGGGACGGCTTTCAGCCCGACTGATCAGAGGTAGACTCGCCGGGATGGATGGGGTGCTGCCGATCTTGTTCCTCGCCGTGATCCTGAAGATCCCGGTTCTGTTCGGCCTCTGGTTGATCTGGTGGGCGGCCCGGGCGGAGCCCGAGGTCGAGGGCGCTGGCGGGACGGAGGATCACAGCTTCAAGCGCTGGCGCCGCGACCCGAGCCGCCCGCGCGGCCCGCGGCGCGGCGGTCCCCACGGCGGCGCCGCACAAGTTCAGCCGGACTGCCCGCCGGGCGGGCGCAAGCGGACGCCGGTCGTTCAGCCCCGGCTCGCGCCGGGTATGGCGGCGCATGAGCACCGAGAGCACGCGCCCGCCGGCAGCTAGACACCGGCTCTCGACAACCAACAGGAGGGAACCGCATGGGACAGCCCGTGGTGCATTTCGAGGTGGTTGGGAAGGATGCGAAGAAGCTCCGAGGCTTCTATGGCGAGCTCGCCGGCTGGGAGTTCGACGTCTTCGAGGGCGGCCCGACGGACTATGGGGTGGTAGCGCGGGAGGGGAACACCAACGCGGAGGGAGTCGGGATCGGCGGAGGCGTCGGCGACGGCCCCGAGGGATATGAGGGACACGTGACGTTCTACATCGAGGTCCCCGACGTGGGAGCGGCTCTCGACAAGGCCGAGGAGCTCGGAGGCACCAAGATGATGGGGCCTGACACTCCGATGGAGGGCCTGACGATCGGCCTATTTGCCGATCCAGAGGGCCACACCGTCGGCCTCGTCCAGAGTCAGTAGGCCGTCAATCGAAATCGATAGTCGCGCGGGTGGCGCCGTAGGAGGGGCCCGCGGACGCGATTACTGAGCGTCCGCGGGAGGTTTCTACGGCGACAGGACCCGCGCGCCTAACGCTTACGAGCTTTCGGACTCTTCCTCGCCTGAGCCGGCGGTCTGCCCGGCCCCGGGCGTCTCGATCTCCGAGGCGAGCTCCTCGAGCTCTTCGGCGAACGAGGGGCCGAAGCCCTCGAGCTGCGAGCTCTCCCCGTCGCCGGCCAGATCGAGCTCCTTGGCCAGCTCCTCCTCGGAGAACTCCTCCGCCGGAGGCTGGGCCGGCTCGACGGGCTCGATCTGCAGCGAGCGGTAGTGCTTCAGGCCGGTGGCCGCCGGGATCAGCTTGCCGATGATCACGTTCTCCTTCAGGCCCATGAGGCGATCACGCTTGCCCTCCAGCGCCGCATCGGTGAGCACCTTCGTCGTCTCCTGGAAGGAGGCGGCCGAGAGGAAGGACTCGGTGGCGAGGGACGCCTTGGTGATCCCGAGGATGACCTCCTCGGCTCTCGCCGGCGTCTTCGTCTTCTTGCCCTTGACCTTCTCGTTGATGGCATCGAAGACCAGGCGGTCCTCCAGCTGACCGGGCAGCAGCTCGGTCGAGCCCTTGGACTCCACCCTCACCTTCTTCAGCATCTGGCGGACGATCAGCTCGATGTGCTTGTCGTTGATGTCGACGCCCTGGGTGCGGTAGACCCGCTGGACCTCGGCCACGATGTAGAGCTCTGTCTCGGTGCGACCCCTGACCGAGAGGATCTCAGCCGGATAGAGCGAGCCCTCATTGAGCTGCGTGCCGACCTCGACGCGCTTGCCGGGCTGGACCAGGACGTTGGTGCGGGGCGGGAAGGAGGACGCATGCTCCTCGCCCGTGTCGTCGGTGATCGTCAGCTTGACGGCCTTGTCGGTCTCCTCGACGGCGACCTTGCCCGCCACCTCGGCGATCTTCGCGAGGCCCTTCGGCTTGCGCGCCTCGAACAGCTCGACGACACGCGGCAGACCCTGGGTGATGTCCAGGCCCGCGACGCCGCCGGTGTGGAACGTCCGCATCGTCAGCTGGGTGCCGGGCTCGCCGATCGACTGAGCGGCGATGATGCCGACCGCATCCCCGATCTCGACCAGGAAGCCGGTCGCGGGCATCACTCCGTAGCACTGACGGCAGACCCCGGACTCAGCCTGGCACTTGAGCACCGACCGGACGGGAACCGTCGCGTCGTCGTCGTCCTTGAAGCCCTCGGCGATGTCGTGGACCTCAGCCCAGTCGATCACCTGGTTGCGCTTGAGCAGGTCGCGGCCGCGCTTTGTCGTGAACTTCTTGGCGGCGACGCGCCCGACCAGGTTCGGATTGAGCTCGCCGTCGTCGCGGTAGAGCGGCATCTCGATGTGGTCCTTGGTCTTGCAGTCGTCGACGCGGACGATCACGTCCTGCGCGACGTCGACCAGGCGCCTGGTCAGGTAGCCGGAGTCGGCCGTCCGCAGGGCGGTGTCGGCGAGGCCCTTGCGGGCGCCGTGGGTCGAGATGAAGTACTCGAGCACGGAGAGGCCCTCCATGAAGTTCGCCTTGATCGGCCGCTCGATGATCTCGCCCTTCGGATTTGCCATCAGGCCGCGCATGCCGGCCAGCTGGCGGATCTGCTTGAACGAGCCTCGTGCTCCCGAGTTGGCCATCATGAAGATCGGGTTGAGCTCGTCAAGGTTGCGCTCCATCGCCTGCCCGACCTCCTCGGTCGCGCTGTCCCACCTCGAGGTGACCGCCTCCTTGCGCTCCTCGGCGGTGATGTAGCCCTCGTCGTACTGACTCATGATCTCCTCGGTCTCCGTCTCGTAGCGCTCGAGGATCTCCTCTTTGTCAGGGGGAGCAACGACGTCGTTCTTGGAGATCGTGATCCCTGCCTCGGTGGCGAAGTGGAAGCCGAGCTCCTTGAACGAGTCGAGGACGAGCGAGACCGCCGGAGCGCCGTAGCTCTCGACCAGGTCGCTGACGATCTCGTTGACGTCCCGCTTCTTCAGCGAGCGGTTGACGAACTGGTAGCGCTCGGGGTCGTACTCGTCCTCGAGGGCGCTCGCGATCGCGCGCTCGACGCGGTCGTTGAAGATGATCCGCCCGACGGTGGTCAGGAAGTGCTCGTGACCCTCGCGGCGGTACTCCGCGTAATCGTGCAGCTGGACGATCCCGTTCTCGTACGCGAGCTCGGCCTCCTGCGCCGTCCTGAACGGATGCGGCTTCTGCTCCAGCTCCGCCCGATCGAGCTCATCGACGTTCCCGTGCGAGTAGGTCAGGTAGTAGAGCCCGAGGACCATGTCCTGGGTCGGCGTCGCGAGCGGCGCGCCGTGCGCCGGCGAGAGGATGTTGTTCGAGGAGAGCATCAGGATGCGCGCCTCGGCCTGCGCCTCCGCCGAGAGCGGCAGGTGCACGGCCATCTGGTCGCCGTCGAAGTCGGCGTTGAACGCGTGACAGACGAGCGGGTGGATCTGGATCGCCTTGCCCTCGACCAGGACCGGCTCGAATGCCTGGATCCCGAGACGGTGGAGCGTCGGCGCTCGGTTGAGCAGCACCGGGTGCTCGTGGATGACCTCCTCGAGCACGTCCCAGACCTCGGGGATCATCGAATCCACCATCTTCTTGGCGGCCTTGATGTTCTGGACCTGCTTGCGCTCGACGAGCCGCGCCATGATGAACGGCTTGAAGAGCTCCAGGGCCATCAGCTTGGGCAGCCCGCACTGGTGGATCTTCAGGTTCGGGCCCGAGACGATCACCGACCGCCCCGAGTAGTCGACGCGCTTACCGAGCAGGTTCTGCCGGAAGCGGCCCTGCTTGCCCTTGAGCATGTCCGAGAGCGACTTCAGCGGCCGGTTGCCGGGACCGGTGACGGGACGGCCGCGGCGCCCGTTGTCGAACAGGGCGTCGACCGCCTCCTGCAGCATGCGCTTCTCGTTGTTGACGATGATCTCGGGCGCGCCCAGGTCGAGCAGCCTCTTGAGGCGGTTGTTGCGGTTGATCACCCGCCGGTAGAGGTCGTTCAGGTCCGAGGTCGCGAAGCGGCCGCCGTCGAGCTGGACCATGGGGCGCAGCTCCGGCGGGATCACTGGGACGACGTCGAGGACCATCCACTCCGGCTTGTTGGCGGACTTGAGGAAGGCGTCGACGACCTTGAGCCGCTTGACGGCGCGGGCCTGCTTCTGGCCCTTGGAGGTGTTGATGGTCTCCTCGAGCAGCTCGCCCTCCGCCTCGAGATCGACCTGCTCGAGCAGGTCGCGAACGGACTCGGCGCCCATGCCCCCGCGGAAGTACTCGCCCCACCCGAAGGGTGAGCCGAAGCGGTCCTTGAGCTCGCGGAACGTGGTCTCGTCGTTGATCACGTCCTTGGGCTTCATCTCGCTGAAGATCTTCCAGACCTCGCGCAGCCGCTCGGCGGCCTCGTCCAGGTAGGCCTCGGTGTCGCCGATCTCGGCTTCGAAGGTCTTGCGGAGCTCCTTCGCGGTCTTGTCGCGGTCCTCCGCCTTCATCCGCTTGACGTTGGGGACGGTGTCGGCCCAGAGCTCGTCGTCGTCGTTGAAGCCGTCGGTCGTCCCGGCCGGCGGGGCCTCCTCCTCGCCCTCGGCGACGCCGAGGTAGGCGAGGCGCCGCACGAGCGACTCGTTGAGCTCCTGCGTGCGCTGCTCGCGCTCGCGCTCGTACTCGCCGACCTGCTTGTCGACCTCCTTCTCCAGCTTGCCGAGGTCCTTCTGGCGGGCCTCCTCGTCGACCCAGGTGATCACCGAGGCGGCGAAGTAGAGGACCTTCTCGAGCTCCTTCGGAGCCATGTCGATCAGGTAGCCGATCCGGCTGGGAACGCCCTTGAAGAACCAGATATGGGAGACCGGCGCGGCCAGGTCGATGTGACCCATGCGCTCGCGGCGCACCTTGGAGCGGGTCACCTCGACGCCGCACCGCTCGCAGACGATGCCCTTGTAGCGGACCCTCTTGTACTTGCCGCAGTAGCACTCCCAGTCCTTGGTCGGACCGAAGATGCGCTCGCAGAAGAGCCCGTCCTTCTCCGGCTTCAGCGTCCTGTAGTTGATGGTCTCGGGCTTGGTGACCTCGCCGGAGCTCCAGCCCCGGATCTTCTTGCCGGAGGCAAGCCCGATCTCGATCGCGTCGAAGTTATTGATGTCGATCACTTCTTTGCTGCCTCCTCGGCATCCGTCCCGTCAGTACCGCCGTCGCCCTCGGCGACGACCTGCTCTTCCTTCTCGTCCGCCGCATCCGCGCCGTTCCCGCCGTCCGCGCGCACCCCGGACAGCTCGATGCCGAGCTCCTCGGCGGCGCGGAGGAGGTCGTCCTCCTCCTCGCCCATCTCCACTCCGTCCCCCTCCTCGGAGACCACGTTGGCGTCGAGCGCGAGGCTCTGGATCTCCTTGAGCAGGACCTTGAACGACTCCGGGATGGAGGGCTCGGGGATGTTCTCGCCCTTGACGATCGACTCGTACGCCTTGACGCGGCCGACGGTGTCGTCGGACTTGACGGTGAGCATCTCCTGCAGCGTGTAGGCCGCTCCGTACGCCTCGAGCGCCCACACCTCCATCTCGCCGAAGCGCTGGCCGCCGAACTGCGCCTTGCCGCCCAGCGGCTGCTGGGTGACCAGCGAGTAGGGGCCGGTCGAGCGGGCGTGGATCTTGTCGTCGACCAGGTGCAGCAGCTTGAGGATGTACATGTAGCCGATCGTGACCTTGCCGCCGTAGGGCTCGCCGGTGCGGCCGTTGTAGAGCTGCACCTTGCCCTCGGCTCGGTTACCCGGCCGCTCGCCCTTGCTGATCCCCAGATCGATGCCGCGCCCGGAATTCTCGTCCTGCCACTTGACCAGCGCGTCGTCGACGTCCTCGACCGTGGCCCCGTCGAACACCGGCGTGGAGACGTTCACCCGGCCGCCGTTGCGCTGCGCCTGCTTGTAGGCGTCGGAGCCGTCGTCGTACCAGCCGTTGGCCGCGACCCATCCGAGATGGGTCTCGAGGATTTGGCCGATGTTCATCCGGCTCGGCACGCCGAGCGGGTTGAGGATGACGTCGATCGGCGTGCCGTCCTCCATGAACGGCATGTCCTCCTCGGGCACGATCTTGGCGATCACGCCCTTGTTGCCGTGACGGCCTGCGAGCTTGTCGCCCTCGGCGATCTTGCGCTTGGTGGCGACGTAGACGCGCACCAGGTCGTTGACGCCCGGTGGCAGGTCGTCGCCCGCCTCGCGGCTGAAGGTCAGCACGTCGATGACGACGCCGCCCTCGCCGTGCGGGACCTTGAGCGAGGTGTCACGGACCTCTCGTGCCTTCTCCTTGAAGATGGCGCGGATCAGCTTCTCCTCGGCCGTCAGCTCGGTCTCGCCCTTCGGCGTGACCTTGCCGACCAGCAGGTCACCCGACGCCACCTCGGCGCCGATGCGGACGATCCCGCGCTCGTCGAGGTTCCTGAGGCTCTCCTCGGAGCGGTTCGGGATGTCCCGGGTGATCTCCTCGTCGCCCAGCTTGGTCGTCCGGGCGTCGATCTCGTACTCCTCGATGTGGATCGAGGTGAGCTCGTCCTCCTTGACGAGGCGCTCGGAGATGATGATCGCGTCCTCGAAGTTGTAGCCCTCCCAGGACATGAAGGCGACCAGGCAGTTCTTGCCGAGCGCGATCTCGCCACCGGCGGTGGAGGACCCGTCGGACAGCACGTCCCCGGCGTTCACCTTGTCGCCGACCGAGACGATCGGGCGCTGGTGGATGATCGTGCCCTGGTTGGAGCGCATGAACTTGTGGAGCGGGTACTCGTCCCGCTTGGAGCCGTGGGTGACGACGATCTGCTCGGCGTCGACCGCGGAGACCTCGCCGTCGTTCTCGGCGATCACCACGTCGCCCGTGTCGATCGCGGCGCGCCGCTCCATCCCGGTGCCGATCAGCGGCGGCTCAGGCTTGAGCAGGGGCACGGCCTGGCGCTGCATGTTCGAGCCCATCAGGGCGCGGTTGGCGTCGTCGTGCTCGAGGAACGGGATCAGGGCGGTGGCGACCGACCAGATCTGCGTCGGTGAGACGTCCATCAGGTCAACCTGCTTGGGGGGCACGGCGACGGCCTCATCGTCACGACGGCGGCAGAGGACGTACTGCCCCCGGAGGCGGCCGGTGTCCGGATCGACCTCGGCGTTGGCCTGGGCGATCGTCATCTCCTCTTCCTGCGTGGCGTCCAGATGGACGACCTGGTTCGTGACGACGCCGTCCTTGACCACCCGGTAGGGGGTCGTCACGAAGCCGTGCTCCGAGACCTCGGCGTAGGAGGAGAGGGAGCCGATCAGGCCGATGTTCGGGCCCTCCGGCGTCTCGATCGGGCACATGCGGCCGTAGTGGGTCGCGTGCACGTCCCGGACCTCGATGGGGGCGCGCTCGCGCGTCAGCCCGCCGGCGCCCAGCGCCGAGAGCCGGCGCCTGTGCGTGAGGCCGGCCAGGGAGTTGGTCTGGTCCATGAACTGCGAGAGCTGCGAGGAGCCGAAGAACTCCTTCAGCGCCGCGACCACGGGACGGATGTTGATGATGGTCTGCGGCGTGATCGCGTCGGCGTCCTCGGTGGTGAGGCGCTCCCGGACCACGCGCTCCATCCTGTAGAGGCCGATCCGGAACGCCTCCTGGATCAGCTCGCCGACCGTGCGCAGACGGCGGTTGCCGAAGTGCTCGTACTCGTCGAGGTGGTCCTGGATCGGCTCGCGCGGATAGGTGACCGCCTCCGCGGCGTAGTCCTTGATCGGATTCTCCTCGTCGATCTCCTCGGGGATCCCGAGGATCTTGGGGATCGAGACGAGCTCCTTGACCAGGGCGATGATGTCGTCGTGGGTCAGGACCCGCGTGTCGAGATCGATGTCCAGGTCGAGCCGGGCGTTGAGCTTGTAGCGGCCGACCCTCGTCAGGTCGTATCGCTTGGGGTCGAAGAAGAGCTGCTCGAGCAGGGCCCGTGCGGCGTCGACCGAGGGGGGCTCGCCGGGACGCTGCTTCTTGAACAGCTCGATCAGCGCGCCCTCCTCGTCCTTCGTCTGATCGGTGTCCGCGGCGATCGTGTGGCGGATGTAGACCGAGTCCTCGAACATCTCGAGGAGCTTCTCGTCCTCGACGTAGCCCATCGCGCGCAGCAGAACGGTGACCGGCAGCTTGCGCTTGCGGTCGATGCGGACGTAGACGCGACCCTTCTTGTCGATCTCGAGCTCCAGCCAGGAGCCCCGTGCGGGCATCAGGTTCGCGATGAAGACCTGCTTCTCGCGGTCCTTGGGCTCCATCACGTAGGCGCCCGGCGATCGCACCAGCTGCGTGACGACGACGCGCTCGGTGCCGTTGATGATGAAGGTGCCGCGGTCCGTCATCCACGGG
>DASXSZ010000121.1:0-10699 GCA_036505735.1 Solirubrobacterales bacterium
CGGCGCCCCCGGGGCGATCTGCGAGATCACCGCCCGGCAGACGCCGGCGAACTCGTCCTCGTAGCCGTAGTCGGAGAGGAAGGTGATCGGCCGAGGCGTCGCCACGGCCGAATCCAATCACCGATCCGACTGGGCGGCGCCGAGCAGCGCCTCGAGCAGGCCGTCGATGTCGTGGCGCTCGGCCTCGATGTCGACGGTCAGGCCCGCCTCCCGGGCGGCCTCGCTGGTGACCGGGCCGATCGAGACGACCTTCGCGCCCTCCGGGATCCCGTTGCCCGCGGCCTCCATGAAGTTGCGGACCGTGGAGGAGGAGGTGAAGGTGATGAAGTCGGCGTCGCGGGCGCGCTCGAGGGCATCCGGGTCCGGCCGCTCCGCCACCGTCTCGTAGAGGGCCACCACGTCGACCTCGGCGCCACGGTTGCGCAGCGCGTCAGGCAGCAGCTCGCGGGCCTCGGCCGCGCGTGCGACAAGCACGGGTTTGCCCTGCAGCTCGAGCCTGTCGAGCGCCGTGACCAGCTCCTCGGCGACGAAGCGTTCGGGGACGATGTCGGCGATCAGCGAGTGGGCGGCCAGGGCCGCCTCGGTCCCGGACCCGATCGCCGCGACGCTCGCGTTCGCCAGGGCGCGGGCGTCCCTGCCCTGGGCGGCCATCGCCTCGAAGAGGAGGCGGACGCCGTTCGGGCTGGTCAGGCAGACCAGGGCGTAGGTGTGCAGCGCCTGGACGGCTTGGCGGACCTCCTCGGAGTCGATCCTCGGCTCGATCCGGATCGCGGGGAGCTCGACCGGCTCGGCGCCCAGGGCGTCCAGGCGTCGGGCGAGCTCGCTCGCCTGAGCACGGGCCCTGGTGACGACGACCCGCTTGCCGTGCAGCGGACGGGCCTCGAGCCAGGCGATCCGCTCGCGCCGCGCCGCGACGGGGCCGACCACGGTGACCGACGGGGGCCGAATCTCCGCCTCAGCGGCGGCGCCGGCGATCCCCTCGAGCGTCGAGCTCACCGTCCGCTGCCCCGGAAGCGTCCCGCGCTCGATCACTGCGGCGGGCTCCGACGGATCCCTGCCGGCGGCGATCAGGCTCTCGGCGATCCCCGGCAGGGACTTGACGCCCATGTAGAAGACGAGCGTGCCCGGGAAGGCTGCCAGGGGCTTGTAGTCGAGCGAGGAATCCTCCTTCTCGGGATCCTCGTGTCCGGTGACGAAGGCGACCGCCGAGGCGTCTTCGCGATGGGTCACCGGGATGCCTGCGTAGGCGGGCGCCGCGATCCCCGCCGTCACCCCGGGGACGACCTCGAACGGAATGCCGGCGTCGGCCAGGGCCTCTGCCTCCTCGCCGCCACGGCCGAAGACGAACGGATCGCCGCCCTTCAGGCGGACGACGATCTTGCCCTGCCGGGCCCGGTCGATGAGCAGCTCCTCGATCCCCTCCTGCGGGACGCTGGCCTCTCCGGGCTCCTTGCCGACGTAGAGGATCTCCGCCTCGGGCCGGGCGGCCGCGAGCGCTCCGCGCGGGATCAGCCGGTCATGGACGATCACGTCGGCGGCGACGATCAGCTCGAGGGCGCGCGCGGTCATCAGCGCTGGGTCGCCCGGGCCCCCGCCCACCAGGAAGACGATTCCGGGGCTCTCGTTCACGTCGGCACCGCCATCCGCTCGGCCCGCTCGAGGATGTCGGCCGCGCCCGCCGACCGCATCCGCTCGGCGAGGCCCCGCCCGACCCCCTCCGGATCGGCGTCGTCGTGGGTGACCTCGTCGCGGAGCCACTCGCTGCCGTCCGGCAGGCCGCAGAAGGCCTGCACCCTGATCCGCCCCCCATGCTCGAGCGTCGCGAGAGCTCCCAGCGGCGTGTTGCAGCTCGCCTCCAGCGCCGCAACCAGCGCCCGCTCGGCCAGCAGCGTGGCAAGCGCCCCGCGATCCGTGATCGACTCCGCCGCCGCGGCTGCGCGGTCGTTCGAGTGGCGCGCCTCGATTGCGATGGTCCCCTGTCCCGGTGCGGGGATGAGCTCGTCGGGCTCGATCGGGAAGGCCTCCTCGGCACGACCCAGGCGGTGCAGGCCGGCGGCGGCGAGCACCAGTCCGTCGAAGTCGCCCGCCTCGAACCGGGCGAGCCGGGTGTCGACGTTGCCGCGGAGCTCGACGATCTCCAGGTCCGGCCGCCGGGCGAGGATCTGAGCGCGCCGACGCAGGCTCGAGGTGCCGATCCGGGAGCCCTCAGGGCACTCGCCGATCGAGTTGACGTGGCCGACGTAGGCGTCTCGCGGGTCCGCCCGCTCCGGTACCCCGGCGATCTCCAGGTCCTCGGGCAGGTACGTCGGGAGGTCCTTGGCCGAGTGAACGCCCAGGTCGACCTCGCCGTCGAGCAGCGCCCTCTCGATCTCCCGGACGAACCGGGCCTTGTCGCTCATGCGAGGGCGCCCCGCAGGCGAAGCCGAGGGGCGACCCGTTTCATGAGGTGGGTCGCCGTCGGACGCCTTGATCGGCACGACGTCGGCACCGCCCAGCGCCTTGGCGACCAGCTTCGCCTGGGCGAGGGCGAGGACGCTGCCGCGCGTCCCGAGCCGAAGCGGGGGATCAGCCATCGCCGACCCGTCTCAGCTGCGTTCGCTTCGGCGGCGGCGCTCGTCGAGGGAGGCGATGTCGGCCCCATCGCCTGCCTCCGGCTCGGTGCCCGCGTCGAGCCCGAAGAGCTCGCGGAGCGCGCTCACCTGCAGATAGGCGTCCTCGCGGTCGGCCAGCCCCTTGACCCGGACGGTCGGCTCGTGCAGCAGCCGGTTGGCGATCGCGCGGGCCATCTGCTCGAGGCGCTCGCGGTCCGTGGGGGTGAGGCTCTGCCAGCGGGTGGCGTTCTCGGCGAGGACCTGATTGACGATCGCGTCGGCGCGCTCCCTCAGGGCGGCGACCGTGGGCATGATCTCCTGGGAGCCGAGCCAGCGCTCGAAGCGTGAGAGCTCGGAGTCGAGGATCCCACCGGCGCGGCGAGCCTCGGCCTCCCGGCCGGACGCGTTCTGCTCGACGATCCCCTGCACCTCGTCGACGTCGTAGAGGCTGACGCCCTCGACCTCGCGGCATTCGGGGTCGATGTCGCGGGGCACGGCGAGGTCGATCAGCAGAAGCGGCTTGCCCTCGCGCTGGCCCATGATCACCCCCAGCTCGGGGCGCTCGATCAGGTGATGCGGAGAGTTGGTGGCTGAGACGACGATGTCGGCGCCGGCGAGCTGCACCGGCAGCTCGTCGATCCGGACCGCCCTTCCTCCGAAGCGTTGGGCGAGCGAGATCGCCCGCTTGTAGCCGCGGTTCGCGATGAAGACCGCATCGGAGCCACGCGCCGCGAGGGCGCGAGCGGTGAGCTCCGAGGTCTCGCCGGCGCCGATCAGCAGGACGCGGCGGGCGGAGAGGTCGCCGAGGTTGCGCTGCGCGAGTTCGACGGCGACGGAGGGGATCGAGACGCCCTTCTCGCCGACCGCCGTCTCTGTGCGGGCTCGCTTGCCTCCCGCGAGGGCGCCACGGAACATCCGATTGAGGATCGGGCCGGTCGCGCCCTCGACCAACGCCAGCTCGTAGGCGCGCTTCACCTGGCCCTGGATCTCGGCCTCGCCGACGATCATCGAGTCCAGGCCGGCCGTCACCCGGTAGAGGTGCCTCGCCGCATCCGAGCCGCGCAGCGAGTACAGCGGGCCGAGCAGCTCGGTGGGGCGGATCCCCGCCTCCCTCGCCAGGACGCCGAGCCCCGCCGCCTCGGCCTCGACCGAGTCGGTCGCGACCAGATAGAGCTCGGTGCGGTTGCAGGTTGACAGCGCGACCGCCTCGCTGATCGGCTCCTCGGAGACGAGCGCGTTGAGCACCCCGGCGGCCCTCCCCTCGGTGAGGGCGAGCTGCTCCCGCAGCGCCAGCGGCGCAGTGCGGTGGGAGACGCCGAGTGCGAGCAGCCCGCTCACCGGCGATCCCCCTGTCGCACGGTCTCGATCTCGTGCTCCCGATCGTGGATCTGCCCGAGGTCCCGGTCGGGCCTGGGAGCCCGAGGCCGATCCGCCAGGTCTGCGAGCGAGCTCAGCTCCCGCTGAATCCGCTGGAGCTTGGCGGCCATGATCGCCACGTAGACCAGCAGCAGGAGCAGGAACACCAGGTAGGCGCCGCCGACGTAGCGGTCGGCGCTCTCGATGGCGAGCAGCGGGGTCACGCTGTGGCCTCCAGGGCCCGCCGGATCCGCTTCAGGTTCCCCGACGCCGCCTTGGCGTCGAGCTCGAACCAGACCAGCGTCGCCCACAGCAGCGCCATCCCCGCCAGGCAGACCAGGAAAGCGAAGAGCATCGAGCCGGGTAGGCCGCCGGCCGAGGAGAAGGTCCGGGGATGGATCAGCGGCTGCGCGAGCCGCACGGCGAGGAAGTTGAGGGGGACGAACGCCCCGGCGGTGATCGCGAAAACCGACGCATAGCGCGCCTGGCGATCCCGGTCCTCGATCGCGTATCGCAGCGGGTAGTAGGTGGCGTAGAGCAGGAAGACGATCAGGAAGCTGACCAGGGTCGGCTCGCGCCACTCCCACCACTCGCCCCAGGAGCCCTTCGCCCAGATCGCGCCGGTGAGCAGGACGCCGAGGCCGAAGATGACCGAGATGTGGATCGAGACGTACGAGCGTGCGTCGTGCTTGGGGTCCCCGGTCCGCAGATGGCGGATGGCGTGAACGGCGGCGACCATGAAGCCGACGAGCGACACGGTCGCGAGTGGCACGTGCAGGTAGAAGATCTTCTGGATGAAGCCCTGGTCGGCGTCCTCGGGGGCGTAGAGGAAGGCGAGGGCGTAGCCCATCCCCATCACGGCCACGGTCGCGATCGCGAGGCGGCGAAGGGTTATCGATTGGAGCGCTCTGGCCATCCGTTGCCCCCCGGGCTAGTCCTCGAGCAGGAAGTCGAAGGTCGCGTAGCCGACCAGGAGGAAGATCAAATCGTAGAGACCGAGCAGGGCCAGCCACGTGCCGAACCGCCCGTAGTCGGGCCCGCCGGAGGCGAGCAGGTGCTCCCCGGCGCCCGCAGCCGCGATCACGAGCGGGACGAGCAGCGGCAGCAGGATCAGCGGCGCCAGCAGGTCGCGGGCGCTCGACATGGTCGCGATCGTGGAGATCACTGTGCCGGTCGCCGCCATCCCGATGTCGGCGAGCAGCAGGATGAGTGCAAAGGGGACGAGCCCCGAAGCGGAATCGAGGAAGAAGAGCGCGAAGATCGGCACCGCGACCAGTTCCAGGACGACCAGGTAGATCACCAGGGCGCTCGCCTTCGCTGCGAAGAGCACGGTGCGGTCGACCGGCGCCAGGCGAACCAGGTCGAAGCCGCCCTCCTCCCGCTCGGCGACGAAGAGCCGGTTGATGGCGAGCAGCGCCGCGAACAGCAGGGTCGGGACGAGCACGCCCGCGGCGAGCTCCCCGTCGAGGCTGGTCCGATCGAGCCCGAAGCGGAAGATGACGAAGGCGGTGATCGCGAACAGCGCCATCGCGGGCAGCGAACGGAGCGTGCGCAGCTCAACGCGCAGGTCCTTGCGCAGGAGTGCCGAGAAGGCGGTCATCCGAGCTCCATGACGGAGTCGGCGCCCGCGCTGGCGGCCTCTCGGTCGTGGCTGACGATCACGCGGGTGCGGCGGTCCCCGGCGGCGATCAGCTGCTCCACGCGGCGGCGCGCCTCGGCATCCAGGTGGGCGTCGGGCTCGTCGAGCAGAAGCAGCTCGGGCTCGTGCAGGACCGCCCGGCAGATGTCGATCCGCTGCCTCATCCCCGCGGAGAGCTCTGCCACCCGATCGCGGGCGCGGCGGGCCATCCCGACCGCGTCGAGCAGCTCGTCGATCCGTGTCTCCGCGCTGGCCTGATCGAGCCCGTGCAGCGCGGCGGCCAGGGAGAGGTTCTCGCGCGAGGTCAGGTCGCGGTAGAGAAGGGGCTCGTGGCCGAGGTAACCGACCCGCCCGCGCAGGCGGTGCGTCTCCCTCGGCAGAGCGCAGCCGAGCACCGAGACCTCCCCGCCGCTCGGGCGGAGCAGGCCGGCGAGGATCCGAAGCAAGGTGGTCTTGCCGGATCCGTTCGGGCCCAGCACGGCGAGGCTCCTGCCCCGTTCCAGCAGCAGGCTGACGTCCGCGAGCGCCGTCCGATCGCCGAAATCCCGGTGCAGCCCACTCAGCTCGATCGCCGGCTCACTCGGCGTCCCCGCGGGGCGAGGGGCGCCCGAACGGCCCTCTATCGCCGCCTGTTCCATCATCCGGCCGAATCTAGCGGTGATCGCCAGCGCCGACCGGGCGCCAGCCTGTAGGGCGCTAGGCGTTCAGGCAGTAGCCGTAGGCGGTCAGGGAGGCTCCCGACCCGAGGTTGAATCCGGAGGCCGACCACGTGCCGTCGTCATTGAGCATGCCGTTGGTGAGAAAGACGGAGGTCGAGCCGTTGCTGCTGAAGCCGCCGGCGGTCATCCGCGTCCCCGGCGGGCAGGTCGGGGTTGTCGCCGTGCCGAGGCCGGGTCCGAGTGCCGTGGAGGCGGAGACCTCGCTGAGCAGCGGCCGCTTGCTGCGTGTGCAGTAGGCGATCGCCGTGATCTGGCCGCCGAAGCCACCGAAGGCGTGGGCGACGACCTGCCAGGACCTCGACGAGATCGCCCGCGACTCCATCACGTAGTTGCCGCCCCGGGAGATGAAGTCGGTGCGCTGGAAGCCTCCGGAGAAGAGGTGTCTCCGGCCCGGGCATGTCGCGACGGCGGTCTTCGTCTGACCGGGCTTCACGTACTTGGTCGTGTGCGGCGGCGTCACGTGCCCCAGCCGGGGCCCGCAGGCGGCCTGCAGGGTGACGCTCCGGGGCTGCGTGCTGCCGGGGGTCGGGTCGAAGAGCACCGCGGTGACGTGCCAGCCGTGCTGCACGCCGAGCCGCTCATAGGAATGCGGGTAAACGCCCTCGCCGCCCGCACTCGGCGGCGGGTAGCTGCTCATGCCGCCTCCGAGCGGAAGGCTGTTGCCCGGGCAGCCGACGGTCAGGCGCTTCTTCTGGTCCGGCTGTGACAGGGTGAAGGACCTGGTGGCGATCCGCACGGACCTCGCGGCCCTCGTCGATGACTTGCCGGCGACGCTCCCGATCGCCTGGCCGGCAAGCAGCGCAACAAAAAGCGCGGCCAGCAAGCTGGTCGCGCAGGCAACGGTGCGGCGGCGTCCCTGCCGAGGCATCCGCCGGCGCTTACCCGAATCTCCGCGGGTTATGCATTTCAATCTCGCCTTTCATGCTCTTTGCACCCATCGGCAGACAGGCCCGGGGCACCGCGGCGCGAATCTCTCGCTAGGGGAGGGGGCTAGGCGCCCTTGCGCATCGTCCGCCGAGTGACCTCGACGAGCGGTCGGAACCCCTCGCGGAGCGCCCGCAATCGGTTCCCGTTGCGGCTGTAGAGCAGCTGCGCCGAGGAGCGGAGCGCGTCTGCGAGCTTGCGGTCGTAGGGCTGCCACCACATGTCGCGGGTCCAGCCCGGCTCCCAGGCGAGCTGCTTGATGTTCACGCACTCGTAGAAGCCGAACTTGGAGTGCGAGCGGCCCAGGCCTGAGTCCTTGACGCCGCCCCAGGCGCACTGGCAGGCGCCGTGGGAGAAGGAGTGATCGTTCACCCAGACCATCCCGGACTCGATCTGGTGGGCCATCCGCTCGCCCTTGGCGCGGTTCTTTGTCCAGACGGACGCGCCGAGGCCGAACCGCGAGTCGTTGGCCAGTCCGATCGCCTCCTGCTCGGAATCGACGGTGATTACCGGGAGCACGGGGCCGAAGATCTCCTCCTTCATGATCCGCATCTCGTGCGTGACGCCGGTCAGCACGACCGGGGCGATGAAGCTCCCCTTCATCCCAGTGACCTCGGTGGGGCCACCCGTGAGCCGCTCGGCGCCGTTCTCCATGGCGTCGTCGACCAGCTCCTCGACGATCCTCGCCTGCTCCTCGGAGACCATCGGCCCGATCTCCGTGGTCCACTCGCGCGGGTCGCCCACGGTCAGCCGCTCGGTCTCGCGGACCACCCCCTCGAGGAACGCGTCGGCGACGTACCGGTGGACGTAGACGCGCTCGATCCCGGAGCAGGTCTGCCCGGCGTTGGCGAAGCCTCCCCAGACGGCGCCGGAGACGGCGTTGGCGAGGTCGGCGTCGGCGCAGACGATCTGTGGGTCCTTACCGCCCAGCTCCAGCACGGAGCCCTTCATCCGCTTGGCGCACTCGACACCGACCTTGCGGCCGACCTCGACCGAGCCGGTGAAGAAGATCTTCCCCGCGGTGGACTTGACGAGGGCGTCGCCGATCCGCCCGCCGCCGTGCACCGTGCGGATCAAGCCCTCGGGCAGCCCGGCTTTCTCGAAGGTCTGCCGGATGCGCTCGCCGATCAGCGGCGTGAGGCTGGCGGGCTTGAGCACCACCCCGTTGCCTGCCATCAGCGCGATCGCGACCTCGCCGAAGGGGATCGACCAGGGGTAGTTCCAGGGAGCGATCACGCCCACTACGCCGATCGGCTCGAAGGTGAACTTGGCGCTCTTCGACTTCAGGATGAGCGGCATCGAGAGCTTCTCGTCGGAGAGGATGCTCGGGCCGTTGTCGGCGATCCACTTGAGCGAGTCCACGGTGGGGAGGAGCTCCATCGTGTAGCTCTCCACCCGCGGCTTACCCTGCTCGCTGGTGAGCAGCTCCGCGATCTCGTCGAGCTCGGCGAGCAGCACGTCGACCGCTCGGCGCATGTAGCGCGCGCGATCCTCGAGGGTGAGGGCCCCCCAGAACGGTTGCACCTCCGCCACGTCGTCGACCACCGCCTGCACCTTGCTCGGGGTCAGGGTCTCGACGGTTCCGACCAGCTCCCCGGTCGCGGGGTTGAACGAGTCGAGCGCCGTCTTGGCCTTCGACCGCCTGGACGAGGACCTGGGCTTCTTCTGCGCCTTGGTGGGAGCGGCGCCGTTGCCGCTCCGGCCGTCGGCGTCGGACTTCCGGCTCGTTCGGGTCTTGCGGGAGCTCGCCTCCATCGCTGCTTCCTCTCGTCGCTTGCTCGTCCCGGCGATTCTACGGATAGGCCCCGCGGCTGCCGGTGGCACGAGCCAGGCGTGAAGCGGCCTCCCGCCGAGGCCGCTTCTCCCTCTCCTCCCAGCTTGTGGTCCGACATAGCAGAGGCCGGGAGCAATCCCCGAGCTCCCGGCCTCAGTGTCCACTCCCCGGCTTTTACGCGCCGGCTCCGGCGAACCGCACGACTGCCAGAGCGTCAGACACCAGTCAGAACACGGCCTTGCAGAAAAGGTTGCGCCGCAAAGAGAACGGCGTTCGCCCGCTCTTAATCTGCGGCTAACGCTGGTCGCGTTGCTTGCCGAGCAGCTCCCGGAGGCGCTCGAGCCTGGCGCGCATCTCTGCCTCGAACCCGCGGTCGGCCGGCTCGTAGAAGCGCTCGCCGCGGACCGACTCCGGGGCAAGCGGCTGGTCGGTGACCGCATCCGGCTCATCGTGCGGATAGCGGTAGCCCTCGCCGCGCCCCAGCTTTCGGGCACCCGGGTAGTGGGCGTCCTGGAGGTGGGCGGGCGGATCGGCGGCGCCGTGCTCGCGGACGTGGGCCGAGGCGCGGGAGATCGCCAGCGTCGACGCGTTCGACTTCGGCGCCAGGGCCAGATAGGCGGCGGCCTGGGCCAGGTTGAGCGCGCACTCGGGCAGGCCGACCCGGTCGACGGCCTGTGCCGCCGCGTTGGCGACCATCAGCGCCTGAGGATCGGCGTTGCCGATGTCCTCGGAGGCGAAGATCACCATCCGGCGGGCTATGAAGCGCGGGTCCTCTCCACCCTCCAGCATCACCGCCAAGTAGTAGATCGAGGCGTCGACGTCCGATCCGCGGGTCGCCTTGATCCAGGCGGAGACGTAGTCGTAGTGCTTGTCGCCCTCCCGGTCGTAGAGCAGCGCCTTGCGCTGCAGTGCATCCTCGACCGCGGCCGGCGAGACCTCGTCCTCGCCCGCCGCTGCCGTTGTCTCGGTGGCCCGCTCGAGCGCCGCCAGGGCGACTCGCGCGTCCCCGCCGGAGCGGGCCGCCAGCATCTCCAGCGCCTCGTCCGGGACCGTCGGTGCGCCCGGAAGCCCGCGCTCGTCGCTCAACGCCCGGCGAAGCAGCGCCTCGACCTCGTCGTGCCCCAGAGGCCGGAACTCATAGATCTGGCAACGGGAGAGCAGGGCCGAGTTGACCTCGAAGTAGGGGTTCTCGGTGGTGGCGCCGATCAGGGTGATCAGGCCCTCTTCCACGGCGGGGAGGAGGGCGTCCTGCTGGGCCTTGTTGAAGCGGTGGATCTCGTCGAGGAAGAAGATCGTCGGCCGCCCCGAGGCGCGACGCTCACGGGCGCGGGCGATCACCTCGCGGACCTCAGCCCGACCGGCGTTCACCGCGGAGAGCTCCTCGAACGCGCCCTCTACCCGCGCCGCGATGATCCGCGCCAGCGTGGTCTTGCCGGTGCCCGGGGGGCCGTAGAAGATCGCCGAGTGAGGCTCCCCTGACTCGATCGCCACCCTCAGCGCCGACCCCTCGCCGAGGAGGTGTGCCTGCCCGGCGAACCCCTCGAGGTCGCGCGGGCGCATCCTGGTCGCCAGCGGGGCCTCCTCCGGCGGCACGCCGGTGCGAGGTGTCTCGCCGCCGGTCTCGAAGAGGCGCTCGCTCACTCGCGTCCCTCCGCGAGCCCGCGGGCGACGTCGAGGGCCTCGTCCACCGTGACGT
>DASXSZ010000122.1:0-15662 GCA_036505735.1 Solirubrobacterales bacterium
CGGGTTGCCCAGAACATCATCGACTCCGACGTCAAGTGGGTGGTGATCGCCTGCGCGCTGATGAGTGCCGCGATGTTCGCCCGCGCCGCCTCCTGGGTTGCGATCACCCGCGCGGCTCTTCCCAAGCGCCCGGTCAGGCGCCGCGACGTCACCTCGGCGACCATGATCGGGGTGCTGATGTCCGCGACCTTGCCGGCCCGTCTCGGCGAGCCGGCCAGGGCCCTGGTGCTCGCGCGGCGGGTGGGCCGCATGCGCGAGACCTTCGCGGTCCTGATCGGAACCCTCGTCTCGCAGACCGCGCTCAACATCCTCGCCCTGGTTCTGCTGGGCGGGATCATCGTCTCGACCACCGACCTCTTCCAGTCGAGCACGCAGAAGATCTTCCTCGTCTCGATGGCACCGCTCCTGCTGCTCGTCGCGGTGCTGCTGGCGCCGTCCCTGGTGCGGACGACGGGAGAGGGCAGGCTCGCCCGCGCGCTGCGCGCCATCAGGAACGCGCTCAAGCAGGCACGCCAGGGCCTGAGCGTCTTCCGGGACCCGCGACGAGGCCCGCTGGCGGCGTTCTTCCAGCTCTTCGCCTGGTTCTTGCAGTTGCTCTCCTGCTGGGCGCTGTTCGCCGCCCTCGGCCTCGACCACCGCGTCGGGATCGGCGCGGCTGCCGCCTGCCTGTTCGCGGTGAACGTCACCGCGGTGGTCCCCGCCACCCCGTCGAACATCGGCATCTTCCAGGTGGCGGTGATCAGCGTGCTCACGGCCGGGTTCGGCGTCTCGGGCGCCGATGCGCTCGCCTACGGCGTGATCCTGCAGGCGGTCGAGATCGCGACCGCGGTCGCACTCGGCGTTCCGGCGCTCGTCCGCGAGGGCGTCACCTGGTCGGACATGCGCCTGCGAGCCCTCTCGGCCGCGCCGGCTCGGCTCTCCGAGCGCCCGCGCCGGCGGGAGCGCGAGGCCGACGTGCGCGTCCCGGTCAGCTAGCCCTAGAAGACGATAAAGACGCCTTGCGCGATCTCCAGGCCGCGCTTGTCGGCGAGCTTGCGCTCGGACTCGACCGCCATCTCGTCGGGGCTCGGCACGAGACCGGGGTCGAGCTCGGCGGCGGCGTCGAGCAGCTGATGGTCGCGTAGTCCCCTCTGAGCTAAGTGTCAGAAAACCTGACAATATCTCAGTCTGAGCGTGACGCGCGTGGAGGAGATCGGATCCGTGATGTGGACGCCGCCCGCCGACGTCCGCGAGACGACGCAGCTCGGCCGCTATCTCGACTGGCTGCGCGAAACTCGAGGAATCGACCCCGCCGGGTACGAGGAGCTCTGGCGCTGGTCGGTCGATGACCTGGAGGGCTTCTGGGGATCGCTCTGGGATTTCTTCGAGGTCCGCGCCCATAGCCCCTACGAGCGGGTGCTCGGCTCGCGCGAGATGCCCGGCGCCGAGTGGTTCACCGGCTCGCGCCTCAACTACGCCGAGCACATGCTCGGCCGCGATGAGGACACCGACCGGGTCGCCGTGCTGGCGCGGTCGCAGACCCGGGACGATTTCGAGCTCACCTTCGGCGACCTGCGCGAGCAGGTGGCGAGGGCGCGGGCGGGGCTGCAGCGCCTCGGCATCGGTCCCGGCGACCGGGTGGTCGCCTACCTGCCGAACATCCCGGAGACGCTGGTCGCCTTCCTCGCCACCGCCAGTCTCGGCGCGATCTGGGCGACCTGCGCGCCGGAGTTCGGGCCCCGCAGCGTGATCGACCGCTTCGGCCAGCTGGAGCCCAGGCTGCTGCTCGCGATCGCCGGATACCGCTACGGCGAGAAGCCGATCGACCGGCGCGCCGAGGTCGCCGAGGTCCGCGACGCGCTGCCCAGCCTCGAGCACGTCGTCCACGTCCCCTACGCGGGCGGACCCGACGACGGCCTGCCCGACGCGCTCGGCTGGGACGAGCTGCTGGCCGCGTCAGGGCCGCTGGAGTTCGATCCCGTCGACTTCGACCATCCGCTCTGCGTCCTCTTCTCGTCGGGAACGACCGGCCTGCCGAAGGCGATAGTCCATCGCCACGGCGGCATCCTGATCGAGGCCTACAAGAACGAGGGCTTGAGCTGGGACCTGCAGCCGGGCGACAGGCTGCTCTGGTTCACGACGACCGCGTGGATGATGTGGATGGCGTTGGTCAACACCCTGCTGCTGCGGGCCTCGATCGTGATGCTGGACGGCAACCCGATGTACCCGGACCTCTCGGCTCAGTGGCGGCTCGCCGAGGAGCTCCGACCCACGCTGATGGGTGGGGTTCCGGCGTTCCTGATGGCCTGCCGCAAGGGGGGTGTCGGCCTGCGCGACATGGACCTCTCCAGCATCCGCCAGTTCTGCGCCGCCGGCTCGCCGCTTCCTCCGGAGGGATTCGACTGGATCTACGAGCAGCTCGGCCCGGACGTCCTGCTCAACGTCGGCAGCGGCGGGACCGACGTCTGCACCGGGATGGTCCAGGGGAGCCCGATGCAGCCGGTCTACCGCGGCGAGATCGCCGGCTGCTGCCTCGCCGTCGACGTGGCGGCCTACGACGAGAACGCCCAACCGGTGGTGGGCGAGCTCGGCGAGCTCGTGATCCGCCAGCCGATGCCCTCGATGCCGGTCGGCTTCTGGGACGACGAGGACGGCTCCCGCTACCGCGCCGCCTACTTCGAGCACTTTCCGGGCGTCTGGCGCCACGGCGACTGGATCATGTTCACCGAGCGCGGCAGCTGCGTGATCACCGGCCGCTCCGACGCGACGCTCAACCGCGGCGGCGTCCGCCTCGGCACCGGCGAGGTCTACTCGGTCGTCGAGGGGCTGGACGAGGTGGTGGAGAGCCTCGTCGTCCACATCGAGGATCCCGAGGGCGGGGCCGGCGAGCTGATCCTGTTCGTCACCCTTGCGGAGGGCGCCGAGCTCGACGACGAGCTGCGCAAGCGGATCGCCACCGAGCTCCGCGGCACGCTCTCGCCCCGTCACGTCCCGGACACGATCGAGGCGGTGCCGGCGATCCCGAAGACGCTGACGATGAAGAAGCTCGAGCTGCCCGTGAAGCGGATCCTGCTCGGCGACCCTCCCGAGAAGGTGGCGAGCCGCGACGCGCTCGCCGACCCGGACGCGTTGGACGCCTTCGTTGCCTTCGCGTCCGAGCGCGCGCCCGCATGAGCGCCTGGGCGGCCTCGGATCGTGTACCCGAGCACCCCGCCGTCCGCGGGCAGGGCGCGCCGGTAGAAGTCGATCTCACCGGCGATCGGCTCGATCAGCCGTTTGGTTTGTTTTCTATTTACCTTTAGTTGAGCGCAATTCGAGCAGCCGAATCGCGTTCTCCTTGAGGATCAGGGGCCTCACCTCGTCGTCGATCTCGAGCCGCTCGAAGTCGCTCAGCCAGCGCTCGGGGGTGATCATCGGGTAGTCAGAGCCAAACAGAACCTGCCTCTTCAGCAGGGTGTTCGCGTACCGGACGAGCTGGGGAGGGAAGTACTTCGGCGACCAGCCGGAGAGGTCGATGTAGACCTCCGGCTTGTGCATCGCGATCGAGAGCGCCTCGTCCTGCCAGGGGAAGGACGGGTGCGCGAGCACGATCGGCATCTCGGGGAAGTCGGCCGCGACGTCGTCCACGTGGATCGGGTTCGAGTACTTGAGCCGCACGCCGCCGCCTCCGGGCAGCCCCGAGCCGATCCCGCTGTGCCCGGTATGGAATAGGGCCGGCAGACCGGCCTCCGCGATCACCTCATACAGCGGATAGGCGGAGCGGTCGTTGGGGAAGAAGGCCTGCAGGTTCGGGTGGAACTTGAAGCCGCGGACGCGATGCTCCGAGATCAGGCGGCGGGCGCGATCGACCGCGTCGGGCCGGGCGGGATCGACGCTGGCGAAGGGGATCAGGACGTCGGGGTACTCCGCAGCGCCCTCCAGCACCTCCTCGTTGGGGACGGGCGGGCGGCCCGACTGCGACTCCCAGTCGACCGTGAAGACCACGGCGGCCATTCCGCGCTCGCGGTAATAGCTGCCGACGTCGTCGATCGTCGGGGTGCCGCCGCCGTCGCGGAAGTAGCGCTGGGACGCCTCGCGGAGCTTCGGCGGGATCGGGTCGTGGCCCTCGGTCGAGACCTCCACGTGCGTGTGGAAGTCGATCGCCCGGATCCCGTCGACGTCGATCACGCCGCGGTCCCGGCCCCGTTCAGCTCCGCGAGACCGTCCCTCAGCACGACCTCGCCGGAGCCGTCGACCGCGTCGAAGACGACCTGGCCGTCGGCGGGACGGCCTCTGATCCTGGTGGTGAGCGCGTCGCCCGGGCGCATCGGGCGCGAGAAGCGCACGGCCAGACGGCGCACGGCCGCGGGATCGTCGATGCCGCGCGACTCGAGCACCGCCCGTCCGGCGAACGCCATCAGGCAGAGGCCGTGGACGATGATCCCGGGCAGGCCTGCCGCCCTCGCCACCTCGTCGTCCAGGTGGAAGGCGTTGCGGTCGCCGGATGCCTGCGCGTAGCGCTTGGTCTGGTCCTCGGCCACCGGATAGGTGAAGGTCGCCTCGGGCTCCGAGTTCGCAAGCTCGTCGGGCATGCGGTGGGTCGGTGCATCGGTGCCGCCGCCGGTGCCGCCCGTGATCCCCCGGTAGAACTCGGTGACGTACTGCTCGTTCAAGATGCGGTCGTCGCCGTCCCGGGTCTCTGTCTTGAGGACGACCGTGGTCCCGGACTCCTTGACATGGACGCCGACCGCCGTGGCCCGCGAGCGCAGCGTCATCCCGGACTCGATCGGCGCAGAGATCAGGATGTCCTGATCGCCGTGCACCACCCGCGGCCGTGCCTCCTCCGGCGCGACCGCGTGCGCCGCCTCCTGGAGCGTCGCCCAGACGGGGACGATCGCGAAGACGGGGGGAGCGACCCGGCCCTCGAGGGCGAGCGGCGCCACCTCGTCGGTCGCCCGCGCGTAGGAGCCGATCGCCTCCCTCGAGACGGAGACGGCGCGCCCCGGGGTCCAACGCCCCAGTGCATCCAGGTTGAACTGCACGACCTCGACTGCTCCTTATATGTAGGGGCTGGCTCGGCCCTGACCCTAGAACGGATTGTGAGCTATCCACGCCCGCGGATGACGCCGTATGCGTTCGCTGGATCGCCACCCGCGCCCTCGCGGGTAGTGGTTACTACCCGCTTCGGCCGCGTGCGGCGCCCAGCTCGGCCTGCGGCGCCCCCGCGCGCGCCTAACCCCATCAGCCCTCTAGGGTTCGCAACCGCCGGCGATGGAGCGAGGAGACGGCATGGAAGGTGAGAGGAGCTCGCGTACCCAGGTGGGGATCGTGGGCGCCGGCCCGGCCGGCCTGGTCCTCTCCCACCTCCTCCAGCGTGAGGGCATCGAATCCGTGGTGCTCGAGAACCGCAGCCGCGAATACGTGGAGAGGCGGGTCCGGGCGGGCGTCCTCGAGCAGGGAACGGTCGATCTGCTCACCGAGCTCGGCCTCGCCGATCGGCTCCACCGGGAGGGCCTCGTCCATCAGGGCATCGAGCTGCGCTTCGACGGTCAAGGGCACCGAATCCCGTTCGAGGAGCTCGCCGAGGGCAGGGCGATCACGATCTATGGGCAGCAGGAGGTGGTCAAGGATCTGATCGCGGCTCGTCTCGACTCGGACGGGCCGCTGCTCTTCGAGGTCGACGATGTCAGCCTGCGCGGGATCGACTCGGACGAGCCGAGCATCCGCTTCACCCACGAGGGGACTGAGAAGGAGCTCCGCTGCGACGCGATCGCCGGCTGCGACGGCTTTCACGGCGTCTGCCGCCCGTCCGTGCCCGACGGAGTGCTGAGCTTCAACCAGCTCGACTACCCCTTCGCCTGGCTCGGGATCCTCGCCCAGGTGGCGCCGTCGACCGAGGAGCTGATCTACGCCCCCCACGAGCGCGGCTTCGCTCTGCACAGCCTGCGATCGCCCGAGCTCAGCCGCCTCTACGTGCAGTGCGACCCCGAGGACTCGCTCGAGCAGTGGCCGGACGAGCGGATCTGGGAGGAGCTCCACCTGAGGCTGGCCCGGGACGACGGCTGGACCCTGAAGGAGGGCCCCGTGATCGAGAAGGGGATCGCGCCCCTGCGCAGCTTCGTCGCGCAGCCGATGCAGTACGGGCGGCTCTACCTCGCGGGCGACGCCGTCCACATCGTCCCGGCGACCGGCGCGAAGGGGCTCAACCTGGCGGTGGCGGACGTCCAAGTGCTCGGCGAGGCGCTCGCCAGGTACCTGAAGGGCGGCGACGACTCGCTGCTCGAGGGGTACTCGGATGCCTGCCTGCGCCGGGTCTGGCGCGTCCAGCACTTCAGCTGGTGGATGACCTGGATGCTGCACCGCTTTCCTGACGACGACGGCTTTACCCGGGGCCTGCGGCGGGCGCAGCTCGAGTACGTCTGCTCGTCGCGGGCGGCCGCGGCGACCCTGGCGGAGAACTACGTCGGGCTGGGACGTGTCTGGTGATCAAGACAACGAGATCGAGAAGCGAGCGGAGATGAGCCTGGTTGAGGAGCTGTTCGACCTGCGCGACGCGCGTGGTGGTGATCACCGGTTCCTGACAAATACTCTGACTTATCGGATAATGTGGCGTGGAGGCGCTGAAAATGTGGACAGATCCCGAGGGAGTGACTAGGAGGAGGAATTGACGGCCGATGGCCAGGGGGTCGGCGTGCGGCCGGGCGCCGCGGGGCAGGAGGAGCGGCTGGCTGAGCTGCTCGACGTCGTTCTGGAGACCAACCCATTCCAGCGCGGACGGGTCGAGGAGCTCGGGCTGGGCGATCGCCCCAGCCTCTCCGAGCTCCGCCCGCTGACCAAGCGCGACCTGGTCGCCGACCAGGAGCGCCACCGTCCCTTCGGCACCAACCTCACCTATCCGCTGGAGCGCTACACGCAGCTCTTCCAGACCAGCGGCACCACCGCCCACCCGCTCCGCGTCCTCGAGACGGCGGAGGACTGGGACTGGTGGCGGGCGCGCTTCGCCAACACGATGACCGCCGCCGGCCTGGACAGCTCGGACCGGGTAGCCCTCGCCTTCTCGTTCGGCCCGCACGTCCAGTTCTGGGCCGCCAAGGAGGGGCTCCAGGAGATCGGCGCGATGGGGGTCTCGATGGGGGGCATGGGCTCGGTCCAGAGACTGCAGACCATCGCCGAGGTCGAGGCGACGACGCTCTGGTGCACCCCGACCTACGCCCTCCACCTGCTGGAGGTCGCGGTCGAGCAGCGCCTCGAGTCGACCCTCGAATCCATCGGGCGGGTGCTGTGCACCGGTGAGCCCGGGGGCTCGCTGCCGGGCGTCCGCTCGAGGATCGAGGAGGGCTTCGGGGCGGTCTGCATCGACCACGCCGGCCTCACCGAGGCGGGGCCGTTCGGCGACCCGTGCGTCGAGGGACACGGGCTCCACATAGACGAGAGCGAGTTCATCTGCGAGATCCTCGACCAGGACCTCAGCCCCACGCCGCAGGGCGAGCGGGGGGAGCTGGTGATCACCCCCCTGGGCCTGACCGGCTTCCCGGCGCTTCGCTACCGCACGGGCGACTCGGTGATCGCGACCGACGAGCAATGCCCCGCCGGCCACGAGGGCCGCTGGCTGCCCGGCGGGATCGTTGGCAGGACCGACGACATGGTGGTGGTCCGCGGCATGAACGTCTATCCGTCGGCGATCGAGGAGGCCGTCCGCCAGGTGAGCAGCACGGGGGAGTTTCGGATCACCTTCTACACCGAGCGCAGCGGCATGGACGAGGTGAAGCTCGACGTCGAGCTCACGGACGGCCCGGACGCTCGGCGCCTGCAGGAGAGCATGCGCCAGCAGCTCGGCCTGCGCGTCCGAGTCGTCCCGGTCGCGCCCGGCGTCCTGCCCCGCCAGACGGGCAAGTCTCGCCGGGTCGTCGATGAGCGCACCCCGAGGTGGGTCGGATCGTGAACGCCCAGCGGGCGGGCTCCGGGTCCCGCTCCAGGCCTCAGGCCCGGCAGATCAGGGGGGCGAGCGAGCAGGTCGCCGTGCAGATCCAGCACTACGTGCAGAACGAGGGGCTCGCCCCGGGGGACTTCCTCGGCCGCGAGGAGGACCTCGCGGCCGAATTCGGGGTCAGCCGACCGACGCTTCGCGAGGCGCTCAAGCTTCTCTCCAGCGGCAACCTGATCCGCGCGACGAAGGGGCCCGGCGGCGGCATCTTCGTCGCCCACACCGCGGAGCAGGGAATGGGCCGCAGCCTGAGCGACGCGATCGCGATGATGCTCGAGACCGAGGCCGTCAGCCTGCACGAGCTGCTCGACGCCCGCGTCCTGATCGAGGTCCCGCTGGCGGGGCTGGCGGCCTATCAGCCCGACGAGGAGACGCTGACCCGTCTGCGTGAGGCCGTTGACGCCGCCGCCGCCGACCCCGACAACGTCGAGGTCGTCTCGGCCGCCGACGCCGAGATCCACGAGACGATCGCAGCCGCGGCCGGCAACCGGATGATCCAGGCCCTGACGACCTGGATCTTCGAGGTGCTCCAGCCGTCCCTGGTCGAGGTGCTGGAGCCCGCCATCGTCCACTCGGCGATCGTTGAGCAGCACGAGGCCCTCGTGGCGGCGGTCGAGAAGGGGGACCCGGCACGCGCCGAGCGGGCGATGAAGGACCATCTCCTCTACCTGCGCGACGTGCTCAGCATGGTGCAGGAGGAACCGGGGCAGCCGCCGCAGGCGGCGGCGGGAGGCGCCGGTGGCTGAGCTGCTGGCCCTGGACGAGGCTGTCGCCGAGCTCGTTCACGACGGCGACAGCGTCGCCCTGGAGGGCTTCACCCACCTGATCCCGTTCGCGGCGGGGCATGAGATCGTCCGCCAGCGGCGGCGCGATCTCACCCTGATCCGGATGACGCCGGATCTGATCTACGACCAAATGATCGGCGCGGGCTGTGCGAGCAAGCTGATCTTCTCCTGGGGTGGCAATCCCGGCGTTGGCTCGCTGCACCGGCTCCGCGACGCCGTCGAGCACGACTGGCCGGTGCCGCTCGAGCTCGAGGAACACAGCCACGCCGGCATGGCGGCGCGTTACGCGGCGGGGGCGTCGAACCTGCCGTTCGGAACGCTTCGCGGGTACGTCGGCACGGAGCTCCTGGAGCACTCCGAGGAGACGGTGGCGGCGATCGACTGCCCCTTCACCGGCGAGACCGTGACCGCGGTGCGCGCCCTCCGACCCGACGTGGGGATCGTGCACGCACAGCGCGCGGACCGCGAGGGCAACGTGCAGATCTGGGGGATCGTCGGGGTCCAGAAGGAGATCGTGCTCGCCTCGAAGCGCTCGGTGGTCACCGTCGAGGAGGTCGTCGACGAGCTCGAGCCGCGGCCCGGGGCGATCGTGCTGCCGACCTGGGCGGTGGGAGCAGTCGCCGAGGCGCCGCGCGGCGCTCAGCCCTCATACGCGCACGGCTACTACGACCGCGACAACGGCTTCTACCAGCGCTGGGACGAGATCAGCCGGGACCGCGACTCGTTCCAGGAGTGGATGGCCGAGCACGTGCTCACCTCGGCGGGGGTCGCATGAGCACCGACATGGAGACCGCCGTCTCGGCCGACGAGATGATGACCGTGGTGGCCGCGCGGGCGCTCACCGACGAGACCGTCTGCTTCGTAGGCATCGGCCTGCCCAGCACGGCCGCGAACCTGGCGAGGCTCACCCACGCGCCCCGGACGGTACTCCTCTACGAGTCGGGCACGATCGGCTCGAAGCCGGCGAGGCTGCCTCTCTCGATCGGCGACGGCGAGCTAGCGGAGACGGCGGACGCGGTCGTCCCCGTCCCCGAGATCTTCGCCTACTGGCTCCAGGGCGGGCGCATCGACGTCGGCTTCCTCGGGGCGGCGCAGATCGATCGCCTCGGCAACTTGAACAGCACCGTGATCGGGGACTATCACCGCCCCAAGGTCCGGCTGCCAGGCGCCGGCGGCGCCCCGGAGATCGCCGCGATGGCCGGGGAGGTGATCGTGATCATCCGCCAGTCGCCGCGCAGCTTCGTCGATCGACTCGACTTCCTGACCTCGGTCGGCTACGGGGTGGCGCCCGGCGACCGGGAGCGGCTCGGCATGCCGGGCCGCGGCCCCACGATCGTGATCACCGACCTCGGGGTGCTGCGCCCCGATCCCGAGACCCGCGAGCTGACGCTGACCCAGATCCACCCGGGCGTCTCGGTCGACTCGGCTCGCGAGCGGACCGGCTGGCCGCTGCGGGTGTCCGAGGACCTCGTCGAGACCGAGCCGCCCACGGATGACGAGCTGCGCGAGCTGCGCAGGCTGCGAGCGACGCTGGAAGCGCCGGCTTGAGCGCGGGAGTGCGCGGAGCCGGGGCGATGATCAAGGAGGAGGCAAGACCGTGGCATCCGAGCTGACCAGGAACGGACAGGTGACCGGCTATCGGCGCGAGGACCTGGAGATCAACCCGCCTTACCTGTATCCCGACTATGTCTCTACCCAGACCCGCGCTCCGAAGCGCCCACTGGTGCCGATGCCCCACACCCTCTCCGAGATCACCGGCCCCGTCTACGGCCACGAGCGGATCGGCGAGCTCGACCACGACCTCACCCGTCAGCACGAGGGGGAGCCGGTCGGGGAGCGGATCATCGTCCACGGCCGGCTGCTCGATGGCGACGGCCGCCCGATCCGCAACTCGCTGATCGAGATCTGGCAGGCCAACGCCGGCGGCCGCTACCGCCATCACGGAGACCAGCACCCGTCTCCCCTGGACCCCAACTTCAGCGGCGGCGGCCGCTGCACGACGGACGATGATGGCCACTACGAGTTCGTCACGATCAAGCCGGGCGCCTATCCGTGGCAGAACAACCCCAACGCGTGGCGCTCGCGGCACATCCACTTCTCGCTCTTCGGCCCGGCCTTCGCGACCCGCCTGGTGACCCAGATGTTCTTCCCGGGGGATCCGCTCTTCTTCCAGGACCCGATCTTCAACTCCGTCCGCGATGCGAAGGCGCGCGAGCGGATGATCTGCAGCTACGACCACGATCGGACCGTCGAGGAGTGGGCGCTCGGGTACCGCTACGACATCGTTCTGCGCGGGCGCGAAGCGACCCCGATGGAGGACTGAGCCAGTTGCCGGCGCTCACGCCATCCCAGACGATCGGCCCGTTCCTGCACATCGAGGTGCCCTACGAGGGGGAGGAGCGGCTGGTGGAGCCCAAGCATCCAGGAGCCATCCGGCTGCTGGGGAGGATCACCGACGGCGAGGGCAACGCGGTCGACGACGCGCTCGTCGAGATCTGGCAGGCGAACGCGGCCGGCCGCTACGAGCATCCCGAGGACGATCGCGCGGACGTGCCGATGGAGGACGGCTTCACCGGCTTCGGACGCTGCGCCACCGATTCCGAGGGGCGCTTCGAGTTCCTCACCGTGAAGCCCGGCGGGGTGCCCGGCCCCGACGATCGCCAGCAGGCGCCGCACATCGACGTATCCGTGTTCGCGCGCGGCCTGCTCAACCGCCTGGTGACCCGCATCTACTTCCCCGACGAGGCCGAGGCGAACGCCGAGGACCCGGTGCTCTCGCTGATCGAGGACGAGGCCCAGCGCCAGACCTTGATCGCGCGCCAGGAGGACGGAGCCCTCCGCTTCGACATCCGCCTCCAGGGCGAGGGCGAGACCACCTTCTTCGTCATCTAACGAGCTCCCGTGCCCGGTGACCCCTTCAGCGGGCTCTTCGTCCCCGAGGCCGTCGCGGAGACGACCTCCGGGGAGGCCTGGCTGCGCGCGATGCTCCAGGTGGAGGCCGCACTCGCTGAGGCGGAGGCGGAGGCCGGGTTGATCCCGGCCGAGGCGGCGAAGGCGATCCGATCGGCCTGCGATGCGGGCGGCTTCGACGCCGAGCGCCTTGCCGCCGAGGGCAGGAAGGCCGCCAATCCGGTGGTGCCGCTGGTCGCGGCGCTGCGGGAGGAGGTGGGCGGCGAGGCGGCGGGGTTCGTCCACCACGGCGCGACCAGCCAGGACGTCATGGACAGCGCCGCGATGCTGGTGGCGAGCCGGGCGCTGGGCGTGGTCCGTCGGGAGCTCGACGCAGTCGCGGCGTCCTGCGCCGAGCTCGCCCAGCGGCACCGCGACACGCCGACGGCCGGCCGCACCCTGCTGCAGCAGGCCCTGCCGATCACCTTCGGCCTGAAGGCCGCGGTCTGGCTCGACTCCGTGGTCTCGGCCCGCGAGCGGCTCGCGTCGGTTTCGCTCGCCGTGCAGCTGGGTGGCGCCGCCGGCACGCTCGCCGCCCTCGGTACTGAGGGAGATCGCGTGATCGGTTTGCTGGCGAGGCGGCTCGGGCTCGAGGAGCCGACGGTTCCATGGCACACCCAGCGACAGCGGATCGCCGACCTCGGCGCGTCGCTCGCGCTCACGGCGGGTGCGCTGGAGAAGATCGCCCTGGACGTGGTGCTGCTCTCGCAGACCGAGGTCGGGGAGGTGGCGGAGCCCTCCGGCGGGGGCCGCGGCGGCTCCTCCACCCTGCCGCACAAGCGAAACCCGGTCGGCTCCGTGCTGGCGATCGCCTGCGCGCGGAGGGTCCGAGGCGACGCCGGGGTCCTGCTCGCCGCGATGCCCCAGGAGCACGAGCGAGCGGCGGGCTCCTGGCAGTCCGAGTGGGGCCCGCTCAGCGACGCGCTGGCCCTGACGGGCGGCGCCGCGGCGGCGATGGCCGAGACGCTCGGGGGCCTGGAGGTGCGACCGGATCGGATGCGCGAGAACCTCGAGGCGACCGGCGGCGTGCTGATGGCCGAGAGCCTCGTCGCGGCACTCGGCGAGCGGGTTGGCCGCGGCCGTGCCCGTGATCTGATCGACGCCGCCTGCGAGCGCGCGCTCGACTCGGGGACTCCGCTGCGCAATCAGCTGGTCGGCGACGAGGCGGTGCGGGCGGAGCTCTCCGAGGAGGAGATCGACCGGGCGCTCGACCCCGCCGGATACCTCGGCTCCGCAGGTGTTTTCATCGATCGCGCCCTGTCACGCTACGAGGGTTCGTGAGCGTCGAGGTTCAGTACACCCTGGACGGACCCGAGGATGCGCCGGTCGTCGTCTTCTCCAATTCGCTCGGCACGACGGGCGTGATGTGGGACGCGCAGGCGGCAGCGCTCTCCGACTTCCGGGTGTTGCGCTACGGCGCGCGAGGGCACGATGGGACTCCGGCCCCGCCGGGCCCCTACTCCGTTGGGGATCTCGCGAGCGACGTCCTGGCGCTGCTCGACCGCCTTGAGTTGGAGCGGGTCTCCTTCTGCGGACTCTCGATCGGCGGGATGACGGGGATGTGGCTCGGCGTGCACGCGCCCGAGCGCATCGACCGGCTGGCGATCTGCTGTACCGGCATGCAGCTGCCCACCCCCGAGATGTGGACCGAGCGCGCCGCGCTGGTGCGGCGGGAGGGGATGGGCTCGGTGATCGACGCGACCATGGAGCGCTGGTTTACCCCGGGCTTCCGGGAGCGGAGCCCTGAGGTCGTCGAGCGGATCGGCGAGATCTTCCTGACCACCGACCCAGAGGGATACGCCGGCTGCTGCGAGGCGCTCGCCGGGTTCGACATGCGCGGCCGGCTCGATGCGGTGAAGGCCCCGACTCTGGTGATCGCGGGCGAGGACGACCCGGTCGGCACGCCCGAGCGCGCGGCCGCGATCGGCGAGGAGATCGAGGGCTCACGGGTGGTGGTCCTGCCCGAGGCGCGTCACCTGGCGGCGGTCGAGCAGGCCGACGCCGTCACGCGGGAGCTCGAGGAGCTACTGGGAGTGGGAGCCGCGAAGTGAGCGACCAGCACGATCGCGGCATGGAGGTCCGGCGCGAGGTGCTGGGCGACGAGCACGTCGACGACGCGATCTCTGGGACGACCGAGTTCACGAAGGACTTCCAGGATCTGATCACGCGCTATGCCTGGGGCGAGATCTGGACCAGGCCCGGGCTCGACCGCCGCATGCGCAGCGCCATCGCCTTGACCGCGCTGATCGCGCTCGGGCACTTCGAGGAGCTCGCCATGCACGTGCGGGCGGCGCGGCGCAACGGCCTCTCGAACGACGAGATCAAGGAGGTGCTGCTGCAGTCGGCGATCTACTGCGGGGTGCCGGCGGCCAATCACGCCTTCGCGGTCGCCAGCCGGGTCCTCGAGGAGGAGGGCGAGTGAACTCGGCGGTCGCGATGATCGGGCTGGGTGAGGCTGGCTCGGCGATCGCCGCCGATCTGGTCTCGGCCGGCGCGACGGTGCGCTGCTGGGACCCGGTTGCGCCGGTCCCGGACGAGCGGCGCGCCAATGGGGGCCGCTTGCGGGGCGACGGCGGGTCGAGGGCCGGTCCTGCCGGGGCCAGGTTTCGATTCCTACTGGACCTGCTTGTCCTTGCCGGGGCCGCCCTTGAGCTTGTCCTTGCCCTTGCCGCCCATCAAGGAGTCCTTGCCCTTCTGGCCGAGCAGGAAGTCCTTGCCCCTCCCACCGTTCAGCTCGTCCTTGCCTGAGCCGCCGCAGATCAGATCGTTGCCCGCGAGACCGCTCAGCTTGTCGTTGCCGCCGAGGCCGGCGATCACATCCCGACGGCGCGTCCCGCTTCGTACGTCCTTGCCGTTCGTCCCGACGATGGTCGCCGGCTTACCCTCGCAGGTCGGCGACATCCTGTAGATGCGTGAGTCTGTCGTGCCGACGTAGATCACGCCGTCGATGACAACGATGCTGCGTGCGGCCTCCGGCGCGGCAGTCTTGAGTTCAGTCCATCGTCTGAGGTCGATCGACTTGCGTATATGCCCGTTCTCCCCAAGGCCGTACAGCGTGTTGCCGTCGACGCTGTAGTTGTAGAAGACCTGCCCGATGTTCGTCACCTCGGCTCCATCGAAGGACAGCAAGCTGCTCGAAGGACCCTGGGCGAGATAGATCAGCTGGCCGTCGAACAGCTCGGCGTCGTAGCCATGGCCCCCTTGTGGAAGGAGATCCGGTCCATCGGACCAGTTGCTGCCGTCGAAGACCTTGGATGTCCGATGCTTGCCGCCGTAGTAGTCGACAGCTTGCACGTAGAGCGCGTTCTGATAGGCGCCGGCGAAGTAGAAGCGGGCAAAGTCGCCGACGCCGCTCTTCCTGGGCGGCACGGTCAGGGCAGTGCTCCAGGTGACGCCACCATCCAGGCTGCGCCACGCGACCGCGTCATCGCCGGCAGACCCGACCATCCAGAGTTCGCTTCCGGTACGCGTGGCCATGTCGTAGACATGCGTGGATCCCACGACGTCAAGGGCCCTCCACGGCCCCGACGGCGGCGTCTCCGAGTAATCCTCGGAGATCCTGGGGTCGATCGAAGGGGCGTAGAGGTTGCCGTTCAGGGCACGGAAGACCTGCAGCTCTTCGGAGTCCGCCCAAAAAGCAGGCTCGGCGGCGAACCGATCGGTGGACAGCGCGAATGGCGTGACCGCGATCGGTCCGGTGTTGGCCACGTAGTCGCCATAACCTGCGTAGATCGCGCCGTTCCAGTGCTTGAGGGAGTTGAGGGTCCTCCCCCGGACCGTCGGCTGAAGCGACGCTTGAGGATGGGTCCCGACGAGGTCAAAACGGCCGGCTTGCGCCAGGCCGTCGGCTGGCGCGAACAGCGCTGGCGCACCCGGCCCGATCTGCGATCCCGCCAGGACCACGATGGCCACCAATGGTGCAAGCGAAAAGCGCTTCATGAACTTCCCTCCACCGGTGTTCTTCACCGTACTCAAGGGTCACGCAC